>NZ_LIQR01000249.1 GCF_001418575.1 Peterkaempfera griseoplana
CACCAGCCGCCGCCGCAGCACCGGGCCCCGCCGCAGCTGGGCCAGGCCGTCGCGCAGCGCCCCGGTGGCGTCTCCGCGCCGGCCGGGTGTGCGGCGGACGCGGGTCTCGGGCAGCGCCCGCGCCACCGGAACCGCCAGCAGGGTGGCGGCGATGCTCGCCAGTCCGACGGCCTGGTAGCCGCCGAGCGCCAGCACCGGGGCGGCCAGGGCGGTGGCGGCCGTCGCCGCCGTGGTGGCGGCGGCCTGGGAGCGTCCGATCAGCCGGGCGTAGTCGGCGGTGGCGCCCAGGGTGGCGAGTTCCTCGTACACCAGGGCCTGCAGGGTCCCGGAGCGGAGCGATCCGCCGACGCCCCAGAGGACGAAGCCCAGGGCGAAGGAGGTGTAGCAGGGTGCGAACGTCCACAGGGCCCAGGCCGCGGCCACCGGCAGCGGAGCGACCGTCAGCAGCAGCCGCCGGGAGACGGAGTCGGCCCACAGGCCGGTCGGCACCTCGAGCAGCACGGCGGTGGCCGACCAGAGGGCGAACAGTGAGGAGATCTGTGCGTCCGAGAGTCCGTGGTCGGCGAAGAGCACCGCATACACGGGGTAGAGGAGGACGAAGTCCTCGGCGAACGCATAGGCGTAGAGGCCGCGGGCCAGCCGCCGCCGAGATGAGGATCAATGTCGTCGGGTCATGTCTCGATGGTAGGACCTGCAGGGCTCGCGGGAGCGCTCCCACGAGAAACCCGTCCATGCTCCTTCGGGCGTTCGTCGTTCGAGAAGTTAAGGCGACTCCCCGCTTGACGCCATGACAGGCCACTGGCTTTATATGAACCGGCATTTCGAACGCATCGACACCTTCCACGAGTCAAAGGCCGTAGGGCCCGCATCCGTGTCCTCATCGTGGAAGCGCTCCCACCCACCCGAGGAGAGACCGCGTGCGCAGTACCCGTATCGCCAAGGGCCTGACGGCAGCCGCCGCAGCCGTCGTGCTCTGCGCCACCGCCACGGCCACCGCCGATGCCACCCCGGCCCCCCGTCCGGGCCCCGACCGCGGACTGCCCTCCGGCAGCCACTTCTACGTCGACCTCCACAGCAGGGCGGCCCAGCAGGCCGTCACCGACCTCAAGGCAGGGGACTACAAGGACGCCACCGCGATGGCGGAACTCGCCTCGTGGCCGGTGGCCCAGTGGTTCAACGGCACCGCCGACCCGGCGGACACCACCGCCGCCATGGCCCAGCTGCAGCAGAAGGCGGCACGCCAGGGCCAGACCCCGGTGGCGGTCGCCTACAACGTCCCCGGCCGGGACTGCTCCCAGTACTCCGCCGGTGGCGCGGCGAACTCCACCGAGTACGCCGCCTGGATCGACGCGCTCGCCAAGGGCATCGGCAGCCACCGCACCGTCGTCGTGCTGGAGCCGGACGGCCTCGCGCTGAGCCCCGCCTACTGCGGCGGCACGGCGGAGCAGCAGACCCAGCGGCTGGCCGAGATCAGCGGCGCCGCCAAGGAGCTTGAGCAGCGGTCAGCCGCCACCGTCTACCTGGACGCCGGCCACAGCGCCTGGCAGAACACCGGCACCATGGCGCAGCTGCTGATCGACGGCGGTATCGCGGACGCCCGGGGCTTCTTCCTCAACGTCTCCAACTACCAGACCGACAGCGACCTGGTGCGCTACGGAACCCAGGTGGCCAAGTGCGTCTGGTACCTGGGCCACACCCCCGGTGCCACCTCCGCCGACTGCGCCAACCAGTACTGGCCCGCGGCCGACGCCGACGCCTGGTACACCGCGCACGTCCCGGCCGACGCCGACCTTCCGCACTTCGTCATCGACAGCAGCCGCAACGGGCTCGGCCCCTGGACCCCGGCGGCCGGCACCTCCTACCCGGACGCGCAGACCTGGTGCAACCCGCCCGGTCGCGGGGTGGGCACCCGGCCGACGGCGAACACCGGCACCCCGCTGCTGGACGCCTTCCTCTGGGTGAAGGTCCCCGGTGAGTCCGACGGCACCTGCACCCGCGGCACCGCCGGTCCGGCCGACCCCGTGTACGGCAGCGTGGACCCGGTGGCCGGCGGCTGGTGGCCCGACCAGGTGCACGGGCTCGCGGCCAACGCCAGCCCGAAGCTGACGTTCAACACGCATGTGATCGGCTGACACCCGGACGTTCCCGGACGTCCCGGACGTCTCCGGGCGGTGACGACGCGGCCCCGGCACTCCGCCGGGGCCGTACCCGTGCCGGCGTCGGTTCCGGCGCCGGCGCTCGCGTCGTCGTGCGCCGTCCGGCGTCCTGAGGTGTCCGGAATGCCGGATCTGTGGAACCGTGGCCGGCAGGTGAGGCGTCCCCTGAACCGTGCACCTGCGAATCCCTCTCCATCTGGAGGTGTGTGCCGTGGTCCCGACCATCGCCCGTCGTTTCGCCGCAGTCGGCAGTGCCGCGCTGCTCGGCCTCGGCGGTGCCCTCGCGGGCGCCGTCCCCGCACATGCGGCCGGTTCCGCCGTGCGCACCTGTACGGTCGCCGACCTCCGCCTCTCCATGGGCAGCCGGGACGTCGGGGCCGGACAGCTCCACTGGCCGATCAGGTTCACCAACCGCAGCAGCCGCACCTGTGTGATGCGGGGCTACCCCGGCGTCAGCGTCCTCGACCGTGCAAACCGGCAGATCGGCGCCGCCGCGACGCGCAGCGGTCAGTCGTTCGGGACGGTGACTCTGCGCTCCGGCAGGACCGCCGTCGCCGTGGTGCACACCACCAACGGCCCCATCGGCGGACCCTGCCGGGCCACCGGCTCCTCACTGCGGGTCTTCCCGCCGGGGTCGTTCCGGTCGGCGCTGGTACCGGCCGCGCTGCGGGTCTGCTCCAACGTCTTCAGCGTCACCCCGGTGACCGCGTCCTAGGGCCGCCGTGCCACCGCTGCCGCGGTGGCCGGCCTCCACACCCGGCCCGGGACGGGGGGACCGGACGCCCGGGCCAGGTGTGATGCGGTGACGGCCCTCCTCGTGCGGCTCGCGGCGGCGCGGTGCGGCGAGGTCCGTCCGTACCTGGCGCGATGCGGGCACAGGCTGCGGGCTTGCCCCGTGCGGGCGGGTCCTCACGGCGGCCGTGGCGCCGGTGCCGGCGACGGGCGGGTTGCCCGGGCCGCGGAGGCGGCGGCGTCCGTGATCCTCGAACGGTCCGCCGTCGCCCGCCCCCGAGGTACAGCTGCTGCTGCACCGCCGACGCAGCAGCTGACCCTTCCTCGTGCGGGGTGGCGGTGCCGCCACCGGATCAGTCGAGCGGTCCCACCACCGCCCCGCCGCCGGCCTGCACGGCGCGTACGGCCTGCTGGTGGATGGCACGGCCGGTGGCCTCGTCGGGGGCGGGCACCGGGCTGCCCTGCAACGTGTACCAGTCGCTGGCGCCCGTGTACTGCACGGTGACCCGGGCCTCCTCGTCGGCCCACATGGTGTGCACGGTCAGATCGCCGGTGATGACGCCGACTTCGACGGTCGTCGCCCCGCCGGCCCCGGCGATGATGCCCTGGGTGGTCCAGGTCGCCCAGGTGTCCACAGTGCCTCCGTTGATCAGTTGGGATGCGGGTGATCAGAGCGGCCACCAGTCTCCCCTGCCGCCGGTCCGCGCTCGCACCCGGCACGCCGCCGTACGGCCCGGCGACCCCCCACCGGCGCTTTCGGCGCATCCCCGACTGCCCGGGGGTCCCTGCGACGGGCGGCACGCGACCTCTGCGGCCGCCCGGAGGACGCCGTCCCGGGCCCGGTCAGCCGGCTGTCAGCCAACGGTGACGCGACGGTCAGCCCCGCCGCCGAAGCTGGGTCCGCCGCGGGGGAGACGCCTCCGCGAGCGAGACGCCCGAGCGGCAGAAGCGGAGCCCCCGATGCTGAACACCACGATCCTCATCTCCGGCGCCAGTGTGGGCGGTCCCGCGCTCGCCCACTGGCTGGCCCGCTACGGCTTCCGTGTGACGGTGGTCGAGCGGGCGCCGGCACTGCGCCCGGGAGGCCAGGCGGTCGACGTCCGGGGACCGGCGCTGGAGGTCGCCGAGCGGATGGGGGTCGCGGCCGAGCTGCGCGGCCTCACCACCGGGATGCGCGGTCTGACCATGGTGGACGCCGAGGGGACCGAGCTGTTCAGCACCAGCGAGCGCACCTTCACCGGCGGTGAGCTGGACAGTCCCGATGTGGAGGTCATGCGGGACGACCTCGCCGACCTGCTCTTCCGTGCCGCCCGGAAGGACGTCGAGTACCTCTTCGACGACTCGATCACCGCGCTCGACCAGCACGCCGACGGAGTGCGGGTGACCTTCGAACGCAACGCCCCCCGGGACTTCGACCTGGTGGTGGGCGCCGACGGGCTGCACTCCAACGTGCGCCGCCTGGCCTTCGGCCCCGAGGCGGACTACATCCACCACCTCGGCACCTATCTGGCGGTCTTCAGCGCCCCCAACTTCCTCGGCCTGGACCACTGGCAGATGTTCCAGCAGGGCGCAGAGGTGGGCGGCGGGGTCATGAGCGCACGGGACAACAGCGAGTCCCGGGTGTACATGGGATTCGAGTCCCCCGAGCCGCTGCAGCTGGACCACCGGGACGTCCCGGCTCAGCGCCGCCTGCTCGCCGACCGCTTCGCCCGGGCCGGCTGGGTGTGGCCCAAGGCCCTGGAGCACATGTGGGAGGCGCCTGACTTCCACTTCGACTCCATGAGCCAGATCCGGATGGACAGCTGGTCGCAGGGCCGCGTCGTGCTGCTGGGCGACGCGGGGTACTGCGGATCGCCGCTGTCCGGCCAGGGAACCAGCATGGCGATGGTGGGCGCCTATGTGCTGGCCGGCGAACTCAGGGCGGCAGGCGGCGACCACCGGGTGGCCTTCGCCCGCTACGAGCGCGAACTGCGGGAGTACGTCACGGGCAACCAGCAGCTGGCGCTCACCAACCGGGCACGGATGGAGGCCCAGCTCTCCGGTGCCGAGCCCGACCCCTCCCTCGCGGACTTCGACGAGGTCGCCAACGGGATCGCTCTCAAGCGGTACTGACCGGGGAGCGCCGGGCCGCCGGGCCGCGTCACGCGGCGGCGTTCCGGCCCGGTGGCGTTCCGGCCCGGCGGGGCACGGCCGGCGGTGACAGGGCGACCGGGCGACTGGATGGGCCCGCGCAGGCTCGGGGCCGACCACCCGGGTCGTGTGCGGGGCGGAATCAGCGGTCGCCAGGGGAGCCACCGACAGCGCCGTCCGGCGGGGCGTCAGCCCCGGCCGGCCCGGGGGCGGCTGAGAAGCCCGGTGCGGGCGTACCGGCCCGGGGTGGTGCCCACGATCCGCTTGAAGTGCCGGGTGAGATGGGACTGGTCGTAGAACCCGGCGGCGGTCGCCACCTCGCCGGGCGGCTGTCCGGCCAGCAGCAGACGGCGGGCCAGGTCGACGCGGCGGGAGGTCACGTACTGGTGCGGGGCGATACCGAACGCGGCGCTGAAGGCACGGACCAGGTGGGTGGGGTGGGCGTGGACCTGGCGGGCGGCCTCCTCCAGGGTGATGACGTCGAGCAGCCGCGCGTCGAGGAGGTCGCGCAGGTCCTCGGCGACACCGCGTCCGGGCCCCGCGCCGCCGACGGCCGCCCGGGGTCGCAGATGCTCGCGCACGCGCTCGACGACGAAGGCCAGACGGCACTCCGCCTCGAACTCCTCCCCCCGGTCGGCGAGCGCCGTGTGCAGCTGTCCGACACGTCTGCGCAGAACGGGATCGGTGAGGTCCGGGCCGTCGACCGCCGGCCCGATGAAGCTCTCGTCCAGCCGCGTCGTGTCGAGGTAGAGCACCCGCTTGCGGAAGCCGTGCGGGGTCGCGGGCGAGCCGTTGTGCGGGACCTGCGGCGGCAGCAGGCTGACGGTGTCCCTGGGGGTGCCGCGCTCATGGCGGTCCAGGTCGTAGCGGACCGCGCCGTCGTCGACGATCAGCAGCGTCCAGGTGTCATGGACGTGCATGGGGTAGGCGTGCTCGGTGAAGTGGGCGTGGAAGACCTCCATGACGCCCGCGACCGGCGGGCGCCAGGCAGAGATCTCCGGGCTGGACGTCACGCAAAGAACGTACAAGACCGGGATGGGGCGCACGCCGGAGTCTTGAAGCATGAGAACCAAGGACGAGACCGGGACCGCGAGCGAGACCGGGGCCGGCACCACGACCGGCAGCCCCACTGCGCCGGTCCGCTTCGACACCAAGATCGCTGTACTGCTGCGTGACGACCTGGAGCCCTGGCAGCGGCTGAACGTGACCGCCTTCCTGGTCAGCGGACTCGGCACCGTGTCACCCGAGGTGGTCGGTGAGCCGTACGCGGACGCCGACGGCACCGCGTATCTGCCGATGTTCCGGCAGCCCGTCCTGGTCTTCCAGGGGAGCAAGGAGACGCTGACGGCCGCGCACGGCCGGGCGCTCTCCCGCTCACTGCCGACGGCCGTCTTCACCTCGGACCTGTTCGGCACGGGCAATGACCGGGACAACCGGGCGGCTGTCCGGGCGGTCAGCGGGAACCAGCTCGATCTGGTGGGCGTGGTTGTGTACGGGCCGCGCAATGCGGTGGACAAGGTGCTCAAGGGTGCGCAGATGCACCCCTGAGTGCACAACTCCGCGAACCGCTCGAAATTCGCGAAATTCGCGAAGTCTGTGAAATCAGCCAAGTCCGGGAAATCATCCGACGTCGCGAAATCCGCTGACAATTCGCCGCCCGGGTGGAATCCCTGAACCTGGGAGACCTCGGGCGGTCGCGGCACCAACACAATCGGGATGAACGGTGATCCCGTGATGCTGCGCCCTGTGTTCGAGGGCGATCTTCCGCTTCTGCACCAGTTTCTGACGGGCCCGGAGGCGACCGAACCGTTCCAGCGGACGGTCGGTCGGACCCCGGGCGGGCCGGCGGCGCCGGTGGGAGCGGGACGGTTTGCCGGCCACGAGGGCGGCCGGTGGGCAGTGGTGTCCGGCGCGGGCCGGCACGGTTCTGTCGCCTGGCGGAGGGACGTTTCTTCGCGTCATTCCCGCTGCCGGAACATCGGGGCGCAGCTGCTGTTGGAGAGTTGCATCCGAGGATTGGGTGCTCGCGCCCGGCGACTGTCGGTGCGTTGTCTGTTCGTGTGCTCTCCGGCCGTGAGGATCAAGGCGGGCGCCGAAAGAGAGAACGCGGCGAGGTCGCATGTCGCGGAGAAGTGTGGATTCCTTTGCGGCGGCGTGCTGCGCAGCAGGGTGTTTCGGGACAGGGGCGGCGGGACGTGGTGCGTCAGAGCGTGCCGAGCGGTGACCAGCTGCCGGCCGGACGTCTGTGACGGCCCAGCTCAGATGGGTCGTACGGCCGCCGGAGCACGCGCGGCGGGGTGGGGTCCGGGATGCGCCGGGTGCCTGTGCTTTCACGCCCCGAGGGGATTTCCTGGTACTTCTTCCGGGGCCGGGTAAAGCTTTTCCCATCGATCTGCCCATGGCGGTCCGCCCTTCGGTCAGGCCGGGGGCGGAAAGGTGTGGAAAGTGTCGCGCAATCGATGAGCCGGGTGCGGGCCAATCCAGAATCCTGCATCATCAGCATTGCTTTCCGCTGACCCGCTAGGGGATTTCGCAGGACGTTCGCCGAGGCCCCGGAAAAACCCTTCGTAATGGGCGTTTTTCGCAGGGCCGGGCCCACGGCCGGGCCGGTCCGGCAGGTCGCGTGCCGGGGCGCTGCGACCGCGGCGGGGCGCGGGGGAGTGGATGCGGTGTGCCGACCGGCGAGGCCCGGTGCGGACCCCTCGGCGAGCCTGGGGCCCCCTTTCCGGTGAACCCCCGGTCTACGCGCAAAGAATCTTTGGCATGAACTCTTCCCCTGAGAGGTCCCTGCTTGCTACTAAGTGGTAGCCAGCTTTCCTGTCAGGGAGGTTCCGTGAGACGCACCAAGTCGTTGTCCGCTCTTGCCACGCTGATCCTTGCAATGGTCTTCGGCCTGGCAATGACCGGCCCCGCCCATGCCGCCGGGCCGGCGTACGTGGCCCTGGGTGACTCCTACTCGGCCGGTAACGGCGCGGGCAACTACGACAGTTCGAGCGGTAACTGTCACCGCAGTTTCAGCGCCTTCCCGTACCTCTGGAAGAACGCGCACTCCCCCTCCTCCTTCGCCGACACCTCCTGCTCGGGCGCGGTGACCACGGATGTGACCAACAGTCAGCTCGGCCCGCTGAACTCCTCCACCGGGCTGGTCTCCCTCACCATCGGCGGCAACGACGCAGGGTTCTCCGACGTCATGACCACCTGCGTGACGGGCTCCGACAGCACCTGCGTCTCCCGGGTGAACCAGGCCGAGAGCTATGCGCAGAACACCCTCCCCGCCCGGCTCGACGCCACCTACAACGCGATCCGGGCCAAGGCGCCCAACGCCAAGGTGGTCGTCCTGGGCTACCCGCGCATCTACACCCTCAACACCTTCTGCGTCGGCCTCTCCAGCACCAAGCACACCAAGATCGACGAGGCTGCCGACGTCCTGGACTCCGTGATCGCGAGCCGCGCCGCCGCCCATGGCTTCGTCTTCGGGGACGTCCGCACCACCTTCCAGGGCCATGAGCTGTGCTCCGGCGACGACTGGCTGCACTCCCTGGTGATCTCGCCGAGCTGGGAGTCGTACCACCCGACCGCCAGCGGCCACTCCGGCGGCTACTACCCGGTCCTCAACGCCAACAGCTGACCACCCCCACGAGCGCACCGGCGCACACATGAGTCCCTGTCCGCGGCACTCCGCGAACAGGGACTCTTTGCTGCGGTACGGCGGACCGCGGCTCCGTCAGGCGGTGCGGGACCGGGGCTCAGCTGCCTCCCCGGGCCGCCGACAGCCCGGCGGCGACGGCGACGATCGCACAGAGGAGCAGCCACGCCCAGGGATTGCCGAAGTTGAGCGTCCAGCCGATGCCGAACCGCTTGCCGACCACCACGGCGGGGTCGTTGCGGTTGACGTACAGCACACCGGCCTTCCAGAAGCGGTCGTCGTCGCGCGGGACGCCGGTCGCGGAGCCCGCCCCCGCCTCCGGGGCCGCGCCCCGGAGCCGGTAGCCGCCCTGACCCATCCTCAGCAGGACGACGAGCAGTGCCACGGTGCCGATCGCGACCGGAAGCGCAGGCAGGGCGGCGGCGGCACCGGTGAGCCGGTAGGCCTGCCAGGCCTGGAGCGCTCCGAGCAGCAGGCCGACGTTGATCAGCGCGGCGAGCAGCAGCAGCCCGCGGGCCGTCACCGCCAGGAACCTGCGGTACCGGGCGGTGGAACCGGCGGCGTCCGCACTGTCGATGTCGGGCCTGGAGCGGTAGGTGAGCAGCAGCATCACGGTGATCACAGCGGTGACGAACACCTGGCCCACCACCATGGAGAAGGCGCTCCAGAGCGACTTGTCGGCCCAGCGGTCGACGGTGCCCGTCGCGGCGAAGTGGACGGCCAGCCGGCCGGGCAGGGACGGGTAGCGCACGATGCCGACGACAAGCGTCGCGACGGTCACGGCGACGGCAGGTGCGGCCCAGAGCAGCGGGAACCTCTCCGGCTCGGTGCGCCACGTCGTGTCGGTGGTGATCGTCTGCCGCGTTCCCTCGTACCAGCCCTCGGCGGTCTTGGCCGCGGTGATCCGCTCCCTGGCGAGCTGGAAGCAACCGAACCCGGCGGCGATCTCGGCCGTAGCGACAAGGGCGACCAGCCATGCCGGGCCGGCGGTGAGCAGGACCGCCGCCACCGTGAAGCAGAGGGCGAGCACTCCGGTGCGCCAGTGGTAGGCGCGCCGTTCGCGGCGGATCACCTCCGAGCCGGTCCGGCCGGGGGGCACCCGCACCCCGAACTGCAGGGTGGGCCGGGTGAACGCCGGCATCACGCAGAGCACCGCCCCCACGAACAGGACGGTGAGCCCCGCACTCAGGCTCTGGGCGGTCATGATCGGCTCTCCTTCGGGGGCTGCGGGCGCTGTGCCGGGGCACTGCCGTGCTCCGGGGTTCCGGGCGCTGCGGATGGTTCCGGCCGTCCGGCCGTCTCGGGCCCGGCCGCGGTGTCCGGAGCACCGGGTGGTGCTCCGCGGGTGGTGAAGTCCTCGACGGCCCGTCGGCAGTGGTCGACGATGTCCTGGGGGCCCAGCCCCTGGGCGGCGGCCTCGGCGAGCAGCGTCCGCAGCCGGGCCGACCACTCCTCCACATAGCCGGGTTCGGGGGGCCCGCTGCCGGTGTCGCGGTGGATCACCGCGCCGGACTTGCGGTTGATCCGCACCAGGCCCTCCTGTCGGAGGATGTCGTAGCTCTTGTTCACCGTGTGGAAGTTGATGCCGAGGTCCGTCGCCAGCTGCCGGGTGGAGGGCAGTGCCGACCCGGCCGGCTGGGTGCCCCGCGCGATGGCCTCCACGATGCGGTCCCTGATCTGCTGGTAGATCGGCACGGGACTGTCGGGTTCGATGCTCAGCAGCATGGCGCCTCCGGAATCTGTTATAGCTGTTGTAGAGCAGATTTCAGGAGATCGTCAAGGCTGCACCCTGCCCGGCAATGCCCGGCGGGCCGGGCGGTCGGCGGTCCCGGTACCGGGGTGCGTCTGACGGCCCGTCGGGTGTCGGCTAGGCTGCGACGCCGCGCGACCCCGCCGGACGCCGGGTGACCCCCGCCGGTCGCCGCCCGACCCCGCCGGTGGACCGGAGCCGGCGACCCACGCCGCCCGCCCCGGCGGCCCGACCGGAGGACCGCACGTGACCGTGGACATCGCCGACTTCGCCACCCCCGACCCGGAGCGCCCCCCGGTGCCCATCACCGTCGACTGGGCCGCGGTCGAGCAGTGGCTCGGGCTGCGGTTGCCGACCGACTACAAGCGGCTCATCAGCACGCACGGCCCGCTGGACTTCGGCGAGTACCTGTGGATCCACGGCCCCTGCGCCCAGGGCGACCAGTTCGACTTCGGCTCCTGGGCGGCGTCCGTCCACCGCAGCGCACGGATCGACGCCCGGATGCAGCCCGAGCACGAACAGCCCGTCATCCACCCCCGGCCGGGCGGACTGCTGGCGTGGGGCCGCAGCCGCCGCAGCGACATCCTGTTCTGGGACACCTCCACCTCGGCCGACCCCGACGACTGGACCGTGGTCGTCCGCCACATCCACCGCCCGCCGGGCAGCGGCCTGCGGGCCTGGCACCCGTACGACCTCACCCTCACCGGCTATCTGCGCCACACCGTGCGCACCGCGGCGGATGCCCCCGCCCCGCACGGCCCCATGATCGGCCCGCTCCCCGGGACCATGGCACGGACCGCCTTCCTGGCCACGGCAGGCCCCTGGGACCCGCCGCCGGCGACCGCTCCGCGGCTCACCGCCGAGCAGCGCCGCGTCGCCCTGGAGACCGGCTCGGGCCTGGAGGCGCTGCGCCTGCTCTCCCCGCCGCCCGCCCGCCCCTACCTGGGCGACGGCGACTGGGCGGACCTCCACGCGGAGCTGGGCACCCGGCTGCCGCAGGAGTACCTCACCCTGATGGAGCTCTACGGTTCGGGCTGCTGGAGCAACTGGCTGCGCTTCCACACGCCGCTGCGCACCGACGACAAACGCCGCTTCCTGCGCCATGTCGAGTACGTGGCGGAGGCCTACGGGAGCCTGGGGGAGGACGACCCGGAGCAGTACCCGCTCGCCATGTGGCCCGAGCCGGGCGGGTTCCTGCCGTTCGCCAACTCCATCGACGGCGACCACCTGGGCTGGCTCACTGAGGGAGCCGACCCGGACGCCTGGCCGCTGGTGGTCTGGCCCCGCCACGCGCCCCAGGGGCCCCCGCTGGAGACCGGGCTGATCGACACCCTGGTCGCCTGGCAGCGCGGTCACCTCGAAGCGGACGGCTTCGCCGAACTGGACCAGGACGACGACCCGGTGGAGTTCGCCTCCTTCGCGCCGTGGGACGACCACGCGTACTGGTGAGCGCCCCCGCCGGCATCGGCAGGCCCGCTGCCCGGGGCGGTGTCCGTCCGGCCGGCCGCGCTGTGCGCGGCCCCGGCGGCCCGGCCGCGCACCGGGCCGGCCGTACGTGCCGGGTCACAGGCCGCGCAGCCGCTCCAGATCCCGCCGGTCACGCTTGGTCGGGCGTCCTGCGCCGCGGTCGCGGATGCCCATCGCGGCCATCTCCTCGCGCGGAGGCGGCGGCGGGCTCTTGTCGACGAGGCATTCGGCGGCGGCCGCAGCCCCCACCCGCTTGCGCACCACCCGGGAGACCACCACGATCCGCTCCCGCCCGGCGTGGAACAGCCGCACCTCGTCCCCGGGCCGCACCGCGTGGGCGGCCTTGACCCGCTCGCCGTTCACCTTGACGTGGCCGGCCCGGCAGGCCGAGGCGGCCAGCGAACGCGTCTTGGTGAGGCGTACCGACCAGATCCAGCTGTCGACCCGTACGGCGGTCTCGTCCTCCGAACCCATGCCCCGACCATAGTCCACGCCCGCCCCACCGGGTCGGGCCCGCATCCCGTCGCCCAGGTGATCAAGGTGTGAAACGGCGTCGACGGCCGCGTCCCTTTCCTGACACGATCACGGCGTGCCTTCGCACCGGGGGGTACCGGCGTCGGGCCGGCCCTCCGCGTACCCGCGACGGCACCGCCTGCACCTCCTGCGTTGCCGCACCATGTGCACCGCCCGCACCGTCGTCCACGCCGCCGAAGGAGCCGCCGCCATGACCGCACCCCGGGAGACCGCCGCCCAGCCCGAGGGGCGGCTCGACCGTCCCGGCGCCGAACTGGACTGGAGCAGCGAAGGGGAGGGACCGCTCGTCGTCCACGCGCACGGCATGTTCGGCAGCCGTGCCTCGGACGACCGCTGGGGGCTCTTCGACTGGGCGCCGCTGACCGCGTCCGGGCGCCGCCTGGTCCGCTATGACGCCCGCGGCCACGGCCGCTCCACCGGCCGTCCCGAGCCCGGTGACTACCGCTGGCCGCGGCTGGCCGACGACCTGTTCGCCGTACTGGACCACCTGCAGCCCACCGGTCCGGTGGATGTGGCGGGCGCGTCCATGGGGACGGGCACCCTGCTGACGGCGGCCGTGCGGGAGCCCGCCCGGTTCCGCCGGCTGGTGCTGATGATCCCGCCCACCGCGTGGGAGACCCGGGCGGCCGCCGCACAGGGCTACCTGGACGGGGCGGACGCCGTGGAACGCGACGGGATGCCGGCCTTCCTGGCGGCGATGAGCGGGGGGACCCCGCCGCCGGTCTTCGCCGAGGCCTTCGCCCTGCTCAGCCAGGAGGACGTGGCCGCGGTTGCGGCGGGCCCCGACGTCAGCGAGACGCTGCTGCCCTCGGTGCTGCGCGGAGCCGCCGGCTCGGACCTGCCCGATCCGCAGGCGCTTGCCGCGCTGCCCCACCCGGCGCTGGTCCTCGCCTGGGAGGGCGACCCGGTGCACCCGGTCTCCACCGCCGAACGGCTCGCCGAGCTGCTGCCCGGCGCGGAGCTGCACATCTCCGGCACCGCTGCCGAGGTCCGGGGCTGGGCCGGGCGGATCGCCGCCTTCCTCGCGGGCTGACGGCGGTCGGGACGGCCGGGGGGGCCGTCCCGACCGCCCCGGCTCAGCCGGCGGCCGGTGCGGGAAGGGTTTCCGGACCGGCCCCGGGGTCGATCGGCAGGGACACCTGGAAGCGGGTGTCACCCGGTTCGGACTGCACCCGGATGTCGCCGTGGTGCTTGTTGACGACGATCCGGTACGAGATGTCCAGGCCCAGCCCGGTGCCCTCGCCCACCGGTTTGGTGGTGAAGAACGGTTCGAAGATCCGCGGGCGGATCTCGGGCGGGACACCCGGCCCGGTGTCACCGACCTCGATCAGCAGCCGGTCCTCGTCGTACCGGGTCCGCAGGGTGAGGGTGCCGCTGTCGCCCATCGCCCCCAGCGCGTTGTCGATCAGGTTGGTCCACACCTGGTTGAGTTCCGCCCCGTAGGCCAGCAGCTGCGGGGCCGAGCGGTCGTACTCCCTGACCAGACGGATCCCCGGCGGGATCTTGGCCTGCAGCATCACCACGGTGGCATCCAGCAGCTCGTGCACATCCACCGTCTGCTGCGGTGCCCGGTCCAGCTGGGAGTACTGACGGGCGGCGCCCACCAGGTCGGAGATCCGGGACACCGAGTCCTCGATCTCGCCCATGATCAGCTCGGTGTCGACGCTGTACGCGATCCAGCGCACCGCCGACTCGAGATTGTCGGCCCCCACCGACTCGGCGACCGAGGAGAGCCACTCGCCGTCGATGCCGCCGGCGACCAGGGTGGGCGCCAGGTCCCAGCTGCCGGACACCTTGTGGTCCTCCAGCCACTCCCCGAGCTCGTCCTCGGCGTCGGCCGCGGCCAGCGCGGTCATCGGCTCCGCCGAGGTGGCCCGCTCCACCGCTGCGTCCTGCAGCTCCACCAGCTCGTGCAGCCGCCGCCCGTCCAGCCGTCCGTCGGCGATCAGGGCGAGCTTGCGCCGCATCCCGGAGATCCGCTCGCGCAGCGCCGAGGTGGCCCGGACCGCCGCGGCGGCCGGGTTGTTGAGCTCATGGGTGAGCCCCGCGGACAGCGAGCCCAGGGCCACCAGCCGTTCCCGCTCCCCGAGGATGGTCTGGCTGGCGCGGGCGCCGAAGAACAGGCCCTCCAGCAGATGCAGTCCCATCGGGAACCAGGTGCGGACGGCGGTGGCGAACTCGTCGGCCGGGAGCACCGCGAAGTCGCAGTCCACGATCGCCCGCAGGGTGTGCGGGTAGACCTGCTCCACCTGGTCGCCGAGATAGGACTGGGTCGCGCCGGCGTAGACCCCGCGCTGGTCGGTCCGGGACACCTCGATGTCGTCGCCGTGCAGCCGGCGGCTCATCGCCACCGCGCCGGACAGCAGCACGAAGAGGCAGGTGGCGGGCTCGCCCTCGGAGAACACCGTGGTCCCCGCGGCCCGGTGGTCCACCCGGATCCGCTCGGCGAGCCACTCCAGCTGCTCGTCCTCCAGCCGTTCGAAGAGGAAGAGGGTGCGCAGCTCAGCGGGGGTCAGCCGCCCGTCCCGGCTCTCGTCCGGGCTCCCCGTGCTCCCGTCCGGGGCGTTCTCGGACTCGTGCTCCTGCTCGTACACCGCTTCCCCGTCCGCCGCGCCGCCCCTGCCGTTGCCCGCGTTCTCCCTGCCCGCGCTCGCGTTCACTGCGCCTCCAGATAGCGGTGCACCAGCGACACGGCCATCGCGCCCTCGCCGACCGCGGACGCCACGCGCTTGACCGAATCGGCGCGTACGTCCCCGGCCGCGAAGACACCCGGCACGCTGGACTCCAGATGGTAGGGATCGCGGGGCAGCGTCCAGCCCGGCGGCCGGTGTCCGCCGGCCAGCAGATCGGGACCGGTGAGCACAAAACCCCGCGGGTCGCGTGCGACCACCCCGGTCAGCCACTCCGTGCGGGGCTCGGCACCGATGAACACGAACAGCCAGGAGCAGTCGACGGTGTGCGTCTCACCGGACCTGGCGTCCCGCAGCACCACCTGCTCCAGGTGGTCGTCGCCGGACCCGCCCGCCACCTCCGTCCAGGGGTGGACCTCGATGTTCTCGATCGCGTCCAGCTGCTGGATCAGATAGTGCGACATCGACCTGCGCAGGTCACCGCTGCGGATCAGCAGGTGCACCCGGCGGGCGTGGCGGGAGAAGTGCACCGCGGCCTGTCCGGCCGAGTTGGCCCCGCCCACGATGTACACCTCCTCGCCGCGGCAGCTGAGGGCCTCCGTGGTGGCGGAGCCGTAGAAGAGGCCCGCGCCCGTGAAGTCCGCGAGTCCCGGTGCGTCCAGCCGCCGGTAGGACACCCCCGTGGCCAGCACCACCGAGTGCGCCGTGATGGTGCTGCCGTCCCCGAAGCGCAGCACCCGGCCGGCGCCGGCCGCGTCCAGACCGACGACCTCACGGGTGGAGAGGATCTCGGCGCCGAAGCGCAGCGCCTGCCGCCGGGCCCGGTCGGTGAGCTGGGCGCCGGAGACACCGTCGGGGAAACCCAGGTAGTTCTCGATCCGGCTGCTCTGACCCGCCTGGCCGCCGGCGGCCTGCCGCTCCACCAGTACCGTCCGCAGGCCCTCGGAGGCGCCGTACACCGCGGCCCCCAGCCCCGCCGGACCGGCCCCGACCACCACCAGGTCGTAGAAGTCCGAGGTCGGCCGGGTACTCAGCCCCACATGGGTGGCCAGCTCGGACTCGGTGGGCGCCACCAGCGACTTGCCGTCCGCCGTGACCACCAGGGGGACATCCTCGGCGGTCAGCCCGGCGGCGGTGAGCAGACTCGCGCCCTCCGGCTCCTCGGCCTGCAGCCAGCGGTACGGCACCAGGTTGCGGGTGAGGAAGTCCCGTACCGCGAAGGACGGCGCGGACCAGCGGTGGCCCACCACCCGGGTCTCCGAGACCGCCGGGTCGGGCGCCGAGAGCCAGGCCTCCAGCAGCCCGTCGATCACCGGATAGAGATTCTCCTCGGGCGGGCTCCAGGGCTTCAGCAGATAGTGGTCAAGGTCCACCACGTTGATCGCGTCGATGGCCGCGCCGGTGTCCGCGTACGCGGTCAGCAGCACCCGCCTGGCCAGCGGGAAGAGGTCCATGACGGCTTCCAGGAACTCGATGCCGTTCATTTGCGGCATCCGGTAGTCGGCGAGCACCAGCGCCAGCTGCTCCCCGCGCAGCTTGATCTCGCGCACCGCGTCCAGGGCGTCGTCCGCGGAGGCGGCGCGGACCACCCGGTAGCGCTCGCCGTACCGGCGGCGTACATCGCGCGCAACGGCTCGGGAGACCGCCGGGTCGTCGTCCACGGTGAGGATCGTCGGATTCGCCATGTCCCCCATCATGCTCCGTTCGGGCCCCCCGCGCGCAGGGGAACCGCAGGCCCGGGGGTGTTCGGGCACTCCACTGACGCGTCGTCAGAAGCCCACTCGCCCGGCCGTGCCCGGGCCCGGCCCGGCGGCCGCCAGGAGGTGCCGGAGCCGCCGTGACTCCACCCGTCCGCACCGTCGCGGACGGTGAGCGCCGGCCGGGTGTCCTCCGTGCCCCGCCGCCCTGTCCCGTCCTGCCGCGCTGCGCCCCGCTCCGCACCTCGGGCGGCGGCGCCCGGCGCGCTGCACCGGCGCCCGGACCCCCGGCACGGGACCATGCCACGGTGCATCGGAACCCGCCCCAGGAACCGCAACCCGAGCCGGCCCCCGGACCCGGCGCCGGCCCGTACCGCCGAACCCGGCGCGCCCTCCCGGCCGTCGTCCGGATGACCGCCCGGGACCCGGCCGAGGCCCACCGCTCCACCACCGCGCTGGAACTGCTCTTCGACCTCTGCTTCGTCGTCGCGGTGGCACAGGCCGGCATCCGTCTGGTCCACGCCCAGACCACCGGGCACCCCGCCCACGGCCTGGCCGGCTATCTCTCCGTCTTCTTCGCCATCTGGTGGGCCTGGGTGAACTTCTCCTGGTTCGCCTCCGCCTACGACTGCGACGACGTGCCCTACCGGCTCGCCACCCTGGTGCAGATCTGCGGCGTCCTGGTGCTGGCCGCCGGCGTCCCCCGCGCCTTCGAGCACGCCGACTACGGGCTGGCGGTGGTCGGCTACCTCATCATGCGGCTCGTCATGACCGGCCAGTGGCTCAGGGCCGCGCACGGCGAGACCGGACCCGCCCGCACCACCGCACTGCGCTACGCCGCCGGACTGATGGTCATTCAGGCCGGCTGGGTGGTCCTGCTGCTGCTCCCCGCCGGGGCCTGGACGCCCGGCTTCCTGCTGCTGGTGGTCTGCGAGCTCTCACTGCCCGGGTACGCCGAACACGCCCGGCGGACTCCCTGGCACCCCCACCACATCGCCGAGCGCTACGGCGCGTTCACCATCATCACGCTCGGCGAGAGCGTGGCGGCGGCCACGGTGGCGGTGCAGTCCGCCGTCGACGAGACCTCCGAGCTGGCGGAACTGCTGCCGATCGCCGCCGGCGGCCTGCTGATCGTCTTCGCCGCCTACTGGATCTACTTCGCCGTGCCCATCCACGAGCATCTCGCCTCCAACCGCCAGTCGTTCCTGTGGGGGTACGGCCACTACCTGGTCTTCGGCTCCGCCGCCGCGATCGGCGCCGGGATCGAGGTGGCCGTGGAGCAGACCGTGGGCAGGGCCCACATCCCGGCGACCGAGGCGGCCGCGGCCCTGACCGTGCCCACCGCCGTCTTCCTGCTCTCCGCCTGGCTGCTGCACGCGCGGCACTTCAAGGTCGTGCTCTCCCAGCAGCTGGTGCTGCCCGTGAGCGCGCTTCTCGTTCTGGCCTGCACCTTCGCCGGACGCCACGCGGCGCCCCTGGCCGGGCTGGTGGCCGCAGCCGCGGTCGCCGCCGGGGTCGTCCTCGCCGCCGGTACCCCCGAGCACCGCACCGCTCGATGACCACCCCAGCCGAGCGGCGTCCGGCAGCGGGGCGTACGGTGCGGTCCCGGCACACTGCCCTGTCGCACACATGGGGGGAACAATGAGACACAAGCTGGCGTATGTCGCCGGGGGCCTGGCGGGCCTCGTCGTGGTGATCGTCGCGCTGACCGGACTGCTCGGCGGATTCGACCGCACAGACGGCGGTGAGGTCGCGGTGGTCCGCAACGGCGGCATGTTCGACGACCGCAACATCCGCCAGATCATCCAGCCCGCCTCCGGGCTCACCTGGACCGGACTCTGGTCGACCAGCCACAAGTACCCCAGCCAGCAGCGGTTCTACACCATCACCGCAGCCGCCAAGGCCGGTGACCGGCCCGGCGTCGACGTCGTCCGGACCCCGTCCACCGACGGCGTGGACATGGGGATCGAGGGCACCCTGTACTTCACCCTCAACCTCGACCAGAAGACCCTGCGGGACTTCGACAACAAGTTCGGCACCCGCACCTTCACCGGCGCCGACGGCAACCGCTACCACGCCTACGACGGTGACCTGGGCTGGTCCGCCTTCCTCGACCAGATCATCCGCCCGGTGATCGACAACGACCTGCGGGAGCAGATCTCCAACTTCCGCTGCGCCGAGCTGGTCTCCTCCTGCGCGCTGGTGCAGAACACCGGGACCACCGGCGTGGGGAAGGCCGGCGCCCCGGGCGGCCGGACCAACAACGGCAACATCGCCGCCGTCCAGAACGCCGTCAACAGCTCCCTCGCCGAGGACCTCAAGGCCACCCTGGGTGACGACTTCCTGGAGGGCCTGCGCTTCAACCTGGTGCGGGTCACCCTGCCGGACAATGTGCAGTCCGCCGTCGACAAGGCCCAGGCCGCCTTCGCCGCCGTCTCGGAGGCACAGGCGAAGGTGGCGCAGGCCAAGGCCGACGCCGCGGCCAACGCCGCACGTCAGCAGGGTTACCAGAAGTGCCCGGCCTGCGCGACCATCGACGAGATGAAGGCGATCCCGCCGAACGTGACCACCTTCGCCCCGGGTCAGAACTTCGCCATCACGGCCCCCGCCAAGTGACGTCGCACCTCCGGCGCCCCCCGCCAGGGGCGGCGCCGGAGGCCGCGACCGCACCACGCCGTAGAACTGACGTCACGTCAGTGGAGGCCGGGGCGGCTCCGGCCGGGCCGCAGCCGGTACCATGGATCCGGGCCGTGACTGGCGCTTGGGTGGGGCACCACCGGGGAGCGGTCCGACGTCGATCGTCCCTGTCGCGCGCCTGGGCAACTCACCGCGCTGCTCAGGAGTGACGTATGCCCACGACCTCGACGGCCCGTCCGATGGACGGCACCGGCCCCGCCCGCCGCATCACCGAGACCGCCTCCGCAGCCGCCGCGGACATCCTGCGGCGCACCGGGACGGCCCCCTGCCTGGCGACCGTGCTGGTCGGGGACGACCCCGCCTCGGTGACCTACGTCCGTATGAAGCGCTCCCGCTGTGAGAAGGCGGGCATCCGGTCACGGCATGTGGCGCTCCCCGCCTCGGTCAGCACGGAAGCCCTGGTCGAAACCGTGACCGGCCTCTCGCAGGACCCCGGCGTCCACGGCATCCTGCTGCAGCACCCGGTGGGACCCCACATCGACGAGCGCGCGGCCTTCGAAGCCATCGCCCCCGAGAAGGACGTCGACGGGGTCACCATGCACTCCTTCGCCGCCATGGGGTTCGGCCTGCCCGGCTTCGTCTCCTGCACCCCCGGGGGAATCATGCGCCTGCTGGACGAGTACGGCGTCGACCCGGCGGGCAAGCACGCCGTCGTGGTCGGCCGCAGCCCCATCCTCGGCAGGCCCGCGGGCATGCTGCTCCTGCAGCGGGACGCCACGGTGACGTACTGCCACTCGCGCACCACCGGCCTCTCCTCGATCATGCGGGAGGCCGACATCCTGCTCGCGGCGGTGGGCCGCCCCCGTTTCATCACAGGGGCCGACATCAAGCCCGGCGCGGTGGTGGTGGACGCGGGCTACAACCCGGGCAACGTCGGGGACGTGGACTTCGACACCGCCCGGGAACGCGCCGGTCTGATCACCCCCGTCCCGGGCGGCGTCGGACCGATGACCATCGCCGTCCTGCTCGCCCAGACCGTCGAGGCCGCCGCCCGCGCGCTCGGCGTGGGCTGAACACCGCGGTACGCCGCACAGCCCGCTGCGCCCGCCGCCGGACCGCCGCGCACCGCCGTGCGGCCCGGCACCCCGCGCCACGCACCGGACAGCGCTCCTCCGCACCGGCCCCGCGCCGGTGCGGAGGAGCGCTCCGGGCGCCCGCCGGGGCGGAGTTGCGGCCCCACCACCCCGGCCGTAGCGTCGATGAGGTATACAGCGGCCGGCCGGCAACGCCTCGGCGGACCCGTCGACGAGCCCGCGCCGCCACCCCGTGCAGGCGCCCGGTCCCGGCGCCGCCAGGCGACCGAGCAGCCCCGCGCCAGGCCACCCCTGCCCCCGGGGAGGGAAGGAGCCGACATGGAGTCCAAGCTTCGCGCAGCCGTCGCAGCCGCAACCCTCGCAGCGACGCTCACGGTGGCACCCGCGGCGCACGCCGCACCCGGATCCCCCCACGACAGCACCGACTGCCCGGCGGGCAACTACGTCTGCCTCTACCTCCAGCCCAGCTATGTGGGCCTGCTCGCCAGGGTCGCCGTCGGACCGTCCAACCCGGACGTCAGCACGGCGGCGAAGTCCGTCATCAACGCGACGGCGTCCCAGTGCTTCAGGGTGTACGACCAGCCCGACTACACCGGCCAGAGCCTCACCGTCAGGCCCCGGAACGGCACGAACATGTCCTTCCCGATCAGGTCCTACCAGTGGCTCTCCTGCTGACGCGGAACCGTATGCACCGCGCGTCCCGGCCTTCCGGGGCGCGCGGCCTTTCTCCCGCGACAGGGGCAGCCGGCTCCCAGGGCGAGCTGCCGGGTCCCCACCCGAGCTGACGTGACATCAGCAGATGCACAGCAGGGGCGAACTGCTCATGCCGTCCCGGTTGATCATGACCAGGGTGTCGTACCCGCTGACCCGAGCGCAGCAGCCCGAGGGAGCCCAGCACGGTGATCCCGCCGAGGCCGGCCTGCCACAGGTGCGTCGTCCCTCGCGCAGGGAGCAGCCGGAGACACGCTCGGCGGCGGAGGAACCCGGCTGCTTCGCGGCGACGCCGGACGTCTCCCCGTACGGTCGCCCTCAGCGCCGACCCCGCCACGTGAAGGCGCCGTCGCGCGTCCGGCGGGAGGTGGGCGCCCTTGAAGCGGCCATGGCGACGGACGGCCGGGCCGCGCGGGCCACGGCGGTGGTCTCCCCGCCCGGCGGGCGCCCTGCGTATCCACCGCCGCTCAGCCGTGCATCAACCAGGTATCAACCTCGCCGAACGGCGCTGACCAGCAACCGGGCCCCGCCGCCCGCACGGTCCGGCGAGGCATGATGGGGGACCGACCCGAACCGCGCCGCCCGATGGATGCCCATGTCTGACTCCCCTCCCGTGAGGATCCTGCTCGTCGAGGACGACGAGGTGATCCGCAGATCCGTGGCGATGGCCCTGGAGCGCTACGGCTACCACGTGACCACGGCCGGTGACGGGCTGACCGGACTGGAACTCTCCCGTGAGGGCGGCTACGACCTGCTGCTGCTCGACGTCATGCTGCCGGGCCTGGACGGCATCGGGCTGTGCCGCCGGATCAGGGAGACCAGCACGGACCCCGTGCTGATGATGTCCGCGCGCAGCGACTCCCTCGACGTGGTCTCCGGGCTGGAGGCCGGCGCCGACGACTACGTCGTCAAGCCCGTCGACACCCCGGTCCTGGTCGCCCGGATCCGGTCGCTGCTGCGCCGGGCGGCGTACACCCCCGGGGAGCGGCCGGAGCAGGCCGGAGACACCGAGCCGCACGGCCGGCTGGTCTTCGGCGACCTCACCGTCGATCCGGCGGCGCTGGAGGTGCACCGGGACGGGAGGCGGATCGCCCTCGCCCCGACCGAACTGCGGCTCCTCCTGGAGTTCGCGGCCAACCCCGGCGTCGTACTGAGCCGCCAGACCCTGCTGCGCAATGTGTGGGACTACGGCTGGGACGGCGACTCCCGGGTCGTCGACCTGTGCGTCCAGCGGCTGCGCAGAAAGATCGGCGCCGACCGCGTCGAGACGGTCCGCGGCTTCGGCTACAAGCTGCGGCGCTGAGCAGGAGGGCCGAGATGCCGTTGACACACGCGCTGCTGAACCCCCGCTCGGTGCGCTGGAAGACCATCGTCCTGGTGGCCCTGGCCTGCGCCGCGATGGCGCTGACCGTCGGCGTGCTGGTGCACAGGTCGACCCTGGAGCGGTCGATGCACGAGGGCGCCGTCAGAGCCGCCGACTCCCTCGACAGGGAGATCGACGACGCCCGGGCCACCGGCGCGGCACCGCCGCTGAAGGCCCCGGGCGACCTTCCGGACGCCCTGCTGCACCAGGTGCGGCTGCACGGCGAGGGCACCTTCTACGAGGACCAGCGGTACCACCCTTCCATCTGGGCGGCGAAGATCCAGGACGGGAAGCTCTACGCCATCGAGGCCGACATGACCGCCGACCTGCTCACCCGGCAGGCCCTGGACCGGCACATGTGGAAGTACTCCCTGGTCACCCTTGCCGTCGTGGTCCCGATGACGGCCCTCGCCACGGAGCTGCCCACCAGGCGACTGCGACGGGTGGCCCGTACGGCGCGCCGCATCACGGCAGGCGACCTGGACGCGCGTACCCGGATGGGGACCCGGGGCGGCGACGAGATCACCGAGATCTCGGCCACCGTCGACACGATGGCCGACAGTCTGCGCGACCGCATCGCCCGCGAGCAGCGCTTCACCGCCGATGTCGCTCACGAGCTGCGCACCCCGCTGATGGGCCTGGTCACCTCCGCCGACCTGCTGCCCGACGGGGAGGCGACCGATCTGGTCCGGGACCGTGTCCATGTACTGCGCGACCTGGTCGAGGACCTGCTGGAGATCTCCCGTCTGGACGCGGGCGCCGAGCAGGCCCAGCCACGCGAGGTGCACCTCGCCGAACTGGTCGAGGAGTCGGTGGCGAGGACGGGGCTGCCGGCGACGGTGAGCTCGGCGGGAGCTCCGCAGGTCGAGACCGATCCGCGCCGCCTGGACCGGATCGTCTCCAACCTCGTCGTCAATGCGCATCGGCACGGATCCGGGCCTGTGGAGATCGCCGTCTCGGGTCCGGCCATCACGGTACGGGACCACGGGCCGGGGTTCCCCGCCGACCTCCTGGCGGACGGCCCGCAGCGGTTCCGCACCGGCACGGCGGAGCGGGGCCGTGGGCACGGCCTCGGCCTCACGATCGCCGCCGGTCAGGCGGCGGTGATCGGAGCGGACCTGCACTTCAGCAACCACCCCGGCGACGGGGGAGCGGTGGCGGTCGTGCGCCTGCCGGCTCCCCGACCGGCACCCCTCGGGTGGCCGGAAGACGGTGACGGTGCCAGTGTCGGTGCTGTGGGCCGGGGGACCGGCGGTACCGGCCCCCGGCCGTAGCCCGAGCCCCGCCCGCCCACCGCTGCCGCGGCTTCGCCGCTCCCGGCCGATACACAACTGATGGCTTCCCGAGCACCCGCGACGCCCCGGCGCCGGGCGTCCGGACATACCTCCCCCGCAGTGTTGCCGCCGTACCGATCACGTGCGTCAGCCCCGGAGGTGGCTTCCGATGTCCCTGTCCCGTTCCCGCCGTCAGCAGCTCATGGGAGGGGTGCCGGCGCTGCTCCTCCTGGTGGCACTGGGCCTCACCACGAACAACACGGCGTCTGGTGGTTCCGGCCCCCTGGACGCTCCCACCGCAGGTCCGGGCGAGGGCCGGCTGACCCTGGCGGGCGGCCCGTTCCCCTGGCCGGCCGAAGGCCAGGGAGCCGTCGAGGTCGACGGCATGCCCCTGGGCTCGTGGGGCGACCAGCGGCCGGTGCCGATCGCCAGCCTGACGAAGGTCATGACCGCCTATGTCGTCCTCAGGGACCATCCCCTCGGGCCCGGCGAGCCCGGGCCGCAGATCGAGGCGGACAGCGAGGCCGCGCACGAGGTGGGCGTCGGCGACGAGTCGACCGTGCCGGTCCGGGCGGGTGAGAAGTACTCCGAGCGGAAGCTGCTGGAGATGCTGCTGATCCCCTCCGGGAACAACATCGCCAGGCTGCTGGCGCGCTGGGACGCCGGCAGCCAGGAGGCCTTCGTGAGGAAGATGCAGCGCTCCGCGAAGGAGCTGGGGATGGACCACACGACGTACACCGGGGCGAGCGGCGTGGAGCCGACCACCAGGAGCACTGCGTCCGACCAGCTGAAACTGGCGCGGCAGGCCATGAAGGACCCGGTGTTCCGCGCCGTGGTGGCGAGCCGGACCGTGGCTGTGCCCGGCGCGGGCTCGCTGGCCAACACCAACACTCTGCTGGGCACGTCGGGCGTGGTGGGCCTCAAGACAGGCTCCAGCACACCGGCGGGCGGCAACCTCCTGTGGGCCAGTGAGGCGCGCGTCGGCGGCCGGACCCGGCTGCTGCTGGGCGCCGTCCTGCACCAGCGGGCGAACACCTCGGCGGCCGAGGGACTGCGGGCGGCCCTCGAGAACAGCAAGGTGCTGATCGACAGGCTCCGCGACCGCCTGACCACGGCACGGACGGAGGGCTGAGCACCATGACGACCGCAGGTCCGCAGAGCGCCGTGGAGCCGGGCGGTGCAGCGGCCGGGTACGACGAGCAGCCGGACCCGGCGGGCGTGACGGCGGAGGGCACGGACGCGTCGTCGGGCAGGGAGCGCGGCGGCCCCCGGCGACGGCCGCGGCGTTCCCTGCCGCGATGGTCGCCCCTGCCGCGGAACCGGTGGTCGCCACCGCTCGGTCCCCGCGGGATGCTGACGGCCGGCCTCTCCGCCCTCCTCGCCCTGCTCCTCCTGGGCCACCGGTGGATCCCCAACGCGCCGGGCCACCTGGGCAGTCTGGTCGACACCCTGCTGCCCTGGACGGGCCTGGCGATCCCGGCGCTCTGGGCCACGGCCCTGCTGCGCCGGTCGCCGACGGCCACGGTGGCCGTCCTCCTGCCGACCGTGGTCTGGGCTGCGCTCTTCGGCGGCACCCTCGTCCCCAGGTCGTCGCCCGGCGGGCACCTCACCGTGGTCACCCACAACGTCAACCAGGCCAACCCCGACCCGCTCGGCACGGCGCGGAGCCTGATCGCCGCCCGGGCGGACATGGTGGCGCTGGAGGAGCTGAGCCCTGCGACGGCACCGACGTACGAGCGCGCCCTCGCCGCCGCCTATCCCTACCACTTCTACCAGGGCACGGTCGGCCTCTGGAGCACCTCGCCGCTGCGCGATGCGCACGCCGTGCCGATCATGCCGTGGACCCGGGCCGTGCGCGCCACGGTGGAGACCCCCGAGGGCCCCCTCGCGGTCTACGTGGTGCACCTGCCGTCGGTACGGGTCACCCCTGCCGGTTTCACCACCGGGGCACGTGACGCGGCGCTGGACCGGCTGACCGCGGCGCTGCGGGCGGAGCGCGCCCGGAGCGTCGTGGTGATGGGCGACTTCAACGGCTCCACCGACGATCGCGCGCTGCGCCCGCTGACCTCCCGTATGTCCTCGGCCCAGTCCACGGCGGGCAGGGGCTTCGGCTTCAGCTGGCCGGCCCGGTTCCCGGTCACCCGGATCGACCAGATCTTCGTCCAGGGGGTGAGGACCACCTCGGCCTGGACCCTGCCGGCGACGGCGAGCGACCACCTTCCCGTCGCCGCCCGCCTGGACCTCGACCCGGCCGGAGACGGGAAGCACTGACGGCTTCCCGGCCGGGGGCGGGCCCTGGACACTCCGGCCGGCCTGGACGGGAGCGGCCTCGACGTGGGGGCGTGCGTGGTGGGCCGGGCAGGGAGGACCCCGGGAACGTGCGGGTGGGTGAAGGCCCTGAGGTCCTTGGGCTGTCCGGCACGGCAAGGCCCTCGTCGTCCCGGCATCGACTATTGACGGAGCGTCAGAATAGCGACACAGGCGCTGGTTCGACGCCCTGTGCGCCCGACGGTCCGTCCCGCCGGGCCGCCGTCGGGGTCGGCCGATCGCCCAGGGCTCACCCGGAGCGGCCGGGCGCGGCCGGGTGTCCAGGGGTGTCGAGCAACCGGGCGCGCAGTGCTGCGGCGCCGCCCTGGGCGAGCCAGTCCGCGAGGGTGCGCAGCCCGGGGTGGATGACCCGCAGTGCCTCGATGTCGGCGTGCCAGCGCTGGCCGGACTGCCAGTGCCGCCGGACCGCGGCGATCTCCGGGTTCAGCGCTGCCGCCTCCTCGTGGGTGAGCTGTTCGTAGCGCACCGGGACTCCGGTTGCGGCGCCGATGGCGGCGACGGCGTCGGCCGGGGTCGGATCGTCACCGGCCAGCTCCAGAGTCCGTCCGGCGAACCGGTCCGGCTGCTCGAAGGCAAGGGCGGCGAACTCGGCGATGTCCTCGACGGCGATGATCTGGACGGGCTCGTCCGGCGGGAAGAGGTGACGGTGGACGCCGTCGACGAACCCTTCGAGGCCCATGCCGGGCGCCGTCAGGTAGTTCGTCATGAACCGCACCGGACGCAACACGGTCACCAGCGGGAGCCGCGCGCGCAGATACTCCTCGATGCGCCGCTTCCCCGGGGCCGCGAAGGCGTCACCGGAGGTCGAGGCGACACCGGTGAACACCACCTGGCGCACCCCCGCGGCCGCTGCCGCGTCGGCCAGGGCCCGGCCCCGGGTGAACTCCAGTTCCTGGTCGGTGCCGGACGGCCCGTAGACGACCGGCGGCACGGCGAACAGCGCGGCTGCGCCCTCCAGGGCGGGCGCCAGACTTGACGGATCGTCGAAGTCGGCGATGGCCAGCTCGGCTCCTGCGTCCGCCAGCGCCACGGCGGCGGGTGCGGCCTTGTCCCGCACCAGTGCGCGTACCTGCCGGCCTCCGGCCAGCAGCCGGCGTGCCGTCGCACCGCCCTGGTTGCCGGTGGCTCCGGTCACCGCGACCGGGCCGTCGGCGGGGCGCCGGGCCGGGCCGCCGGCGGACGGGGTGGGTTCGGCGGTCATGTCGTCCTCCCTCTCCCCGGGGGCCGGTTGCCATGGACGGGATGGTGAACCCGGGGACATCTGCAATACTCCAACCCGGTTGGGTCGGGCGCACAAGGGGTTTCGTGACATGACTGCAGCGATCAGCGGCGGGGACCGGGCCGACGCCCGCCGCAACCGGGCCAGGGTGCTGTCCGCCGCCAGGCAGGCGTTCGCCGAACAGGGGGCCGACGTCCCGCTCGGCGTGATCGCCCGCCGGGCCGGCGTCAGCGCGGGCACCGTGTACCGGCACTTCCCCGGCAAGGAGATCCTCCTGGAGGCGGTGTTCGTCCTGCATCTCGACGAACTCGTCGCCTCCGGTGAGCAGCGGGCTGCCCGGTCCGCGCCCACCGAGGCCTTCTTCGGGTTCCTGCTGGACGTGGTCGAGAAGTCCCAGGGGGGCGGGCACCTGTGCGACGTCGTGACGGACGACGCCGGCTGGCCGCGCCCGGTGCTCAGGGCGTCCGTACTGCGGTTCCGTCAGGTCCTGACCGCGCTGCTCCACGCGGCGCAGCGGGCCGGTGGTGTCCGTGCCGACATCGGCCCCGACGATGTCGTCTCACTCACCGTCGGGTGCGCCTCGATGCTCACCGCCCGCCGCGATCGAGCGGCCGGACTCAGGCTCGTCCGGCTGACCCTGGACGGACTGAGGACCCCCGGTTCGGTCACGGAACAGCAGTCCTTCCGTGACAGCCCCGGTGTCCGCCGGGAGACCGGGGCCGGCTGTGCGGAGTGCGGGGCCGCGCTCACCGTCCGGGCCACCGGCCGCCCGATGCGCTACTGCGGAGCCACCTGCCGGCAGCGGGCCCGCCGCCGACGGCTCGCGGGGTGACGGGCAGGCCGGACGACGTCAGCGCTCCGGGTCGGGGGCCGGGCCCCCGGCCCCCGGCCTCAGCCGAGCCAGAGGTCCCGGTTGCCCGCGATCAGCACGCGCCCGTCCGCGAGGGTGGTCACCGCGGTCGGGGGGTCCTCGCTGCAGCCGAGGCCGCCCCGCTTCCAGCCTGTGGTCGTCCCGTCGCCGACCCAGACCGCACCGCATTCCACCGTGGGGGCGTCCGGCCTGGACTTCGGCCGGACGGCCGAACCGACCAGGACCGGGCGGCCAGCGGAGTCGACGGTCGCGGCGATGATCTCGCCGGTGCCCATCTCCGCACTGTCCACCCGGGTCCAGTGGGTGCCGTCCCGACTGGTGAGGACCAGCGGGAGGGAGTTGTAGAAGGCGCCGGCTTTGGCGTGGCCGCCCACGGCGAACCAGTGGCCCGACGCGTACAGGACGCTGCGCACCCGTGTGCCCGGCGGCGTCCCGGTGATCCTGCCGGACGTCCAGTGCGCGCCGCCGTCCGGGCTGTGCCAGAAGGGGATGGTGCCCGTCGGGTGGAAGTCGAAGGCGTTGGTCGCCGCCGCGCCGAAGCCGACGACATCGTCGGCGTTGACGCCGAGGCTGCCCACAGGGGTGGACGGCTGCCCTCCGCCGACCGGCGGCAGCGGCACGCGATGCACGGTGGCGCCCCCGTCGTCGGACGCGAACACATAGGGGGACTCCACATGGCCGACCGTCTGGCCACCGCCGATCAGCAGGCGTGAGCCGACCTGCACCGCGGCGTTCACCGAGGCGTCGTCGGCGGTCTCCTGCTCCGGGTGGTTGTTGAACGTCAGCGGGAGCGCGGCGAGCCGGGACACTTCGCCGCTCGGCTCCCGGCGGGTCACACTGCCGCCGACGCCGATCAGCGAACCGTCGTCCCACGGCACCACCACGTCGCCCGGCAGACCGCCGCCGGTCCAGCCGCTGCGCATGGAGTACGGCAGGTCCGCCTCGCCTGCGGCGGCCGGCTTCGGGGTGAGGGAGAGCTTCGTACAGCCGTCGGAGCCGGACCAGTTGACGTTCACATAGCGGTAGCCGTTGGCGAAGGTCCCCTCGCCCAGAACGCAGTCGCCCATGGGCACCAGCTGCCGCAGCCCCTCACCGGGCGCCGCGTACCCCTTGTCGTGCGGGCCGGTCACCGCCGGGTAGTCCACCGCACCCGCGTACTCGGTGAAGCCGAGCTTTGTCGCGCTGGTGTCCCCCTCGTCGTTCCGGCCGCAGCCGCCCAGTAGCAGCGCCGTACACACCGCCAGGCTTGCAACGGCGGAGAGCCTTCCCCCAGGTGTTCTCATCCCCCCACCCTAGAGACCGTCCGGTCGATCGTGTGCGGAGCCGGACGACCAGGGCGGCCGCGGTGACGGTGCCGAGAAGGTCGCGCCCGGTGGCGGCGGCCCGCCCACCGGCAGGGACGCCTGGGTCCGCCCCCGCTCCGCGGGCGGACCCAGGCCAGGAGGGACAACACCCTGCAACACCCGGCATGTCGCGATGCGTCACTGTGTGCCGCGGAGCATCTCCGCGAGCTGGGACATCATGTCCTCGTCGCGCTTGTAGTGGATCCACTTGCCGATGCGCGTGGACCGTACGAGGCCCGCCCGCTCCAGCGTCGCCATGTACGACGAGACCGTCGACTGCGCCAGCCCCGACTTGGCCTGCAGATGGCTCGCGCAGACCCCGACCTCGTCCCGATCGGCGATCGGCTCCCACTGCGAGAACTCGCCGTGCGGGTCCCGCAGCCAGTTCATGATCTGCAACCGCGCGGGGTTCGCCAGAGCCTTCAAGGCCTCGACCGCGTCCAGGGGGCTCCCGTTCCCTGGGCCCGTTGCGTGTGACGTCGCCACGGACTCCTCCTCGCATCCACGCACCATCGTATCTCGATGTGACGAACTGGGCCGCACTCTCCCGGCAGGACACATTGACACATCGCGATATGGCGATATGATCTTCTCGTTCACGCTCGATCGAGGTGTGGTCGGCGCCGCTGCCGGCTACCCGCACAAGCATCGGGCCCACAGGAGAGGGAGTGCGCGATGCCCGAGGCCGGCAAGCCGTTGATCGTCGTTGCGGGTGCGACCAGCAAGCAGGGCAGGAGTGTCGTCACCTCCCTGCTTGAGAGCGGGAGATTTCAGGTGCGGGCCCTCACCAGGGCCGCCGACTCCGCTCAGGCCCGGAGCCTCGCGAGGATGGGCGCACAGATCGTCACCGTCCCCCTGGAACCGGGTCGTCAGCGCGAGTTCGTGCAGGCGTTCCGATCAGCTGACGGGGCCTTCCTCATGACGCCGCCCGTCGCACCGCCATCCACTGTCGAGTTCCCCCTCGGACGTCAGCTCGCCGATGCCGCGGTCGAGGCGGGCGTGGGACACCTGGTCTTCAGCGCGCTCGAGAACGTCCAGGAGAGGTCATCGGGCACCAAGTACGCCCCGCACTTCACCGACAAGGCGCTCGTCGCCGAGCACATTCGGACCCTGCCGATCGCGCACACCTTCGTCATGCTCTCGTTCTTCTACACCAACGCGCTGGAGTACTACGCCCCTCGCATCAACGGCGACACGGTGCTCATGCCCTTCTACCTCCCCGAGGACTTCCGTGCCCCGTTCGTGGACCCGCTCACCGCGACCGGACCGGCCGTCCTTGAGGTGTTCTCCAACCCGGGCGCCTACGTCGGCGCCTCCCTGCCGGTCGTCGGTGACGTCATCTCCCCGGGTGAGATGGTCGATGTGTTCTCCCGCGTCACCGGGCTCAAGGCCGAGTACCGCAACGCCTGCTCCAGGGAAGGCCTGCTGACCTGCTTCCCAGAGCTGGGAGAGAACCCTTTGCTGGTCGATGAGATCCTCGGCATGGCTGAATACGCGGTGGAATTCGGATACTTCGCAGAGCACCGCGACATGGAGTGGAGCCGACGCGTCGACCCCGACGCACTGAGCTGGGAGCAGTTTCTCCGTAGGACCGATTGGCGCGGTGAGCGGGTCTCCTTCGGCAGCTAGCCACGATCTCGTCGTTGTTCGCCGGGGGAAGGGCATGTCGGTGGCCCGGCGGGTGCGTTGCTGACCACCCGTCGGACGAACTGGAAAAATCTGCGGGACTGCCGACTCAAGGGCAACGGGGTTCACCAGGCCATGCTCGGCATCGCCCGCCTGCACAACCTCGCACTGGCCGGTTGAGCGGTCCCGACGGCGGCGGCATGCTCACCTCAGCGTCAAGTGCACCAGGTCGATGTCCTGGTCACGAGCCCGGGCGAAGCACCGGCTCCTCCCCGTGACGATGAAGCCGCACTTCTCCAGCACGCGGACGGAGCCGGCATTGTCAGCGGCGGCGTCAGCGTGCAGCGGCCGAGCGGGCTCCAGCCTGAGCAGTTCAGCCAGGGCCGCAGTGGCAATGCCCTGGCCCCAATGCGCTCGCCCGATGACGTACGTGACCTCACGCTCCGACGGCGGGCCGAAGACGGCAGCGTGTCCTGCTACAGCGCCGTCAGCGAGAACGGTTCGCAGGATCACGGACGGGTCCGAGCGCACCTTCGTCCAGTGTTGGTCGAAGTGGCCGCGGTCGTAGTGATACTTCCTGGTCACGGCTGCCATCTGCTGCAACTGGGGATCCGTCAACTGCTGCCAGAAGATCGGCAGGTCGCTGTCCTCAAGCTCGCGCAGAGATATACCCATAGGCGCAGTCTCACTCTCCCGAAGATCGGTCCCAGGTAGCTCGTTCAGACTAGGCCCAGCTTGCAGTTACGGGACGCCCTTCAGTCGGCGAACGCCGCCCGCGCCCCCGCCGCGCGGACCGCCGCGGAGAGCCCGCCGATGTCGTAGGCGCCGTGGTGGCGGCGGCCGTTGACGAAGAAGGTCGGGGTGCCGGCCACCCCGCTGAGGTCGGCGGAGTCCACGTCCTCCGCCACCCGGGCAGCGCCGGCGTGGGTGCGCAGCGCCAGGTGGAAGCGGTCGAGGTCCAGGCCGAGGGCCTCGGCATGGTGGACCAGGTCCACCAGCCGCAACTCGCCCTGATGCTCCAGCAGCCGGTCGTGCATCTCCCAGAAGGCGCCCTGCTCCGCCGCGGCCTCGGCGGCCTCCGCGGCCAGCTGCGCGGAGGGATGGACGTCGTGCAGGGGCAGATGCCGCCAGACGTACCGGACATCACCGAAGTCGGCGAGCAGCTCACGGACCACCGGCTCGGCCAGGCCGCAGTACGGGCACTCGAAGTCGCCGTACTCCACCACCGTGACCGGCGCCCGGAACGGGCCGCGCACATGGTCCCGCTCGGGGTCGACCGGGGCGGCCAGGTCGACGACCGTACGGTCGGTGCCCAGCAGCGCCCGGACCCGCAGCCGCTGCGGCAGCAGGGCGATCGCCCCGGCCACCACCCAGGTCGCCGCGAAGGCGCACACCACGGCGGCCAGCACTCCCACCTTTGCCTCGTCCAGGCGGTCACCGGTGAAGGCCAGTGCCGCGATCAGCAGTGAGACCGTGAACCCCACCCCGGCGATGGTGCCGCCGCCCACCACCGCGCCCCAGCCCACCGGCGGATACAGCCGGCCGCGGCTGAGCAGGGCCGCCAACCCGGTGCTGCCGATGATCCCGACCGGCTTGCCCAGCAGGTACGCCGCCAGGATGCCGAGGGTGACGGGGGAGGTGAAGGCGCGGGACAACAGCTCGCCGTCCACGGTGACACCGGCGTTGACCAGGGCGAACAGCGGTACCAGCAGATAGCTGGTCCAGGGGTGGTGCAGCTGCAGCAGACGTTCGTTGGGGGAGAGCGCCGCCGCGAGACCCTGGCGCACCGAGCGTTCCAGCTCGGGGGTCGGCTGCTCGCGGAAGGACCGGAAGAGGCTGCTGGCCCGCTCCAGATCACTGCGCGCCGCCGGATAGGCGTACGTCAGCAGACCCAGGGTCAGCCCCACCACCACCGGGTCCACCCCCGACTCCAGCATGGCGAGCCAGGTCAGCGCCCCGAGCAGTGCATACACCGCGCCCCGCCGTACCCCGGCGGCCCGCACCAGCAGGATCACCCCGAACAGGGCGACGGCGGTGAGCAGCGCCGGTACGCCGAGCGGGCCGCTGTAGACGACCGCGATGGCGGCCAGGGCCAGCAGGTCGTCGACCACGGCCACGGTGAGGATGAAGGTGTGCAGCCGCGCGGGGAACCGCCGCCCCAGCAGCGCCAGCATCCCCAGGGCGAAGGCCGTGTCGGTGGACATCGCCGCTCCCCAGCCGTGCGCCGTCGGCCGGCCCGCGTTCACGGCCAGGTAGACGGCGACCGGGACCAGCATCCCGCTGAGGCCGGCCAGCAGGGGAAGCGCCACCCGGCGGCGTTCCCGCAGCTCGCCCATGTCGAACTCACGGCGCGCCTCCAGGCCCATCACGAGGAAGAAGAAGGTCATCAGGCCGCTGTTGACCCATTCGCGCACCTCCAGCGACACCCCCCAGCGGCCGATCCGCAGTGAGATCACCGTGCGGCAGAAGGCGTCGTAGGAGCCGGGGGCGGCGTTGGCCCACACCAGGGCGGCGACGGTGGCGGCCAGCAGCACCACCGCGCTGGCCGTCTCGGTCCGCAGGAAGTCGACGAGCGGGGTCCTCCGCCCGTGGCTGCAGACGGTGTGGCCGGTGTACGGCGTTTCGTCGGCCGGGGGACTCTCTGTCACCAGGCCATTCTCACCGGACGGATACGCTCACGGCCCGGCGCCGCCCCGCGCGGCCGGCGGAACCGGGCCGGAGCCCCACCTCCGACCCCGGGCCCTCCGGCCCGCTCCCGTCCGCTCCGGCCGCCAGCTGCCCAGTCACGCGGACTGCCGCAGCACCAGCGTCGGATGGAACACCGCGGACGGGGTGGACCGGCCCGCCTCGCCGAGCCGGCGCAGCAGCAGCCCCGCCATCTCGGCCGCCATCTCCTCGACCGGCTGCCGCACGGTGGTGAGCTGCGGATCGCACGCCAGCGCCGCGCTGCTGTCGTCGAAGCCGACCACCGCGACGTCCTCGGGCACCCGGCGCCCCTCCCGGTAGAGGACCGGCAGGGCGCCCAGGGCCATCAGGTCCGAGGCGATGAACACCCCGTCGATCGCCGGGTGCTCGGCGAGCAGCCGCTTCATCGCCTCGGCACCCCCGGCCTGGGTGAAGTCTCCCTCCACCGCGACCACGTCGGGCTCGCCGAGTGCGGCCATGGCGGTGCGGAAACCGGTCAGCCGGTCCTGGCCGGCGGGCATGTCCAGCGGGCCCGACAGGGTGGCGATGCGGCGGCGTCCGAGCCCGACCAGGTGCTCGGCGGCGAGCCTGGCGCCGGCCTGCTGGTCGACGTCGACATAGGCGATGGGGGCCGCCGAGCGTGTGGGCCGTCCGGCGAGCACCGTCGGCAGGCCGGTGCGGGTGAGCAGCTCCGGCAGCGGGTCGTCGGCGTGCGAGGAGAGCAGCACCACTCCGTCGACGTGGCCCTGGCGCAGGAAGCTGACCAGCTGGCTGCGTGAGGCGTCGTCATCGGCCAGCATCAGCAGCAGCTGGATGCCGGCGGGCCGCAGCACATCGAGGAGGCCGCCGACGATGCGGCCGAAGTGCGGGTCGGTGAACATCCGGCCGACGAAGGGTCCGGAGACGGCCCGCTGCTCGCGCTCGGAGACGACCAGGGCGATGGAGTCGGCGCGCCTGGTCACCAGGGAGCGCGCGGCCCGGTTCGGTACATAGCCGGTGGCGGCCACGGCCTGTTCCACCGAAGTGCGCAGCGCCGGATCCACCGTCTGTGCGCCGTTGATCACCCGCGACACGGTGGCCCGGGACACCCCTGCCACCTGGGCGACGTCCTCCAGGGTGACGGGGCGGGTCCGGGGCGCTTCGTCTGCGGTCATCCGGCCTTTATACCGGGTGTCCCGAGGCGCCCGCCCGTGGGAGGCCGATGACGCGGGCGGGAGCCGTCGGGACACCCATGCGAGAAAGCGCTCTCTCGTCTCGGAGTGTCCAGGGGGACCGGGCAGTTCGTCAACCGGGCGATGGATGGCCGTGCCGTGACGGGGGCGATCGCGGATTCCCGAACGGCAAGGCCTGTCCGAGTTCTTGACGCGTCGGCAACAACGCCGCAATCATCGGCTGACCGAGAGAGCGCTCTCTCCACAGTCAGTCAGGAGCCGCCATGCCAGCCACCCATCCCCCCGCCGCCCGAACAGAACGCCGCCCGTTTCTCATACTGACCGTCGCCGCCGCTCTCATCGCCGCCCTGGTGCTGGCCGTCGGCGGCGGCACCCCGGCCCACGCCGCGACGACCCTGCTCTCCCAGGGCAAGCCGGCGACGGCCTCCTCCACCGAGAACGTCGGGACCCCGGCCTCCGCGGCGGTCGACGGTGACGCCGGCACCCGCTGGTCCAGCGCCGCGGCCGACCCGCAGTGGCTCCAGGTCGACCTGGGAGCGGTCGACACCGTCTCCCAGGTGAAGCTGGTCTGGGAGACGGCGTACGCCAAGGCGTACCAGATCCAGACCTCCACCGACGGCAGCACCTGGACCAGCGTCTACTCCACCACCACGGGAGCGGGCGGCACCGAGACCCTGAACGTCACCGGCAGCGGCCGCTACATCAGGGTGTACGGGACCCAGCGGGCCACCCAGTACGGCTACTCGCTCTGGGAGTTCCAGGTCTACGGCACCTCGGGCACCGCCGGCGGAGGCTGCGGCACCACCAATGCGGCACTGCACAAGACCGCCACCGCCTCGTCCACCGAGAACGCCGGGACCCCGGCCTCCGCGGCGGTCGACGGTGACGCCGGCACCCGCTGGTCCAGCGCGGCAGCCGATCCGCAGTGGCTCCAGGTGGACCTGGGCTCCACCCAGACCGTCTGCGGGGTCCAGCTCGCCTGGGAGACGGCGTACGCCAAGGCGTACCAGATCCAGACCTCCACCGACGGTGCCAACTGGACCACGGTCTACTCCACCACCACCGGTCCCGGCGCCACCGAACTGGTCACCCTCTCCGGCAGCGGCCGCTACATCCGGGTGTACGGGACCCAGCGGGCCACCCAGTTCGGCTACTCGCTCTGGGAGTTCCAGGTCTTCACCTCCACCGGCGGAACCACGGGCGGTACCAACGGCGGAACCACGGGCGGCACCACCGGAGGCACCACCCCGCCGCCCACCGACGGCTCGGTCCTGCTCTCCTACAACAAGCCCGCCACCGCTTCCACCTACCAGGACGACGCCAACTGCTCCGGCTGCAACCCGTCCAAGGCCTTCGACGAGGACCCGGCCACCCGCTGGGCGACCAGCGACGTCAACGGCTGGGTGGACCCGGGCTGGATCCGTGTCGACCTGGGCGCCACCGCCCATGTCACCAAGGTCGTCCTGCAGTGGGACCCGGCGTACGCCACCGCGTACCAGATCCAGGTCTCGCCCGACGGGAACAACTGGACGAGCATCTACTCCACCACCACCGGCAAGGGCTTCAAGGAGACCCTGAACGTCGACGGCACCGGCCGCTACGTCCGGATGTACGGCACCGCCCGCAGCAACGGCTACGGCTACTCGCTGTGGACCTTCGACGTGTACGGCACCGGCGGCAGCCCCACCGCCCCGCCCGCCACCCCGCCGAACCCGGGCAACCCCGAACACCTGGTGTGGAGCGACGAGTTCAACGGCGCCGCGGGCACCAAGCCGGACACCACCAAGTGGACCCAGGACCCCGGCAACGGCCAGAACGGCGAGCTGGAGACCTACACCAACGGCGACAACACCACCATGGACGGCAACGGCAACCTGGTCATCGAGGCCAGGAAGGAGGCCAACGGCCAGTACACCTCGGGCCGGATCAACACCTCCGACCACTTCAACTTCACCTACGGCCATGTCGAGGCCCGGATCAAGGTGACCGGCACCCAGGGTCTGTGGCCCGCGTTCTGGCTGCTGGGCTCCAACTTCAAGACCGGTACGCCGTGGCCCAACTGCGGTGAGATCGACATCATGGAGCACATCGGCAAGGTCGCGGACTCGGTGTACTCCACCCTCCACGCCCCCGCGTACTTCGGCGGCGGCGGCTTCGGCTCCCCGTACACCGTGGCGGGCAGCGACTTCTCCTCGGCGTTCCACACCTACGCCCTGGACTGGGACTCCAGTCACATGACCTTCAGCGTGGACGGCAACGCCTTCTTCACCGTGGACCGCGCCAACCTGGAGCAGACCAAGGGCCCCTGGGTCTACGACCACCCCTTCTACATCATCCTCAACAACGCGGTGGGCGGCGACTGGCCGGGCAACCCGGACGCCACCACCGTCCTCCCGCAGAAGATGCTGATCGACTACGTGCGGGTCTCGCAGTAACACACCGCTCCACCCACCTCGGTCCCCCGGCGCCGCGCGCCGGGGGACCGAGGTGGG
>NZ_LIQR01000025.1 GCF_001418575.1 Peterkaempfera griseoplana
CACCCAGCCCCCGCCCGGCGCCAACGACTGGGGCTGCCGCCCGTCCAGCGCCCACCCGGACCCGGTGGTGCTGGTCCACGGCACCTTCGGCAACATGAACAGCAACTGGCGCGGCGCCGCACCGCTGCTGGCCAACAACGGCTACTGCGTCTTCGCCCTCACCTACGGAGGCTCCTCGCCCGACTCGGTGATCCAGGGTGTCGGGCCGCTGACCGACGGCGCGGACGCGCTCTCCGCGTTCGTCGACCACGTACTGACCGCCACCGGCGCAGCCAAGGTCGACCTGGTGGCCCACTCGCAGGGCGGCGCCGTCGCCCGCTACTACACCAAGTTCCTCGGCGGGGCGGGCAAGGTGNNCGCCGAGCGGCCACGGCACCACCCTGGACGGCCTCACCGAGATCGGCACCCTGCTGCACCTGCTGAAGCCGGTGGACGACCTGCTGAACACCACCTTCCCGGCCCTGGTCGACCAACAGGTCGGCTCGCCCTTCGTCACCAGGCTCAACCAGGGCGGCGACACCGTGCCGGGCATCAGCTACACCACCGTGGTCACCAGCTACGACGAGGTGGTCACCCCCTATCGGACGGCCTATCTCAGCGGCCCCGACGTCACCAACATCACCGTGCAGGACCAGTGCGGGGTGGACTTCACCGACCACCTCGAGATCGCCTACGACCCGGTGGCCCTGACCGACGTGCTCAACGCCCTGGACCCGGCGCACCCCCGCAGCGTCCCCTGCGAGGTGGTGCTGCCGCTCACCGGCCCGGCCGCCCCGGGCACGCGGCATCATGGACTGCGTGCCCGAAGGCGACTCTGTTTTCCTGGCCGCCACCCGGCTCCGCGAGGCGCTCGCGGGCCGGGTGCTGACCCTGACCGACCTGCGCGTCCCCAGGCTGGCCACGGTGGACCTCAGCGGACGGCGGGTCGTCGACGTCGTCCCGCGGGGCAAGCACCTGCTGACCCGGATCGAGGGCGGCTGGACCCTGCACACCCATCTGCGGATGGACGGCCGCTGGCAGGTCCACCCCGTCGGTCAGCCCTGGAACGGCGGCCCCGACTGGCAGATCAGAGCCGTCCTGGCCACCGAGGCCGGCGCCGCCGTCGGCTATCGGCTGCCGGTGGTGGAGCTGCTGCGCACCGACGCCGAGGACCAGGCCGTCGGCCATCTGGGACCGGATCTGCTGGGCCCCGACTGGGACCCGGCCGAGGCGCTGCGCCGTCTGCTGGCCGATCCCGGCCGCCCGGTCGGGGAGGCGCTGCTGGACCAGCGCGTCATGGCCGGGGTCGGCAATGTCTACCGCTGCGAGCTGTGCTTTCTGCGGGGGGTGACCCCCTGGACCCCGGTCGGCGAGCTGACCCGGCCGGAGCGGCTGGTCGATCTGGCGCAGCGGGCGCTGAACGCCAACAAGCTGCGCCACGGGCACATCACCACCGGCGACACCCGGCCGGGGCGGCAGCACTGGGTGTACGGCCGGGCCGGGCGGCCCTGTCTGCGCTGCGGCACCCAGGTCTGTGTCGCCGAACGCAGCGACGCCTCCCAGGAGCGGGTCGGCTACTGGTGCCCGTCCTGCCAGCGCGGACCGTCCCCACCGGCCCGCAGGCGCCCTGCCGGGTCCTCGCGTCGCTGAACCGCTCCGCCGGGCGCCCCGGCCCCGCCCGCGCGGCCGTGACGTCCCGGGGAGGACCGCCGGCCAGGGCCGCGGTGCGGGCCGGTACGCCGGCGAGTGCAGTGCACGGGCAGCAGACTGATCCCCCAGCCGCCGGCCAGGGCCCCCAGCAGCAGCTGATGGCCTCCGGGGAGGCCCGGGCCGGCCAGCAGTGCCCACCAGCACAGGGCCGAGAGGGCGGCCGCCAGCGCCCAGCGGGCCGGGCTGCGCTGCGGCAGCACCGGGCCTCCCCGGAGCGGACGGCGAACGGCCGAGGTGATCGGCCTCGGTAGGCCCCGTAGCAGGGCGCCGGGGCGGATCCGGATCACGGACGGAGCACCGCGGGGCGCCGGTGGCGGAGCGGCCGGCTCACCCCTGGTTCTCGGCCTGGAACATCCAGGCCTCCTTCTCCAGCTCGGCGGCGATGCCGATGAAGAGGTCCTGGGTGACCGGATCGGGCTGCTCGGTGGCGGCGATGCGCTCGCGCATCCGGCCGATCACCACCGCGAAGGCCTCCACCAGCGAGTCGATGACATCGGAGTCGCGCACCCAGCCCGCGGGGAAGTCCGGCAGTCCGCTGGTCTTGGCCACGGTGCCCGCCCGTCCGTCGGGGCTCACCCCGATCGCCGCCGCCCGCTCCGCGACGGTGTCGGAGTAGGTCCGGGCGGTGGCGACGACCTCGTCGAGCTGCAGATGGACGGAGCGGAAACGGGGACCGATCAGATTCCAGTGCGCCTGCTTCGCCACCAGTGAGAGGTCGAGCAGATCCACCAGGGCGCTCTGCAGGGCGTTTCCGGTGACTTCGCGGTCACTGTCGGAGAGCGGGCTCTTGACGACGGTCATCTCTGGGTAGCTCCTCCCGCCCCGGGCGGCCACGGGCCGCCCCGGGCAACCGGGGACTCGTTCACACCGGCGGGGGGCTTCCCCCAGCACGGCACGGAGCTTCTGCCCACCATCCCGCGGAGCATTCGGGCCGGTCTGCGGCGGCCCTGAAGGAGGAGCGCCGTCAGGCGGCGACCACGTCGACGGCCGACTGAGCGGTCTTCTGGGTGATGGAACTCATCCGGTCGGCGGCGGGGCCGGGGACCGGTACGGGCTCCAGCACCGGACGCACGGGCTCGGCGGCGGCCAGCTCGGCGAGCGACAGCTCGTCGCTGACCTCCCGCATGACCTCCGACATCCGCACGTCGAGCGCGTCGCAGATCGCGGAGAGCAGCTCGGAGGAGGCCTCCTTCTGCCCGCGCTCGACCTCGGAGAGATACCCGAGCGACACCCGTGCTGCGGCGGACACCTCACGGAGGGTACGGCCCTGACGCTGGCGCTGCCGACGCAGCACGTCACCCAGCAGGCGACGGAGCAGGATCATCGGTGGCTCCCTCCTCGGACCGCGGATCGAGACGTCACGTCCCCACCGTACCGCCTTGCCCGCTTCACGTGCGGGGACCAAGGTCGTGTTCACTCTCGGCTGTACGCATGGTCCCTCCCCTGTGGTTCCCGGTATGGGCGGGCGGTCGCCCGCGCCATGCACTTCGCTCGACGCTCTGTCACTCGGCGCCGTACCGCCCGGCACTGCGCCTCTCTCTCGCTACCTGGCTTCTTCCCGGTGACACCACCGGAACTAACGTCCGGAGGCGGCGTCCCCCGGCGGTGACAGCTGCTGCCGGAGCAGTTCCAGCGCGGCCGTCACCGTCCTGCGTCGGATTGTGACACGCCCACCCGACAACAGGGGCGAAGAGACGGTACTTCCCTGCGGGCCCGCCACCGCGATGTGTACCGTGCCCACCGGCTTGCCGTCCTGTGGTTCAGGACCGGCCACTCCGGTGGTGGCGACCCCGTAGGAGGCGCCCATCAGCCGCCGCACGCCCTCCGCCATCTGCAGCGCCACCTGCGGATGGACAGCGCCCTCGGCGGCCAGCAGTCCGGTGTCCACCCCCAGCACCGACGCCTTGAGGTCGGTGGCATAGGCGGTCACCGAGCCCCGGAAGGTGCCGGAGGCCCCCGGGGCGGCCACCAGCTCGGCGGCGAGCAGGCCTCCGGTGAGGGACTCCGCCACCGCGACAGTGTCTCCTGCCGCACTCAAGGCGGAGTGGAGCTGCTGGGCGAGGGCGGAACCCTCCCCGTCCCCGTGGGCGTCTGCGGTGCTCATGGGCTGGATCATGCCCCGGCGCGGGCCCTGGCAAGCCCCGCACGCCGCAGCTGCACCGCCTGCCGTACATAGTCCGCCCCGGTGCCGACGGTGAGCAGCACCGCCACCCCCATCAGCACCGCCCGTGCGGTCGCCAGCCAGCCGGTGAGTTCCAGGACGTACATGCCGACCGCGATGCCCTGGGTGAGCGTCTTCAGCTTGCCGCCGCGGCTGGCCGGGATCACGCCGTGCCGGATCACCCAGAAGCGCATCAGGGTGATGCCCAGTTCGCGGACCAGGATCACCACGGTCACCCACCACGGCAGGTCACCGAGGGCGGAGAGGCCGATCAGTGCCGCTCCCATGATCGCCTTGTCCGCGATCGGGTCGGCGATCTTGCCGAAGTCCGTCACCAGCCCCATGCGGCGGGCCAGCTCGCCGTCGAAGAGGTCGGTGATCATCGCGATGGCGAAGGACGCCCAGGCCACCGAACGCCACTTGGGGTCATGACCGCCGGCCGCGAAGAGCAGTGCCACGAAGACCGGCACCAGCAGCAGCCGCAGCATGGTGAGCATATTGGCGATGTTCCAGATGCCCGGGGGCGCCGCAGCCTGCCCCACGGGCCCGCCCGGGGACACCGCGACAGGCTCCGCACCCCCGCCCGGCCGCGGTGGCGCATGGGCCGGAGCGTGCTGCCCGGCCACGGCCTCGGCCTCCGCCACGGCCTCCGCCGCCGCGTCGGCCGCGGCGGCGCCCGCGGCTGACTCCTCCAGCCGGGCGCCTCTGCCGCCGGCCTCCGCTGCGTCGGTCACGCGCCCTCCCCCTGACAGCCGTCTCCCGAGGTGGCGGCGACCGGCTCGGCGACCAGGTCGACACCCTCGGCGGCGACGACCCTGGCCCGGACGAACTGCCCCGGCCTGGCGTCCTGCGCGCCGAGCAGCGTGGTCAGCCCGTCGGTCTCCGGCGCCTGGTGGGCGGCGCGACCCTCGACCACGCCGTCCTCCACCGACTCCACCAGCACCTCGATCTCGCTGCCGATCCGCTCCTCGGCACGCTGGGCGGTCATCTCCTCGGCCAGCCGGGTCAGCCGCGCCAGCCGTTCGGCGACCTCGTCCTCGGGCAGCTTGCCGTCGTAGCCGGCCGCCTCGGTGCCGTCCTCGTCGGAGTAGCCGAAGACGCCGACGGCGTCCAGGCGGGCGTGGGTGATGAAACGCTCCAGCTCGGCCAGGTCCGCCTCGGTCTCACCCGGGAAGCCGACGATGAAGTTGGACCGCGCGCCCGCCTCCGGTGCCTTGCCGCGGATGCCCTCCAGCAGCTCCAGGAAGCGGTCCGTGTCACCGAACCGGCGCATCCGCCGCAGCACGTTGGGCGCGGAGTGCTGGAAGGAGAGGTCGAAGTAGGGCACCACGCCCGGTGTGCCGGTCATCACATCGATCAGGCCGGGACGCATCTCCGCGGGCTGCAGATAGCTCACCCGCACCCGCTCGATGCCGTCCACCGCCGCCAGCTCCGGCAGCAGGGTCTCCAGCAGCCTGATGTCGCCCAGGTCCTTGCCGTACGAGGTGTTGTTCTCGCTCACCAGCATCACCTCGCGGACGCCCTGCTCGGCCAGCCAGCGGGTCTCGGAGAGCACATCGGCGGGGCGGCGGGAGAGGAAGGAGCCGCGGAAGGCGGGGATGGCGCAGAAGGAGCACCGCCGGTCGCAGCCGGAGGCCAGCTTCACCGAGGCCACCGGGGAGTCGTCCAGCCGCCTGCGCAGGGTGCGCGGGCCGGAGGCGGGGGCGAGGCCCTCGGGGAGGTCCTCGGGGGCTCCGTGGCCGGGGACGGCCACCTCGGCCGCGGCCGACTGGCGCTCGACCGGGGTCAGCGGCAGCAGCTTGCGGCGGTCGCGGGGGGCGTGCGAGACATGGTGGCCGCCCGCGAGGATGGTCTGCAGGCGGTCGGTGATGTCGGCGTAGTCGTCGAAGCCGAGGACGGCGTCGGCCTCGGGCAGCGCCTCGGCGAGCTCCTTGCCGTAGCGCTCGGCCATGCAGCCGACCGCCACCACGGCCTGGGTGCGCCCGTGGCCCTTGAGGTCGTTGGCCTCCAGCAGGGCGTCCACGGAGTCCTTCTTGGCGGCTTCGACGAAGCCACAGGTGTTGACCACGGCGACGTCGGCGTCGGCGGCGTCCTGGACGAGCTGCCAGCCGTCGGCCTCCAGTCGCCCGGCGAGTTCCTCGGAATCGACCTCGTTGCGGGCGCATCCGAGCGTGACAAGGGCGACAGTGCGGCGTTCTGGCATGCCGCAAGATTAACGCGCGGCCACCGGAGGTGTGTCTCCGGTGGCCGCGCGGCGGTCGTGGGCGGGGGCGCCTCAGGCGGCCTCGGGGTCGCCGGGGGTGTAGGTGAGCCGGACGACCTGGCCGTTCTGACCGGCCGGGCCGAGGTCCTTGCCGTTGACGTACAGGTGGACGGCGCCCGCGTTCCCCAGCACCAGCTTGATCTTCTTGGGGTCCGTGAAGGTCTGGTTCTCGCCGGACTGCAGGTTCTTCTGGAAGAGCGTGTTGCCCTGGCTGTCGATGGCGGAGACCCAGCTGTCCCCGTCCTGGGCGACCAGCTTGACCGTGACCTTGTCGGCAGGGGCGGCCGCGATCGGGGACTCCGAGTGCGGGGTGGGGTTCGGGGTCGGCCGCACCGTGGCCGGCGCCGTCGCCCGGTGGCTGGGCAGCGGGGTGGAGGCGACCCGGTTGTCCGGGGTGTGGTTCCGGCCACTCACCAGGTTGAAGCCGATCAGCGCCACCACGGCGACGATCGCGGCCACCATCGCCGCCGTCCAGTTGGGCCGCCGCCGCTCGGCGCGCAGCCTGCTGCCCGCCTCGAAGATCTCCACCGGCCGGGCCGCGGCGGGGGAGCCGCCGTGCTCGGCGTCGTACCGGGCGACCAGCGCGTCGCCGTCGACACCGACCGCCTTGGCGATCGCCCTGATGTGGCCCCGGGCGTAGAAGTCGCCGCCGCAGCGGTCGTAGTCGTCGTCCTCGATGGCGTGCACTATGGGCACCCGGACCCGGGTGGCGGTGCTGACCTGGTCGACCGTCAGTGCGGCATCGATCCGGGCCGCGGCCAGGATGCGGCCGATCGTGGGGAGCGGCTGCGCTGCGGGCACGACGTCGGCAGGCGGCTGGAAGGCGGCGGGCACGGGCGGTCTGCGCCGCCCGAGCGCTGAGGCCCCGGACATGGTCGGGGCCGATCCGGGCGAGGCCGGGTCGGACCGGCGGTTGTCGCCGAGCGGGGACTTGCCGATGGTCACTGGGGCGCCTTTCGAGCGTTGGCCACCTGCTGGAAGATCAGTCTAGAGGGGGTGGGAAAGCCTTTATCAACCCGGGCGGGACCGAATGCGCAGAGCCTCAGGAGCAGGCCGCCCGGCAGGTCGTCCCAACCGGTTGACGCAACAGCCCGCCCTGCGGTTCCCCGTCCCCCGAACGAGTTCCGGGGCCCTCGGTCACCCCCGGAGTTCGAGCAGAACCGCATCCAGTTCGTCCGGTTTGATGAGTACGTCGCGGGCCTTGGACCCCTCGCTCGGGCCCACGATCCCGCGCGACTCCATCAGGTCCATCAGCCTTCCCGCCTTGGCGAATCCCACACGCAGTTTGCGCTGCAGCATCGAAGTCGACCCGAACTGGGTGGAGACCACCAGCTCGGCGGCCTGGCACAGCAGGTCCAGGTCGTCGCCGATCTCCTCGTCGATCTCCTTCTTCTGCCCGGAGCCCACCGTGACGTCGTCGCGGTAAGCGGGCGTCAACTGGTCCTTGCAGTGCTGCACCACGGCCGCGATCTCGGCCTCGGTGACGAAGGCGCCCTGCATCCGGATGGGCTTGCCGGCGCCCATCGGCAGGAAGAGGGCATCGCCCTTGCCGATCAGCTTCTCGGCGCCGGGCTGGTCCAGGATGACCCGGGAGTCGGCCAGCGAGGAGGTGGCGAAGGCCAGCCGGGAGGGCACATTGGCCTTGATCAGACCGGTCACCACATCCACCGAGGGACGCTGGGTGGCCAGCACCAGGTGGATGCCGGCCGCCCGGGCCAGCTGGGTGATCCGGACGACCGAGTCCTCCACGTCCCGGGGGGCGATCATCATCAGGTCGGCCAGCTCGTCCACGATCACCAGCAGATACGGATAGGGCGCCAGCTCCCGCTCGCTGCCCGGCGGCGGCTGCACCTTCCCCGCACGCACCGCGGCGTTGAAGTCGTCGACATGGCGGAAGCCGTAGGCGGCCAGGTCGTCGTAGCGCAGGTCCATCTCGCGGACCACCCACTGCAGCGCCTCGGCGGCCTTCTTGGGGTTGGTGATGATCGGGGTGATCAGATGTGGGATGCCCTCGTAGGCGGTGAGCTCCACCCGCTTGGGGTCGACCAGCACCATCCGCACCTCGTCGGGGGTGGCACGGGCGAGCACCGAGGTGATCAGACAGTTGATGCAGGAGGACTTGCCCGCCCCGGTCGCGCCCGCGACCAGGATGTGGGGCATCTTTGCCAGATTGGCCATCACCGTGTGGCCCTCGACGTCCTTGCCCATGCCGACCAGCATCGGGTGGTCGTCCTCCGCCGCGGCACGGGACCTCAGCAGGTCGCCGAGGTTGACCATCTCCCGGTCGCGGTTGGGGATCTCGATGCCCACCGCGGACTTGCCCGGGATGGGGCTGATGATCCTGACGTCGGGACTGGCGACCGCATAGGCGATGTTCTTGGCCAGCGCGGTGATCCGCTCCACCTTGACGGCCTGGCCGAGTTCCACCTCGTAGCGGGTGACCGTCGGTCCACGGGTGAAGCCGGTGACCGCGGCGTCCACCTTGAACTCGGAGAAGACACCGGTGAGCTGGGCCACCACATCGTCGTTGACCTTGCTGCGGGCCTTGGCCGGGCCGCCGCGCTCCAGCAGGTCCAGGGACGGCAGCGCATAGGTGATGTCCCCGGAGAGCTGCAGCTGCTCCATCCGCACCGGGGACGGGCCGTGCTCGGGGGCCTCGCCCTCCTCCCCGGCGCCGCTGCGGGCGGCGGGCACCACGGGTTCCTCGGGCGGTGCGGTGCGGTCCACCACCTTGGGCACCATGCCCGCCAGGGTGGACGACCCCGGCACTCCGAACTCCACGGCGCCCTGCAGGTCGGCCGCCACCCCCCGGGCCAGGTCCCGGGTGGCGAAGGGGGCGTCGTCCGCCGGCTCGGGCAGCGGCTCCTGCGGCTTGCGGCGGGTGCGGCGGCGCTTGGCGGGCGGCAGCTCTCCCGGGCCGTCCACCGTGTAGGGCAGTGCGGCGGGGTCGGCGTCCTCCGGCGGCTCGGTGGAGTGTTCCCGCTCGGGCCCACCCGGCAGGCCGGCGGCGGCGACGGGGGGCCGCTCCACCACACCGAGCCGCCGGCCGAGCAGCATCAGCCGCTCGGGGATCTTGTTGACCGGGGTGGCGGTCACCACCAGCAGGCCGAAGAAGGCGAGCAGCAGCAGCAGCGGCACCGCGAGCGCCGGTCCCGCCGCCGCCATCATCGGGCGGGAGGCGGCCCAGCCGATGATGCCCCCGGCCTGCCGGATCCTGGTCGCACCGGTCTGCATACCGGGCGCCCCGCAGCCGATGTGCACCAGGCCGAGCACGCCCACCGTGAGCGCGCCGAGACCGATGACGATCCGTCCGTTGGCCTCCGGACGCTCCGGGTGACGCAGCAGACGCCAGGCGATCGCGGCCAGCGGCACCGCCACCAGGACGTCCAGGCGGCCGAAGGCACCGCTGACCACGGCGGTGGTGGCGACCCCCAGCCAGCCCTGCGGGGAGAACCAGGTGCCCGCCGCGGTCACCAGGGAGAGGCCCAGCAGCAGCAGGCCCACGCCGTCCCTGCGGTGTGCGGGGTCGAGGCCCTTGGCGCCGTCCCCGAAACCGCGGAACAGGGCGCCCACCGCGTGCGCCAGCCCCAGCCAGCAGATCCGTACCAGGCGGAACAGCACGGGCCGGGGAGGAGGAGGCGGCGGCGGGGCCGCCTTCCTGGCCGGGGCCTTCGCGGCGGCCTTCTTCGCCGCGGGCTTGGCCGCCGCCTTGCCCGACGCTCCGGAGGCACTCTTCTTCTGCGGCCCCGACGCTGGGGGGCGCGGGGCGCTTCCGGACGTACGAGTGGCCATGGTGGAGAGAGTACCGGGGGCGTCACCTGGGGAACATGCGTCGCCTCCCGGTCCGGACGGCGTGTCGCCCGGACGACATGTCACCCGAATGGCCGTCACCCGTTCGGAGGAGAGGCCGGACCGGGTGACCAGGTCCGCGCGGGACGACGCCCGCCGCGCCGGTCGAGGGGGGGGTGGACGGCGCGCCCTGCCTGCCGCCGTCAGAAGACGGAACGGGAGGGGCCGCACCGACGAGGTCCGAGAGCGGGCACTCACCCCTGACGGAGCGCTGCCGCGCCCGGGAGCACCCAGCCGGGCACCGGCCCGCCACGGCGGCACCGGGGCAGCAGTGTGGCGGCGGGAGCAGGGCGGCCGGGGGAGGCGCTGCGTCCGCCGGAGACACCCGCGCCACCGGCGCGGGCCGGCTGAGAGGTGGTCAGTCGGACATCGGGAAGGCCACCGGACCTGCGGACCCGGGCTCCAGGGCGTCCAGCGCACGCCGCAGGCCGGCGAGCTTGCGCTCCAGGTGCGCCGCGGTGGCGGCGGCTGCGGCGTCCGAGGAGTCGTCCAGCTGCTTGGTGAGCGCCTCCGCCTGCTCCTCCACCGCGGCCAGCCGCGCGGAGAGCTCGGCCAGCAGGCCGCCGTTGACCGGCTCCTTGTGGACCGCATCGCCCTCGGCCGACGGGCGGCCGGACTCCAGCTGCAGACGCAGCAGCGCCGCCTGCTCCTTGAGCTGGCAGTTCTTCATGTAGAGCTCGACGAAAACCGAGACCTTGGCCCGCAGCACCCAGGGGTCGAAGGGCTTGGAGATGTAGTCGACCGCCCCGGCCGCGTAACCGCGGAAGGTGTGGTGCGGGCCGTGGTTGATCGCGGTGAGGAAGATGATCGGGATGTCCCGGGTGCGCTCCCGCCGCTTGATGTGGGCGGCGGTCTCGAAACCGTCCATGCCGGGCATCTGGACGTCCAGCAGGATGACCGCGAAGTCGTCGGTCAGCAGCGCCTTGAGCGCCTCCTCCCCGGACGATGCCCGCACCAGGGTCTGGTCGAGCGCCGAGAGGATGGCCTCCAGCGCCAGCAGATTCTCCGGCCGGTCATCGACCAGGAGGATCTTGGCCTTCTGCACCATGGCCCGCCCTCCTCGTCCCGGAAGTGTCCCGGGCACCGCCCCCACCGGCGGCACCTGTGCGCCGCCTGCCCTCGTGCCGGTCATGGTAGTCGCACCTTTTCGTCGGCCACAGCACACGGTCGCATCGCATCGCGGCGGCGGTTCACCTGCCGGGCCCCGCACCCGGCATGTTCTGGCAACGCCGAGCGACCATATCTGGTTCCCGTCCCGGGCGGCCACCACGCCTTCGGGTGACACCGCGGGGCTCGCTCAGCGGTCGCGTCCCCGCAGCCAGTGGTCCATCACCCCCAGCAGGTGATCGGTGTCCACAGGCTTGGTGACATGGTCGGAGGCACCCGCTTCGATGCTCTTCTCCCGGTCGCCCTTCATCGCCTTGGCCGTGAGCGCGATGATCGGCAGACCGGCGAACTGCGGCATGCTGCGGATCGCCTCCGTGGTGGCGTAGCCGTCCATCTCCGGCATCATGATGTCCATCAGCACCAGCGCGACGTCGTCGTGCTGCTCCAGGACCTCGATGCCCTCCCGGCCGTTCTCAGCGTAGAGCACGGTGAGTCCGTACTGCTCCAGCACGCTGGTGAGGGCGAAGACATTGCGGATGTCGTCGTCGACGATCAGCACCTTCTCGCCCTCGAACCGGCCGTGGAAGCCCCGCTCCGCGGTGGCCCCCGCGGCGGTGCCCGCGCCGCCCCGGGCTGGGAAGGCCACCGTACGGGGCGGTGTGCCCGCCGCCTGCGGGGCCGCGGCCGGGCCGGCGGCCGACGGCTGCTGCTCGGCCGCCCGGTGCGCAGCCGCGCGCCGGCCGGCCGCCTCACGGCGCCGTTCCTGGGCCAGCTCGCGGACCTCCTGCGCCCAGTGCTCGGCCGGATTGCCGGCGTCCGCCGCGCCGCCGTCCTGATCGAGCCGGACGGTCTCCACGGAGTACTGCCCGCCGCGCAGGTCGGCTCCCTGCTCCTCGGCCTGCAGCGGCAGGTACAGGGTGAAGGTGGAGCCCCGGCCCAGCTCGCTCTCTGCGTTGATCTCGCCGCCGAGCAGCCTGGCGATCTCCCGGCTGATCGAGAGTCCGAGGCCGGTGCCGCCGTACTTGCGGCTGGTGGTGCCGTCGGCCTGCTTGAAGGCCTCGAAGATCTCCCGCAGCTTGTTGTTGGGGATGCCGATGCCGGTGTCGGTCACCGAGAACGCGATCAGCGGCTGCTCGGGCTCGCTGATCGCCCCCGCCTCCAGCAGCTGCTCGCGGACATGGTGCGGCACCTCGTCACCGGCGGGCCTGATCAGCAGTTCCACCGCGCCGCTGTCGGTGAACTTGACCGCGTTGGAGAGCAGGTTGCGCAGCACCTGCTGGAGCCGCTGCTCGTCGGTGTGCAGGGTGACCGGCAGGTCCGAGGAGACCCGTACCGCGAAGTCCAGGCCCTTGTCGGCGGTGAGCGGCCGGAAGGCGGCCTCGACGTAGTCGACCAGCTGGACCAGCGCGATCCGGGAGGGGCGGACCTCCATCTTGCCCGCCTCGACCTTGGAGAGGTCCAGGATGTCGTTGATCAGCTGGAGCAGGTCGGTGCCGGCGCCGTGGATGGTCTCGGAGAACTCGACCTGCTTGGGTGAGAGGTTGCCCTCGTTGTTGTCGGAGAGCAGCTTGGCGAGGATCAGCAGCGAGTTGAGCGGGGTGCGCAGCTCGTGCGACATGTTGGCCAGGAACTCGCTCTTGTAGCGGGAGGCGAGGGCCAGCTGCTCGGCACGCTCCTCCAGGACCTGGCGGGCCTCCTCGATCTCGCTGTTCTTGATCTCGATGTCGCGGTTCTGCTGGGCGAGTTGCTCGGCCTTCTCCTGGAGCTCCTCGTTGGTGCGCTCCAGCTCCTCCTGACGGGCCTCCAGTTCGGCGGACCGCATGGAGAGCTCGGCGGTGAGCCGCTGGGACTCCAGCAGCAGGCCCTCGGTCTTGGTGTTGACGCTGATGTTGTTGACGGTGACGCCGATCAGGTCGGCGATCTGCTCCAGGAAATCCAGCGCCACATTGGTGAAGGTGCTGAACGAGGCCAGCTCGATCACACCGAGCATGCGGCCCTCGAACATCACCGGGAGGACGATCACATTGGCCGGGGAGGCCTCGCCGAGCCCGGAGGCGATCTTGAGATACCCGGGCGGGGCCTCCTTGAGCATGATCGACCGCTTCTCCACCGCCACCTGGCCGATCAGCGACTCCCCGGGCCGGAAGTGGGTCGGCATGGCCCGGCGCTGGTAGCCGTAGGAGCCGATGAGCCGCAGCACCACGTCGCTCTCGTCGTCGTCCTCGGTGACCAGCGCCGCGGAGCGGCTGGCCGGCTGGGCGAGGAAGAAGGCGCCGTGCTGGGCGGAGACCACGGGGGTCAGCTCGCTCATGATCAGCGCGGCGACCGCCTCCAGGTCGCGGCGGCCCTGCAGCAGGCCGGAGATCCGCGCCAGGTTGGTCTTCAGCCAGTCCTGCTCCTGGTTGGTACGGGTGGTCTCGCGCAGGTTGGCGATCATCTGGTTGATGTTGTCCTTGAGCTCGTCGAGCTCTCCGGACGCGTCCACGTCGATGCGCAGCGAGAGGTCGCCGCGGGTCACCGCGGTGGCCACCTGGGCGATGGCGCGGACCTGGCGGGTGAGGTTGCCGGCCAGTTCGTTCACCGACTCGGTGAGGTCCTGCCAGGTACCGGCGACGCCGGGCACCCGGGCCTGACCGCCGAGGATGCCGTCGGTGCCCACCTCGCGGGCCACCCGGGTCACCTCGACACCGAAGGCGGAGAGCTGGTCCACCATGGTGTTGAGGGTGGTCTTCAGCTCCAGGATCTCGCCCCGGGCGTCGACGTCGATCTTCTTGGACAGGTCGCCCTTGGCGACGGCGGTGGTGACGAGGGCGATGTTCCGCACCTGGTTGGTGAGGTTGTTCGCCATCAGGTTGACGTTCTCGGTGAGGTCCTTCCAGATGCCGGCGACGCCGGGCACGCTGGCCTGGCCGCCCAGGGTGCCGTCGGTGCCCACCTCGCGGGCCACCCGGGTCACCTCGACGGCGAAGGCGGAGAGCTGGTCCACCATGGTGTTGAGGGTGCCGGCGAGCGCGGCGACCTCACCCTGCGCATCGATGTTGATCTTCTTGGACAGGTCGCCGTTCTGCACCGCGGTGGCGACCTGGGCGATGTTGCGGACCTGGCTGGTCAGGTTGGACGCCATGAAGTTGACGTTGTCGGTGAGGTCCTTCCAGATGCCCGACACGCCCCGGACCCTGGCCTGGCCACCCAGGATGCCCTCGGTGCCCACCTCGCGGGCCACCCGGGTCACCTCGTCCGCGAAGGCGGACAGCTGGTCCACCATGGTGTTGACGGTGGTGACCAGCTCCAGGATCTCGCCGCGGGCGTCCACGGTGATCTTCTTGGAGACGTCGCCGAGGGCGACCGCGGTGGTCACCTCGGCGATGTTGCGGACCTGGCCGGTAAGGTTGTTGGCCATCACATTGACGTTGTCGGTGAGGTCCTTCCAGACCCCCGAGACCCCGGGGACCAGCGCCTGGCCGCCGAGGCGGCCCTCGGTGCCCACCTCGCGGGCCACCCGGGTCACCTCGTCCGCGAAGGCCGAGAGCTGGTCCACCATGGTGTTCAGAGTGGTCTTCAGCTCCAGGATCTCGCCCCGGGCGTCCACCTCGATCTTCTGCGACAGATCGCCCCGCGCCACCGCCGTGGCGACCTGGGCGATGTTCCGCACCTGGCCGGTGAGGTTGTTGGCCATGAAGTTGACGTTGTCGGTGAGGTCCTTCCAGGTGCCCGCGACACCGGGCACGCTGGCCTGACCGCCGAGCATGCCCTCGGTGCCCACGTCGCGGGCCACCCGGGTCACCTGCTCGGCGAAGGCGGAGAGCTGGTCCACCATGGTGTTGACGGTGGTCTTCAGCTCCAGGATCTCGCCCCGGGCGTCCACCTCGATCTTCTGCGACAGATCGCCCCGCGCCACCGCCGTGGTCACCTGGGCGATGTTCCGCACCTGGTCGGTCAGGTTGTTGGCCATGAAGTTGACCGAGTCGGTCAGATCACGCCAGACGCCGGCCACCCCGGGCACCTGGGCCTGGCCGCCGAGCCGGCCCTCCACGCCCACGTCCCGGGCGACCGCGGTCACCTGGGCGGCGAAGGAGGACAGCTGGTCCACCATGGTGTTGACGGTGTTCTTCAGCTCCAGCATCTCGCCGGAGACGTCCACCGTGACCTTCTGCGACAGGTCGCCCGAGGCCACCGCCGTGGTCACCTGGGCGATGTTGCGGACCTGGCCGGTGAGGTTGCGGAAGGCGTTGTTCACCGAGTCGGTGAGGTCCTTCCAGGTACCGGCCACCCCGGGAACCTGGGCCTGGCCGCCGAGACGGCCCTCGGCGCCGATCTCCCGGGCCACCCGGGTGACCTCCACACCGAAGGAGGACAGCTGGTCCACCATGGTGTTGACGGTGTTCTTCAGCTCCAGCATCTCGCCGGAGACGTCCACCGTGACCTTCTGCGACAGATCACCCGAGGCCACCGCCGTGGTCACCTGGGCGATGTCGCGGACCTGGGCGGTGAGGTCGCGGAAGGCGTTGTTCACCGAGTCGGTGAGGTCCTTCCACACCCCGGCGGCGCCCGGCACCAGCGCCTGGCCGCCGAGACGGCCCTCCGAGGCGACCTCGCTGGCGACCCGGGTGACCTCCGCCGCGAAGGTGCGCAGCGTCTCGGTCATCGCGTTGATGGTGGTGGCCAGGCGGGCGATCTCGCCGCGCGCCGTGACGGTGATCTTCTGCGACAGGTCGCCGTTGGCGACCGCCGTGGTCACCTGGGCGATCTCCCTGACCTGCGCGGTCAGGTTGTTCGCCATGAAGTTGACGTTGTCGGTGAGGTCCTTCCAGATGCCGGCGACGCCCGGCACCTGTGCCTGGCCGCCCAGCTGCCCCTCGGTGCCCACCTCGCGGGCCACCCGGGTCACCTCGGCGCCGAAGGAGGAGAGCTGGTCCACCATCGTGTTGACGGTGTTCTTCAGCTCCAGCATCTCGCCGGCCACATGGACGGTGACCTTGCGGGAGAGGTCGCCCTTGGCGACCGCGGTGGTCACCAGGGCGATGTCGCGCACCTGGGCGGTGAGCCGCCCCGCCATGGTGTTGACCGAGTCGGTGAGGTCCTTCCAGCTGCCGGACATGCCGCGCACCCGGGCCTGGCCGCCCAGCTTGCCCTCGGTCCCCACCTCGATGGCGACCCGGGTCACCTCGTCGGTGAACTCGGAGAGCTGGACCACCAGGCCGTTGACGGTCCGGCCGATCTTGAGGAACTCGCCCCGCAGCGGGTGGGTGGCGCCGTCCGCACCGATGGAGCGCAGCTCCATCCGCTGCTCCAGATCGCCCTCGGCGATGGAGCCCAGCACCCGGCCGACCTCGGCCATCGGACGGGCCAGATCGTCGATCAGGGCGTTGCAGTTGTCGACCGCGGAGCCCCAGGCCCCCTCGCCCGCGCCGATCTCCAGCCGCTCCGAGAGCCGGCCTTCCCGGCCGACCACCCGGCGTACCCGGGCCAGCTCACCGGTGAGGTGCTGGTTGCGCTCCGCGACCTCGTTGAAGACCGCGGCGATCTCGGCCATCACGCCGTCGCCGGGCACGGTCAGGCGGCGGCGGAAGTTGCCGTCCCGCATCGCGGTCAGGGCGGACAGCAGCTTGCGCAGATTGGCGGCGTCCGTACTTCTGGTGCCGTTGCTCCTGGTGCCGTTGGACGGAGACGACTTGCGGTCGGCCGTGCCCCTGGCCGGGGCGGTCCTGGTGCCGCCCCGCGGGGATACGCCCGACGTGCCGGCTGGTACCGATTCGCCCGAACTCAACGGGTCCCTCCCGCGTATCTGGAACTGCACAGCATGCATCGACACCGTGCGCGGATCCCCCAGTGTTGCATCACGCGCAACCCACGCACACGGGCACGAGCGCGGTTGTGCAAGGCTGATCCAGGGGTATCGCATTCTCGACCGGCCCCGCACCGGTTCGGACGGGTACCGCGAAAGAGGCCCCCTGCGCCCATGACATAGGCGACAGAGCCCCACGGCGGCCCGGCCGGAAAGTAACCTGTCGGCCGGGGCCGCCCCTGGGGAAACGGGCGGCGGACGAGACGAAGGAGCCGGGCAACAGTGGTCACCGCGCGGGCAGCCGCCACCTTCGAACCGGTCGGCCGCTCGGTCGCCGCCGCCCGCGGCTTCGTCCGCGACACCCTCCAGGGGTGGGGTTTCGCGGAGCTGGTGGACGACGCGGTGGTGCTGGCCAGCGAACTGGTCACCAACGCCGTGGTGCACGCCGGCACGGCCGCCGAGGTGACCTGCCTGCGGGAGGAGGACGCGGTACGCGTCGAGGTGGCCGACCGCTACCCCGAGCGGGAGCTCCCGCTGCACGGGATCGGCCCGGCCGGCTCCCCCGCGCAGGGGCGGCTGGGCGACCCGGAGCGCGAGGGCGGCCGGGGGCTGCTGCTGTGCTCCGCACTGGCACCGCGCTGGGGTGTGGAGTACGACGCCACCCACAAACTGGTCTGGTTCCGGCTGGCGCTGCCCACCCGTGGCGCGGGCACCCGCTTCGCCGCCCCCGCCGGTCCCGACGGCTCCCTGCCGTCGGCCGGGGACGGGGTGCTGGTGGCCGTGGTGCAGGTGGACGCCGAGGGCCGCATCCGCTCCTGGAACGCCGACGCCGAGGCCCTGTTCCTGCTGCCCGCGGCGCGCGTCACCGGGGAGCCGCTGGCGGAGTACGCCGCCTGGCCGCAGACCCCGGGCACCGGCCTCGGTCTGCAGGAGGCGCTGGCGCTCTCCCGCTGGGAGGGCAGCTACGGCATCCGCTGCGGGGACGGCCGGGTCGCCGGGGTGTACGGCTCGCACCTGCGGATGCGGGACGCCCACGGCGCCCCCTCCACCGTCTGCCTGCTGGTGCGCGACCAGGACCGCGCCGTGCTCCAGTCCCCGTTCCGGGTGCCCGCCGCGGAGGGCGGCGCCGGCTCCCGGGTGGACGGCCGCGACCGCAGGCCCGCCGACGCCTTCGACGCGCTGCTGGGCCGCCCCACCGCCGACGATCTGGACGGTCTGCTGCAGCGCACCGTGGAGCGGGCCCGCGACATGCTCGACGGGGACGCCTCCTATCTGCTGCTGGCCACCGACGACGAGACCGAACTGGAGGTGCGCGCCAGCGCGGGGCTGCCCTCGGGCCGGCAGCGGTTCGCCCGCGTCCCGGTGGAGGCCGGCACCGGGCGGTACGGCTCGGCGCGGATGCCCGCCGTGCACGACGACCTCACCGCGCAGCCCGGCGCCGTACCGCTGCTCTCCGGCACCGGCATGCGGTCGGTGGTCACCGTGCCGCTCAAGGTCGAGGGGCGCCTGACCGGTTCGCTGGGCGTGGCCGCGCAGGCGCCGGCCCGCTACAGCAACGACGACGCGCTGCGGCTGCAGTTCGCCGCCGACCGGATCGCCCTGGCGGTGGAGAGCGCCCGGCTCACCGAGCTGGAGCGGCTGCGCCGGGGCTCGCTCTCGTTCCTGGTGGAGGCGTCCGACCTGCTGGCGGGCACCCTGGAGCGGGACCAGACGCTGGCGCTGATGGCGCAGATGACGGTACCCACGCTGGCCGCCTGGTGCGCCGTCTACACCACCGCCGACCAGTCCGCGCCCAAGCTCGCCTTCGTCCTGCACGAGGACGAGGACCGGATCGACGGGCTGCGGGCCCTGCTGGAGCGGGTCCCGGCACCGGACCCGGCCCCCAGCCCCGGCGCCCGCCCCTGGAAGGCGCCCGCCGAGGCGGCGCACGCCTCCGCGCTGCGCGCCTCGCTGCGCTCCCTGGGCCTCGGCGACGCCGCCCGGCCGTCCGCCGGCCCCGGGACCGCGCTGGCGACGGCCGCCGCGGTGGGCGGGGAGACCGTGGTGCTGCCGCTGGTGGCCCGCAACCGGGTCATCGGCCTGCTGGCGCTCGGCAAGTCGGCCGACGAGCGGTTCCGCCGGGAGATCCTGGAGCTGGCCGAGGACCTCTCCCGGCGGGCCGCCCTGGCCCTGGACAACGCCCGGCTGTACTCGGAGCGCACCGCGATCAGCCGCGCCCTGCAGCGCTCGCTGCTGCCGCCGGAGCTTCCCCCGGTGCCCGGGGTGGAGGTGGAGGTGATCTACCGGGCGGCGGGCGAGGGCAACGAGGTCGGCGGCGACTTCTACGACGTCTTCCCCATCCGGGAGGGCACCTACGGCTTCGCCATCGGCGACGTCTGCGGCACCGGCCCGGAGGCGGCCTCGGTGACCGGCCTGGCCCGGCACTCGCTGCGGCTGCTGGCCCGCGAGGGCCTGCCGGCCCCGGAGGTGCTCCAGCGGCTCAACGCCGCCATCCTGGACGAGGGGGCCCGCAGCCGCTTCCTCACGCTGCTCTACGGCGAGATGACGCCCCATCAGGACGGGACGGTGGAGCTGCGGGTGGTCTGCGCCGGGCATCCGCTGCCGCTGCGGCTGCGTCCGGACGGGCAGGTCTCCCCCGCGACCGAACCGCAGCCGCTGCTCGGCGTGATGGAGGAGCTGGACCTCCGGGAGGAGACCGTCGTCCTGGAGCCGGGCGATGTGCTGCTCTGCGTCACCGACGGGGTCACCGAGCGCCGCGAGGGCACCCGGATGCTGGGCGACGACGGCCTCGCCGAGGTGCTGGCCGGCTGCACGGGCCTGACCGCGGGAGCGGTCGCCGCCCGGGTGCAGCGGGCCGTGGAGCGTTTCGCCGCCGATCCGCCGTCCGACGACATGGCGATCCTGGCGCTGCGGATCCCCGCACAGCGCCAGAACTGAACCGGCGCGGCGCTCCGGCCGACGGGGCGTCAACGCTGGTCAACCGCAATGTCTTTGATGCCGTAATGATGCATTCACAAGGGTACAAGCGCGGTCGCGCCGGGTACATCCCCTGCGCCGGGGCCTGATCGCCCCGGCACCGCGGACCGAGCCGCCAGCGCCGCACCCCGACGCAGCCCACGACCCGGCACCGCCCACTCAACGCAACCACGCAACGAGTGAAAGGAGCCTCCGGTGAGCAAAGACGCTGCCGGGGCAGCCAACGCCCGACCCGCCGCCGTCGACGCGGGTCCCCTCGGATATCTCGCCCTCGGCCTCACCCTCCTCGCCTTCGGGCTGCTGCGCACCGGCGTCGTCTCCGGCGCCGGGACCAAGGACGCCGCCTCCCTCGCGCTGCTCGTCGGCGGCGTCACCCTGTTCCTCGCCGGGATGTGGCAGCTCCGCCGGGGCGACGCCTTCACCGGCACCGCCTTCGCCGGCCTGGGCGCCTTCTGGGCCACCTGGTCGTCCGCGGGCGGCACGGCGGACAAGAACGCGGCAGGCCTCTTCCTGCTGCTCTGGGCGCTGCTGGCACTGACCCTGACCGCCGCAAGCTGGCACGCCGGCCGTCTCGGCCAGGGGGTCTTCGGACTGCTCACCGTCGCCCTGGTCCTGCTGGCCGTCTCCACCTGGGCCGGCTCCGACGGCCTCGGCAAGGTGGCGGGCTGGGTCGCCGCGGTCTCCGGCCTGCTCTCCTGGTACGGCGCCACCGCCACCCTCACCAACAGCACCTGGGGCCGCCAGGCCCTGCCCCTCAGGTAGGGAGCCGGGCTCGCCGCACGGCCGGTCCGGCAGTGCGTCCCGGGGCGTGGGGAACGGGCGGGAGACCCGGTTCCCCGCGCCCCGGGGCGGTTCGGCGCCCGGTCAGGAGACGGGCACGGGCTGTTCCGCGGGGAGCGGCTCGACGGCCGCCGGGCGGCGCCGGGAGCGCAGCAGGGTGGCGGTCCCCCACTGGGCGCCGTACGCCAGCAGCAGCAGGGCCACCGCCACCAGGCCGTCGGCCCAGAAGTGGTTGGCCGTCACCACCACCACCGCGATCGTGACCAGCGCATGGAGCACGGCGACCCAGCGCCAGCGGCTGTCCGAGACCCGCACCGCGGCCACCGCCACCAGGACGCACCAGGCCACGTGCACCGACGGCATGGCAGAGAGCTGGTCGGCGACCATGCCGCCCACCCCCGCGCCGTACACCGACTGGCCGTACTGCACGGCGACGTCCACAAAGCCGCTGTCCGTCAGCATCCGGGGCGGCGCCACCGGGACGAACTGCACCAGCAGACATGCGGCGGTGACCAGGACCACACTGGTCCGCACCCAGGCGTAGCGCTCCCGGTGCCGTACGAAGACCCAGAGCAGCAGCACCAGCATCACGGTGAAGTGCATCACCGCGTAGTAGTAGTTGGCGGCCTTCACCAGCCAGGGGTGCGGCAGCACGGCCCGCTGCCAGGAGGCCTCGTCGGGCAGGCCCAGCTCACGCTCGGTGCGGTGGATCCACTCCGCCCGGTCCAGCGCGTGGTCGGAGCCCATCAGGGAGAGGTGCCCGGCGAGCTGCCAGAGCGCGAAGAGCGCCAGCAGCGTTCCCGCCTCCCGCAGCAGCGCGGACACCGACGGCCGTGCCGTGGTGCGCCGCACCGCGTAGGAGGCGGCGAGGAGGACGGCGGAGGTGCCGCCCGCGCTCTGCCACGACAGGGTGAGGTTCTGCACCGGCCACGTCCCTTCCGGGGGGCGCCGGACCGGCCCCGCCCCGGCCGGGCGGGGAGCGCAACCGGACGGGCTCCCGCGTGGAAGGAACGGTAGACCCCGCGCGCCGCGGCTGCGCAGGGGGCTCCCGGCCGGTCAGCCTCCGATCACCAGCCGCTGCACCCCGACCCAGCGCCCCGGGTCCGTCACCCGGCGGCCGTCCACCAGCACCCGGACCCCCGGCAGATCCGCCGCCGACAGGACCCGGTAGTCGGCGTGGTCGGCCTGCACCACGGCGGCGTCCAGCGGCTCGCCCCGGTGCACCGGCAGTCCCAGGTCCGTCAGCTCCGCCTCGCTGTAGAGGGGGTCGGTGACATACGGCCGGGCGCCGTGGGCGCGCAGCGCCTCCACCACCGGGAAGACCCCGGAGAAGGCGGTCTCCTTCACCCCGCCCCGGTAGGCGGCGCCGAGGACCAGCACCCCCGCCCCGGTGAGCGGTCCGTACGCCTCCGCCAGCAGCGCCACCGCGTACTGCGGCATCCGCTCGTTGGCCTCCCGGGCGGCCCGCACCACGGTGGCCTCGGGGTCGTTCCACAGGTACATCCGCGGGTAGACCGGGATGCAGTGGCCGCCGACGGCGATCCCCGGCTGGTGGATGTGGCTGTAGGGGTGGGTGTTGCACGCCTCGATCACCCGCAGCACGTCCACCCCCGCGGTGTCGGCGTACCGGGCGAACTGGTTGGCCAGGCCGATGTTGACGTCCCGGTAGGTGGTCTCGGCGAGCTTGGCCAGTTCGGCGGCCTCCGCCGAGCCCAGGTCCCACACCCCGTTGGGCCGCGGCAGGTCGTCCCGGGCGTCGAAGTCCAGCACCGCGCGGTAGAACTCCGCCCCGCGCCGGGCCGAGGCCTCGTCGATGCCGCCGAGGAGTTTGGGGTAGCGCCGCAGGTCGGCGAAGACCCGCCCGGTCAGCACCCGTTCCGGGCTGAACACCACGGCGAAGTCCCGTCCCGCGGTCAGCCCCGAGCCCCGCTCCAGCATCGGCACCCAGCGGCCCCGGGTGGTGCCCACCGGCAGGGTGGTCTCATAGCTGACCAGGGTGCCCGGCCGCAGTCCCGCCGCCACCGCCCGGGTCGCCGCGTCCATCCAGCCGAAGTCCGGCTCCCCCGCCGTGTCCACGAAGAGGGGGACGACCACCACCACGGCCTCGGCGTCCGACACCGCGGCGGTGGTGTCGGTGGTCGCCCGCAGCCGTCCCGCGGTCACCGCCTCCTTGAGCCGGACCTCCAGATCGGCCTCTCCGGGGAAGGGCGCCGTGCCCTCACCGACGAGCCGCACCACCCGCTCGTCGACGTCGGCGCCCACCACCTGGTGCCCCTTGCCGGCGAACTGCACCGCCAGCGGCAGTCCGATCTTGCCCAGTGCCACCACACAGATCCGCACGGCTGCTGCCCTCCCGAAGTGCACGGGCTCCCGATGGCCCGTTTTCTCCTGGATTGTCGCCTCGACCGCCACTCCCGGCCTCCCGGGAGCGGCGTCCGGGGGAAGGCCGCAGGCCCCCGGCGCGCCCGTACGGGAGGGCCGCCGGGCCGTGCCTAGGGTCGGACGGGGCCGCCCGGGGCGGGGGAGCCGGCGCGGCCGGCCCGCCGTCCACCCCGAGGAGCAACCGCCATGAAGGTCGTCAGCATCGTGGGCGCCCGCCCCCAGCTGGTGAAGCTCGCCCCCGTTGCCGAGGCGCTCGGCGCAGCCGGGCACCGCCATGTCATCGTGCACACGGGACAGCACTACGACGCCGGCCTCTCCGATGTCTTCTTCAGCGGCCTGGGCATCCCCGCACCCGACGTGCACCTGGGGATCGGCTCGGGCAGCCACGGGGTGCAGACCGGCGGGGTGCTGGCCGCCCTTGACCCGGTGCTGGCGGCGGAGGGACCGGACTGGGTGCTGGTGTACGGCGACACCAACTCGACGCTCGCCGGGGCGGTGGCCGCGGTCAAACTGCAGCTGCCGGTCGCCCATCTGGAGGCCGGACTGCGCTCGTTCAACCGGCGGATGCCCGAGGAACACAACCGGGTGCTCACCGACCACGCCGCCGATCTGCTGCTGGCCCCCACCGAGGAGGCGGTGCGCCATCTCACCGAGGAGGGGCTGGCCGAACGGGCCGAGCTGGTGGGCGATGTGATGGTGGACGTCTGCCTGCGGGTGCGGGACGCGGTCCGGCGCGAGGGCCTTGCCCCCGAACTGCCCGACGGGGTCGACCCGGCGCGGCCGTATCTGCTGGCGACCGTGCACCGGGCGGAGAACACCGACGACCCCAAGCGGCTGGCGGCGATCGCGGACGCGCTGGCCGGGCTGCCGCTGCCGGTGGTGCTGCCGGCCCATCCCCGGCTGCTGGCCCGGGCCGGGCAGCACGGTGTGCAGCTGGCCCGGGGGGCGGTGCGGGTGGCGCGTCCGCTCCCGTATGCGCAGCTGGTCTCGGCCGTGCTGGGCGCCGCCGCCGTGGTCACCGACTCGGGGGGACTGCAGAAGGAGGCCTATCTGCTGGGCCGTCCCTGCACCACGCTGCGCCCGGAGACCGAGTGGCCGGAGACCCTGGCCGGCGGGTGGAACGTGCTGGTCCCGGACCCGCAGCTGCTGACCGCCGCCGCCTGGGCGGCCGTCGCGGCCCGCCCGGCCCCCGAGGGGCCGCGCGCCGCCCCGTACGGGGACGGGCGCGCGGCCGGTCGGGTGGCCCGGGTCCTGGCGGAGCGGGCCTGACCCGGTCAGGCCGGCTGCGGCTCGTCGAGGAGCCGCGGCCGTACCGGCACCGTGGCCCGCCGCTGCGCCGACTCCAGGACCGCCGCCGACACCTCCACCGTACGCAGTCCCTGACGGAGCGTCACAATGTCTCCGGGTTTGCCCTCGACGGCGTCCCGGAACCGTTCGTGCTCCACCAGCAGCGGTTCCCGTTTGGGGATGGCGAAGCGGACCATGTCGCCCTCCGCGACTCCGCGGAAGGCCCGCAGCGCCTCCCACTCGGTGGTCACCGCGCCGTTGGCGTAGAAGGTGAGGTCGGCGGTGAGGGTGTCCGCCACGAAGCAGCCCCGGGAGCCGGTGACCGCGGCGAAGCGCTCCTTGAGCGGGCTCAGCCAGTTGACCAGGTGGCTGACCACGGTGCCGTCGGAGAGCTCCCCGACCACCGCCACCATGTCCTCGTGCGGTCGGCCGCTCTTGCTGACCGTACGGGCCGCCACCGAGCTGTAGTCCTGGCCGGTGACCCAGGCGGTGAGGTCGATGTCGTGGGTGGCCAGGTCCTTGACCACCCCGACGTCCGCGATGCGGTGCGGGAACGGCCCCTGGCGGCGGGTCACCACCTGGAAGACCTCACCCAGCTCCCCCGCCTCCAGCCGGGCCCGCAGCGACTGCAGCGCGGGGTTGAACCGCTCGATGTGCCCCACGCCCGCGACCAGCCCGCGTGCCTCGAAGGCGTCCACCAGCCGCTCCGCGGCCGCCACCGAGTGGGCCAGCGGCTTCTCGATCAGCGCGCAGACCCCGTTGGCGGCCAGCTCCAGGCCGACCGCCTCATGGTGCGCGGTGGGGCAGGCCACCACCGCGTAGTCGATGCCCAGCGCGACCAGCTCGGCGACGCTGTGCAGCACCGGCACGCCGCGGGCGGCCCCACTGCGGTCACCGGCCGGGTCGACGGCCGCGACCAGCTGCACACCGTCGAGGCCACTGAGCACCCGGGCGTGGTTGCGGCCCATGGCGCCCAGCCCCACCAGGCCGACCCGCAGCGTTCGGCGCCCGGCGGTCCGGGCGGGGCCGGTCATCGCAGGCCCGTTCTCGGGGCGGCGCCGGGGCCTCCGCGCGCCGCGGGGATCAGGTGCCGTTCTCGCCCGCGCATCGTTGCCTCCTCCATCGGTCGTGGACGGTGCTTGTCGAAGATCTGCGGCCGTACGGGCGGGCGCCCGTACGGCCACCGCGGCAGGCTCAGGCCGCCTCCGCGGGGTCGGGCAGCGGATGCAGGCGGGCGGCGGCGAGCAGCGCGGCGACCGCCCCGGCCAGCCGGTCGTAGGGGCTGGCGTGCCCGCGGTGGTCGTCCGACCAGCGCACGGCCCCCGCGCGGCAGCGCTCGTACGCCGCGCGGCGCTCGCCCGCCCAGCCGGACAGGATGCGGGCGGCCTGCTCGGCGCCCTCCGCCACGGTGCCCGCGCCGCAGCCCCGCACCAGCTCGGCCGCCCGGGGCAGCGGGCTGGTGAGCACCGGCAGTCCGCAGGCCAGGTACTCGTAGACCTTGGACGGTATGGAGTCGACGAAGGCCGGGGTGGTCTCCAGCAGGGCCAGTCCCACCCAGGCCCCGGCCGCCAGCTGCCAGGCCGCCTGCGGCGGCATCCGGCCGTGCAGCCGGACCCGGGCCGCGGCGGGGCTGCCGCGCTGCCACTCCCGCAGCCGGTCCCGGTCGGCCGCCGCCACCGGGCCGACCAGGTCCAGCTGCCAGTCGGGCGCCGCCTCCACGGCGGCGAGCATGGTCCACAGTCCGCGGCTGCCGCGGATGTCCCCGACGTACAGGGCGCGGGGCACCGGGCCCGGCGGCTGCGGGGCGGGCAGCAGCCGGAACTCGGGCAGGTTGCGGACGACCATGCGGCGGGCGGCGGTGTGCGGCGGCACATGCTCGTCGGCGACCACGGTCAGGTCGGCGTGCCTGCTGAGCCGGGTCGCGGTGTGGGTCCAGACGCGGGCGGCGGCGCCGGCGGGGCCGCGGGCCCAGCTGCGGTCGCGCAGCAGCGCCTGGTAGTCCTCGTGGACGTCCACCACCAGCAGCCGGCGGCCGCCCGGCAGGGTGCGGTGCAGGGCGCGGCGCAGCCGGGCGGCGGGCACCAGGTCCGGGTCCAGGGTGAGCAGGACCCGGCCGCGGGCCCTGGCGGGCAGCAGCAGTGCGTGCAGGCCGCGGCGGGTCAGGCCGCCGGCCTCCAGCGGCCGGAAGTCCACTCCGGGAGGCGCGTCGGCCGCTGTGCCGCGGGCCAGTACCTCCACGGTGAGTCCGGCCCGGCGCAGGGCGGCGCAGTGCCGGTGCAGCCGGGCGTCGGCGACATGGTGGCCGCTGGTGATCAGGGAGACGTCGACGGGGGCGGGCAGGACGGCGGGCCGTCCGCCGGGGACCGGGGGCTCTGCGGTAGGGCTCATGGGTGTCGCACCGCCTGGACTCGCTACTGCGCTGACTCCCGTGGGACCGGCTGGTGCCGGGCCGCGCCGGGGCGGGCTCGGGGGTGGTCGGGTCAGACGTCCTCCAGGACCACGGCGTCCTCGCCGACCTCCTGGAAGCGGATGTAGGCGGCGGTGACCTCCTCGGGGTCGCCGCGCATCATCACCCGGCCCCGGTGCAGCCAGACGCAGTCGTCGCACAGCTCTCTGATGGTGGCCACGGCATGGCTGACCAGGAAGATCGTGCGGGCCTGGGCGACCAGCTCCTGGATCTTGTCGTAGGACTTGCGCTTGAACTTGGCGTCGCCGGCCGACAGTGCCTCGTCGATCAGCAGCACATCCGGCTCCATATGGGTGGAGACGGCGAAAGCCAGCCGTCCGTACATGCCGGAGGAGTAGGTCTTCATGGGCATGTCGATGAAGTCGCCGAGGTCGGCCCAGTCGGCGATCTGCTGGTAGCGCTTCGCGATCTGACGGCGACTCAGGCCTGCGGCGAGTCCGCCGAGGACGACGTTCTCCCGTCCGCTGAGGTTGCCGTTGAAGCCCACGCCCAGGGCGAGCAGGGTGCTGATCCGGCCGTGGACCTCGATCTCCCCCGAACTCGGCGGCAGGATCCCGGCGACCGCCCGCATCAGGGTGGACTTGCCCGCCCCGTTGGCGCCCACCACGCCCAGCACGCTGCCGTGCGCCACCTCGATGCTGACGCCGCGCAGCGCCTTGACCTCGCGTACCAGGTCGCGCCGCCCGGAGGGCCTGGTCAGCCGGTAGCGCAGGGTGTTGGCCCTGGGGTCGCGCGGTACCCGGTAGGTGATGTGGACGTCGCGGACCTGCACCGCCCAGGTTCCCCCCGCTCCGGGGGGAGGCGGGGCGGCCGGTCCGGTTCCGGCGGCGACCGTCTCAGAGGCGGACAGCGAACTCACGCTCCCTCCACAGGAAGACCAGGATCCCGACGAGGAACGCGCCGGCTCCCCAGCAGCCGCCCGTCACCAGCCAGCCCGGGTGGGCGAAGCGGCCGCGTACCAGGGCGTCTCCCCAGGTGCCGAGCATCGGGGACAGCGGGTTGAGGGAGATCAGCAGCGCCTTGTTGCCGCCCCTGGCCTGCTGGTCCTCCAGGGCCCAGAGCACCGGCGACAGAAAGAGCCAGATCCTGATCACATAGGGCAGGAAGTTGGCGAAGTCCCGAAAGTAGACCTGCACCGTGGCGGTCAGGAACCCCAGCCCCGCCCCGAACAGCGCCAGGCACACGAAGGCCGGCAGCGCCGCCAGCATCGGCCAGCTCCAGGGCAGCCCCTCGACCTCGTGCACCACCAGGAAGACCACCATCGAGGGCAGGAACCGCATGAAGGCGATGACGATCTGGGTGATCGGCAGCAGCAGCCGGGGAAAGGAGCTGTTCATGATCAGCCGGCTGCTGCCGATCACCGACCCGGCGCACTGGCCCAGGCACGCGGAGAAGAAGTTGAAGGCGAAGAGTCCCGCCAGCAGCTTGGCGAAGTAGTCGGGCTGGCGGGCGCCGGTGCCCAGGATGTCCACCAGCACGTAGTAGACACAGCCCAGCAGCAGCGGGTTGAGCACCAGCCACAGCTGCCCGAAGAAACTGGTGTAGTTCTGCGCCCGCAGCGTGCTGCGGGCCATCTCGTGGACGAACTGCCTGCGCTCCCACAGCTGGCGCAGATACGCCGGGACATGCGGCAGCCCCGCCCGCCGGGCCTGGAAGAGGTGGTGCTCCAGCGGACGGTCCGGCACCACCCGCGCGGCCGCCCGCCGGTCCGCCGTGGTGTCACTCATCGCGTCGCCCTCCCCCGCCGGAAGCCGCCGCAACCGGCTGATCCTCGTACAGCGCCCGGTCCAGGCCCAGCGAGACCGCCAGCCGGGGGTGGCGGCGGCCCAGGTGCCACGCCGTCGGCACGGCGTGGGTGTCGTACGCCACCACCCGCTCGGTGGTCTCCGACACCAGCTGCTCCCCGAAGTGACGACGGGCCACCCGCCACATCAGCCAGGGACGCACCACCCGGTAGCCGCGGATGAAGAACCGGTGGTGGAAGGTGTCGGCCAGCCGGGTGTGCAGCCGGGTCACCAGCCCGACCCCGAGCTCCAGGGCCCGCCCGCCGTCGGGCCGGCGGTAGTGCGGCTCGGCCGCGGCCCGCAGCAGGCCCAGCGCCTTGCGCGGGGCCCGGTAGACCAGCAGCCGCTCACCGCGCGGCAGCGGATGCCGCCCCTCGCCCTCGCGCAGCGACCACCGGCGCACTTCCGCGGGAAGCCCGGCGGCCTCCCAGGGCTGCGGGTTGACAGTCAGCAGGTCCACCGCCACGCCCCTGGCCAGCAGGAACTCCGCGTCCTGGCATACCCCGGCCACCCCTCGGGTGTTCAGCGCCAGCAGCAGCACCCGCCGGGGGGCCGCGGCCGGCTGCCTCCTCCCCGCGCTCATCGGACCGCCTCCCGCACCCCGGCCCCCGCCGGGGGCTCCACCGGCCGTCCGGACGACGGCCCCTCCGGCTGCGCGTACGCGCCCCGCTCCACGCACCACCGCATCGGCAGCTGCGGCTCGGACCGGGCCAGATGCCAGGCGAAGGCCACGGCGGGAGCGTCGCAGACCACCACCCGGCCGATCACCGGGTGGGGGCCGCCGCCCAGCAGCCCGCGCAGTCCGCGGCGGGCCAGCCGCCACAGCAGCCACGGACCGAGCGGACCGTCACCCGAAGGCAGCCGCAGCACCCCCACCCGGGGGTCGGCCGCGGCCGCCTCCGCCACCTCCCGGCGTGCGGCGGCGACGACCACCGGTACGCCACGCTCCGCCAGCCAGGCGGCGTCCGCCACCACGGCCCGCAGCCGGGTACCGCCCAGGGCCAGCAGCAGCACCGTACCTTCCCCGGACGGGCCGGACGCGCCGCCGGGAACGGCCCGGGAGGAGAGCCCCGGCCAGGCGTCAGGGCCCGCGCCACCCGGCCGTCCGCGGGACACGGCGGCAGCGCTGGGGACCGCAGGGGCCGGCCCCGGGGCGGTGGGCCCGTAGACCTCCGCCAGCTCCGCACCGACCTGGGCCAGGCCGAAGCGCTGCTCCACCGCGGCGCGGGCCCGCACCGGGTCCAGCCTCTCCACCCCGGCCACCAGCTGCCGGTAGCCCTCCAGCAGCGGCCCGGGTCCGTCGGCGACGTCCACCAGCCGGCCCGCCACCCCCTCCAGTCCGGCCATCGTCTGCTCCGGTCCGCCGCAGCGGGTGACCAGCACCGGCATACCGCTGGCGACCGCCTCCACGACCGTCATACCGAAGGTCTCGAAGCTGCTCGGGTGCACCAGCAGATCGTGCTGGTGCATGATCGGGAAGACCTCGTCCGGATCCACCGGCCCGCGCACCACGACCTGTCCGGCCACCCCCAGCTCGGCGGCGCGCCGGCGGACCGCGTCCGCGTCACCCGGCCCCACCAGGGTGAGTTCCAGCGCGGGGTCGTCGGCCACCGCCGCGGCGAAGGCGGTGAGCAGCAGTGGCACCCCCTTGGCCGCGACCAGGTTTCCGACGAAGAGCCAGCGGCGCAGCTCCCGCACCCGGGCCGGCCGCCGGGGGATCGCCGCCACATCCACCGCGTTGGGCACGACCCTGAACTTCTCCGCGTGCTCGGGGAAGGACTGGGCCAGCCGCTCCCGGAGCCACGGGCTGACGCACAGAAAGGCGTCCGCCCGCTCCACGACCTCGCCGTAGAGCCCGCGGGAGGCCGGCTGGCGCAGCACGGCGGGCAGGAAGGAGGCGTGTTCGGTCACCACGACCCGCGCCCCCGGCCTGGCCAGCCGGCACGCCGCCCAGCCCCCGTAGATGCCGGTGTGCCCATGGACGACGTCGGCGTCGATGCGTCCGCCGGGGAGCACCGCCCGCAGCGCGCTCTCATGAGCCCGCGCCCACTCTGCGTACTGCGCGGGCGGCCGTACCGGCACCGGCACCCTGGTCAGCCGCCAGCCCTCGGCGGTGGTCTCGGGCACCACCGGCACCCGTCCGCCGCCGGGCGGCCCGGCCATCCGCTCATAGGCGGTGCGCACCAGGTCGTGCCGGAACTCCCCGCCCGCCGACGGCCAGTCCTCCCCGTTGAGGACCTCCACCTCGGCGAAGCGCGCCGCCACCGCGGCGGTGGCGGTCCGCACAAACGATCCTGCATGCGGACGCTGCGGACACGGGTACCAGGGCGTCACCACGGCCAGCCGTGCGGCCGGCTGCCGCCGGTGCGGTCTGCGATCCCTGCGGTCAGCGGCCACCTGCGATCCTCCTCAACCGCTCCTCGAACGGCGCCAGCGTCGCCTCCCGGGTGAACCGCTCGGCGTGCGCCGCCGCCCGCTCCACCTGCTCCGGCCGCAGCTCCAGCGCCGCCCGCCCGGCCGCGACGAACGCCCCCGCCACCGACCGCGCGTCCAGCCTGCCGCCGGAGAACCAGAGCGGATGGCCGCGCAGCACATCCACAGCGGCATGGTCCGGCCGGTGCACCGACACGATCGGTTTCCCGGTGGCCATGTACTCGAAGACCTTGCCGGAGGTGACATAACGCGCACCCCCCGCCAGGAACACCACCGCGTCCATCTCCCCGTACGCGGCCGCGACCTCCGCCTTGGCCACCGGGCCCCGGTAGTGCACCCCGGACCGCTCACCGCGCTCCGGCATCCGCTCCAGCAGCGGACGGGCGCTGTGGGCGAAGAACCCCAGATGGCCGTGGAGATGCAGTTGGGCACCGGCCAGCAGCGGGTCCCTGCGGGCCAGCTCCCAGGCGTCGAACAGCACCTCCAGCGGCAACTGGTCGGTGAGGGTCCCGAGGTAGCCGAACCTCAGCGGACGCCCGGCCGGGCGCTCCCGCCAGCGCGGCCGTCCCAGGATCTCCGGCTCCCAGCCGTTGTAGACCACCCGGGAGCGCCCCGCCGCGAACGGGTAACGGTCCGCGTACCACTGCCGGATGGGCTCGTTGACGTGCACCACCTCGGCCGCACCGCGCAGCACCCGGCGCTCCCACGCCCAGGCGCTGCTCCCCGGTTCGAAGCCCGGCTCGCCGGTGAGCGGACTGAACGCCCAGGGGTCGCGGTAGTCCAACACATAGGGGACGCGCAGGGCACGGCCCAGCGCCCACGCCCCCGCGAAGGACGCGAACGGATTGCCGGTCGCCAGCACCAGGTCGAACGGCCGGGCCAGGTGCAGCCGCACCGCCCGGGCCAGCAGATGCGGCAGCCAGGTCGCGTAGTGCTCGGGGAAGACCCGGCGCTGCGCCCACCTGTGCCCCGCGCTCACCAGGGTGGGGAAGTGCGCCCGCAGCGGACCGAACCGGCGGATGTCGCGCTCCCAGCGGAAGTAGCCCATCCGGGGCCGCTCCACCGCGACCGCCGGATGGATCCGGGCCTCCAGCGAGGGGTCGTGGGAGCGGAGGTAGTCCGAGAAGAACTCACGCGGCGCCGTCGCCACCGTCACCTCCCACTCCCGCTCGGCCAGCAGGTTCGCGGTGGCGAGCGCCCGGTAGACGCCGCTGGCCCGGGTGGGCGGGAAGAAGAACGCCAGATACAGCACCCGGGGCCGGTCCCGGGCGGTGCGGCCCAGCGGGCCGCGCCGGTCCGCCGCGCGGACGACGGCCAGGTCGGGCGGCTGCTTCCGGAGGGTGCCACAGGGTGCCGAGGTCACATCTGAACCGTAGGCAGACCTCCCGCCCGGCCGCCTGTCGAGCACCGCCATCCGGGCTCCGCCCCGCCCCGGCCGGCCGCACCCGCCCGCAGGCGCGACGCGCCGGCGTACGGGGAGGCCGTACGGCCGGCCGGGGACCGGAGGCCGTACCGGACCTGGCGCGAGGCCCTGCGGGCCGGCCAGTCCGGTGGCGGCTAGCCGAGCAGCCCGCCCAGGGAGTTGGCGGCGGCGATGATGCGCTCCAGCTCGGCGGCGGTGAGCGTCGGGTACACCGGCAGCGACAGCACCTCGGCGGACGCCCGCTCGGTCTCCGGCAGGTCCCAGCGCTTCAGCTGCTCACCGTCGTCCCCGCGGTAGGACTTCAGCCGGTGGATCGGCGTGGGGTAGTAGACCGCACTGCCCACCCCCCGGTTGGCCAGTGCCTTCTGCACGCAGTCACGGTCGGGTCGGCCGTTGCCCGGTACCCGCACCGTGTACTGGTGGTAGACGTGGTGGGCTCCGTCGGCCACCTCCGGGGTGTGCAGCCCGGTCAGCCGGGAGTCCAGCAGCTTGGCGTTGGCCCGGCGCTGCTCCGTCCACACCGCCAGGCGGCCCAGCTGCACCCGTCCCACCGCCGCCGCCACATCGGTGAGCCGCATGTTGGCGCCCACCACCTCGTTGACGTAGCGCTGCTCCATGCCCTGGTTGCGCAGCAGCCGCAGGCGGCGGGCGAGTTCGGCGTCCGCGGTGGTGATCATGCCTCCCTCCAGGGAGTGCATGTTCTTCGTCGGGTAGAAGCTGAAGCAGCCCGCGGCACCGAAGGTGCCCACCGGCCGGCCGCCGAGCGCGGCCGCGTGCGCCTGACAGGCGTCCTCGACGACGGCCAGCCCGTGACGTTCGGCGATCGGCATCAGCCCGTCCATGGCCGCGGGATGACCGTAGAGGTGCACCGGCAGCAGCGCGGCGGTACGGGGGCCGACAGCTGCGGCGACGGCCTCCGGGTCCAGGCAGAAGCTGCCGGGCTCGATGTCGGCGAAGACCGGCTCGGCGCCCACCAGCCGTACGGCGTTGGCGGTCGCGGCGAAGGAGAAGGACGGCACCACGACCTCGTCGCCGGGACCGATGCCCAGCGCCATCAGGGTGAGCTGCAGCGCGGATGTGCCCGAGTTGACGGCCACGCAGTGACTGCCGTCGACCAGGGCCGAGAACTCCGCCTCGAACGCCGCCACCTCCGGCCCCTGCACCACGGCGCCGCTGCGCAGCACCCGTACCGCGGCCTCGATCTCGTCATCACCGATCACGGGACGCGCTGCGGGGATCAGCTCTTCGTTCCGCCCGCGCATGCGGCCACCTCCATCGTCGCTGCATGGTCGCGCCGCCGTGGTGCACCGGGACGGCGGGTCGAGGGCGTCCGGTGACGCCTGCGGCGCCGCCACCAGGTTTCCGGACGCCGTTGAACAGGGGGCACTCTCCAGGTGAACGCTCGGCAGCGGGCATCAGGGCCCCGAGGCGGTCACCCCTGCACGGTAGGCAGATCACTCCCCGGTCCGCGCGCGGTGCAGGGCCGTACGGGGCCCGCGCCCCCCGCCCGCCGCCGCTCCCCCTCGGCGGGCAGCGGCCTCAGCCGCAACGCACCGGCGGGCTGCCGGGCGCGGTCCGGACGACGGCCGGTCAGCTCGGCGTAGAGGTCGTCCAGGACGTCCGCCTGGCCGCCCCAAGCGAGACCGGGCAGCGCCAGGTCCGCCGCCCCGCCGGGGGCGTAGGAGCGGCGGTGGCGCACGGGGTCGGCGAGCAGCGCACGGGCGGCCGCCTGGAAGGAGGCGGTGTCACCGGCCCGGAAGACCTCGCCGACGCCCAGGGACCGGGTGGTGCGGGCCATCTCCGCGACATCGCTGCAGAGCACCGGCAGCCGGGCGTGCAGATACTCCAGGTACTTGGTGATCAGCGACAGCTCGTGGTTGGGGCGGTGCAGGATCGGCACCAGCCCCGCGGTGCAGGAGGCGATGTAGGGGACCACCCGGTCGGGTGCGACATAGTCCGCGAGATGCAGCCGCTCACCGACCCCCAGCCGCCGGGCCAGTCCGAGCAGCCCCTCCGCGTCCGGGTCGCCGCGCCGTACCACCAGCACCAGATGGACCCCGGGCAGGCCGGGCAGCGCCCGCACCGCCGTGGCCACCCCGCGCCGGGGTGCCAGACCGCCGCTGTAGAGCAGCAGCGGGACCTCCGGCGGCAGGCCCACGGCCCGGCGCACGTCGGGGCCGCCGCCGGCCGCCGCCGGCTCGGCGCGTACCACGGGTGCGTTGAGCACCACACGGGGGCGCCGGGCCAGTCCGTGGTCCGCCTGCAGGCGCTCGGAGATCGCGGCGGACACGGTGACCACGGCGTCGGCCCGGCGGATGTACTCCCGTTCCACCCCGAGCAGCATCCGGCGGCGCAGCCGGCCTCTGACATCCCAGCGGCCGGGTGCCTCGACCCCTGCCAGGTACTCATGGGCGTCGTACAGCCAGCGCACCGGTTGTGCGGGGGTGCCGAGTCTGGCGGCGGCGCGGGCCCCGATGCCCACCGTGTGGAAGTCATGGGCGTGGATCAGCTCGGGGCGCAGGTCGGCCAGGACGGGGGCGAAGGCCAGTTCCAGGTCGCGGAACCACGGGTTGAGGGCCCGCCAGCCGCCGTTCCGGTCCACCGCGCCACGCAGTCCGTCGGCAGCCGTCCGCAGCGGTCCGGCGAGCCGTCCCGCGCCCAGCGGCACCAGCAGACCGTCCAGCCGCGGGTGGGCCGCCAGCCGTTCACGTGCCCGGGCCGTCCGGCTCAGTCGTCCGCTGTGGGGGGCGTCCAGCGCGTCCCAGCGCGCGACGGCGGCCCGCGCGACGGCGTACGCGCGGCGACGCGACCGTGCCCGCCGCAGCGGACCGGCCCGGCCGCGTTCATAGCCGGAGACCGCCGCGCCGACCGGGACCAGCACCACCGTCGCGCCTCCCAGCCGGTAGGCCAGCCGTTCCGCGCCCGGCGCCCGGCCCAGCAGTGTCACCTCCCAGCCCGCCGCCGCCATCGACCAGGCGGCCTTCTGCACCCGGGAGTCGCCCTCCACTCCGTTGGCGACCAGCATCACCACCCGTCCGGGCACCGGACCGCCGCCGCTCACACCGGCTCCCCCGCCGTACGGCGGACCCCGCTGCCCGGGTCTGCGGCCCCGCCGCCGGGGCGGCGCCGCTTCGCCAGCTCCCCGTACAGCGACACCAGGCGCCGGGCGTCCTGCTCCCAGAGCAGCTCGGGCCGGGCGGCCGCGACCGACCGCAACAGGTCCGGGTAGCGTGACCGGGCCCGGTCCAGCGCCGCCGCGAAGGAGGCCGGGTCGCCGGGCCGGTAGAGCTCGCCCAGGTCGTACCGCCGGACCGTGCGCCGCAGCTCCGGCAGGTCGGCGGCGATCACCGGCACGCCGGCGCGGACGGCGTGGAAGAGCTTGTTGGGCAGCGCGAGCCGGTGGTTGTCGCAGCTGTCGGTCAGGGTCACCACCGCCAGGCCGTGGCGGCGCAGCAGCGCGTCCACGGCATCCACCGGGCGGGGTGGGAGCAGCTCCGCCGGTCTGCCGCGACGCCTGGTGAGCCGGGCCGTCCACGACTCGTCGGCCGGGCCCACCAGCACCACCGCCGCCCGGCCTTCGGCTCCGGCCAGCACCGTCTCCAGATCCCGTGCCGCACCGATCCGCCCGGCATACACCACCCCGCCGGGGACTGCGGGCAGCGGTACCTGCACGGGGCCCGGAGCGGGCGGGTTGCCGGGGTCGCCCGCGGCAGCCGGTCCGGCGGGGTGCGCTTCAACGGGTTCCGCCGGTTCAGCCGGTTCAGCCGGAAAGGTGTTGCGGACCACCGTCACCGGTCCGGCCGACCAGCGCTCCAGCCGGTCCGCGATGCCCTCCGCAACGGTCACCACCCCGTCGGCCCGGCGGGTCAGCGCCGCCTCCAGACGGCGTTCGCGCCACCGCTCCAAGGGCACCGGGCGGCCGTGCCGCTGACGGCCAGACCACCACTCATGGGCGTCGTAGACCAGCAGCGCCCCCTGCTCCCCGGCCAGCCGGGCCCCGGCCGGCAAGGTGTTGAAGTCATGCGCATGGACCACGTCGAAGCGCCGGTCCCGCAGCTCCGTCCGTACGGCCGCGGCCCATGCCGACCACACCCGGCGGCGGTGCCGGGGCAGCAGCCACCAACGCGCCACCCGCCACACCCACTCGGGCCGCCGGGCGGGCGACGGCCCGTGGGAGGAGCGCAGGCCCCGTCCCCCCGACGAGGAGCCCACGGTGAACAGAGCCCCGGGCGGCCGCCAGCCGCCGGGCACATCGCGCCCCTGCACATGGACCACATGCCCGGCCGCAGCCAGCGCCCCCGCCTCGCGCACCACCCTGCTGTCATGGGCCACATCCGAGGTGACCAGCATCAGCACCCTCACCGGGCCGCCGCCTGCCCACCGGACCCGGACGGTCCCGCCAGCACGTCCGCCAGATCGAAACCCACCGGTTCCTCGAGCTGGGCGTAGGTGCAGCTGCCCGGCTCGCGGTCCGGCCGCCAGCGGCGGAACTGCGCCGTGTGACGGAACCGGTCGCCCTGCATGTGGTCGTACGCCACCTCGCACACCCGCTCCGGCCTCAGCGGGACCCAGGAGAGATCCTTCTTGCCCGTCCAGCGGCTCGGGGCGCCCGGCATCCGACCGGCCGCGGCGGCCGCCTCGTCGGCCCAGGACGCCCACGGGTGGCCCTCCACCGACTCCATCCGCAGCGGCTCCAGTTCGGCCACCAGCTCCTGTCTGCGGCGCATCGGGAAGGAGGCGCAGACGCCGACGTGCTGCAGTCGCCCCGAACCGTCGTACAGGCCCAGCAGCAACGAGCCGACGACAGGGCCGGTCTTGTGGAAGCGGAAGCCGGCGAGGACACAGTCCGCCGTGCGTTCGTGCTTCACCTTCACCATCACCCGCTCGTCCGGCCGGTATCCCAGATCGAGGGGCTTGGCGACCACCCCGTCGAGTCCCGCCCCCTCGTACTGCTCGAACCAGCGCCCGGCGACGTCGAGGTCGGTGGTGGCGGGCGCCACATGGACCGGCCCGGGAGGGTTGGCGCCCAGCGCCTCCAGCAGCAGACGCCTGCGCTCCACCAGCGGCGAGGCCAGCAGGGACTCGTCGCCCAGGGCCAGCAGGTCGAAGACGACCAGCAGTGCCGGGGTACGCTCCGCGAGCAGACGCACCCGGGAATCGGCTGGATGGATCCGCTCCAGCAGGGCGTCGAAGTCCAGCCGGCCCTCACGGGCGATGACGATCTCCCCGTCCACCACGCAGCGCGGCGGCAGCGCCTCCCGCACCGCCTGGACCACCTCGGGGAAGTAGCGGGTCAGCGGCTTGCCCGTCCGGCTGCCCACCTCCACCTCGTCACCGTCACGGAAGACGATCGCCCGGAAGCCGTCCCACTTGCCCTCGTACTGCATACCGGGCGGGATCCGCGCGGCCGACTTGGCGAGCATCGGCTTCACAGGCGGCATCACCGGGAGGTCCATACCGCGATTCTGGCTCCGGACACTCCGGCACGCTCGTCGACGCGCGCCGGACGGCGGGCCGTCCTACCGTGGCTGGATGGCAGAAGCGCTGCAGCTGACCGTAGGCGAACGGACCGTCCGGCTGTCCAACCCCGACAAGGTCTACTTCCCCGAACGCGGCTGGACCAAGCGGGACGTCGCGCAGTACTACCTGGCCGTGGCGGACGGCATCCTGCGCGCCCTACGGGACCGGCCCACCACTCTGGAGCGCTACCCCGACGGCGTCACCGGGGAGTCCTTCTTCCAGAAGCGGGCGCCGGCCAATCTGCCCGACTGGATCCCGACCGGGCGCATCCGCTTCCCCAGCGGCCGGCACGCCGACGAAATCTGCCCCACCGAGCCGGCCGCCGTCATCTGGGCGGCCAATCTCGGCTGTCTCACCTTCCACCCGTGGCCCGTACGCCGCAGCGACCTGGAACACCCCGACGAGCTGCGCATCGACCTGGACCCACAGCCCGGAACCGACTACACGGACGCCGTGCGCGCGGCGCAGGAACTCCGCGGCCTGCTGGACGAACTGCAGCTGCGCGGCTGGCCCAAGACCTCCGGAGGGCGCGGGCTGCATGTCTTCGTGCCCATCGCGCCGGAGTGGACCTTCGTCCAGGTGAGGCGTTCCGCCATCGCCATCGCCCGTGAACTGGAGCGGCGCATGCCCGACCAGGTCACCTCCGCCTGGTGGAAGGAGGAACGCGGCTCCAAGATCTTCGTGGACTACAACCAGACGGCGCGCGACCGCACGATCGCCTGTGCCTACTCGCTGCGTCCCACCCCGCACGGATCGGTCTCGGCGCCGCTGCGCTGGGACGAACTCGAGGACGCAAGACCACAGGACTTCGACCTGATGACGATGCAGCAGCGCTTCGCGGAAATGGGGGACGTCCATGCCGACATGGAGCGGCACTCCTCCCGGCTGGACCTTGCGCTGGAGCACGCCGCCCGTGACGAGAGCGAGCACGGTCTGGGTGACCTGCCCTATCCGCCGGACCATCCGAAGATGGAGGGCGAGCCGCTGCGTGTCCAGCCGAGCCGTGCGAAACGGAAGCCGTCCACGTCCTGACACTGCCGGGACTGGGCGGGCCGGCGCGACCGCGGTCCTGCAACAGAGCTGAAATGCAGAAAGCCCCGCCCCGGGACCTCACGGTCCCGGAACGGGGCTTCCATCAAAAATCGTTCGGCGGCGTCCTACTCTC
>NZ_LIQR01000250.1 GCF_001418575.1 Peterkaempfera griseoplana
GCCTGGATCACCCGGTACGGTCGGCACATGCCCCCAGCCCCGGACCCGTCGCCCGACCCCCGCCCACGCCGCGTCCGTGACCCTGAGCTGCACCGCCGGGCCATCCTCGAAGCCGCGGCCCAGGCCTTCGCCGAGCGTGGCTACAGCCGCGCCACGCTGCGCGACATCGCCCGGCGCGCCGGGGTCACCCACGGACTGGTGCTGCGGCACTTCGGCAGCAAGGAGAACCTTTTCCTCGCCGCGGTTCCGGGGACGCGCGATGTCGACAAGCTGGCCGAGGACTCCACCGAGCCTCTGCCCACGCGGATCGCCCGTGAATTCGTGCGCCGCCTGGAGGGGCCTCACAGCAACGACACCTTCGTCACACTGGTGCGCAGCGCCACGGACGACGAGCATGCCGCCGCCGGGCTGTATGCGGCGATGGAGGAGCGGACCAACGAGACGTATCGCCGGTTGCTGGGTGGGCACGCCCTGGAGCACCGTGTGCCGTTCCTTGCGGCACTGCTGGTCGGGGTCACCTTCAGCCGGTACGTCATCCGTGCCGGAGCCTTGGCAGGGATGAGCGCGGAACGCTTCACGGAGGACCTCGCCGGATCCATCGACGCGCTGCTGCGTGTGGACGCGCGAGCGCCGTCGCCCGACCCCTCCGCCGAGCAGGCATAACCGGACTTCGGGGCGGGCGCCTACTGGGTTCGGCCGTGGACGGTCGCCCCCGCACACGAGCTTCGCCGGGGCTCACACCTCCCGGGGATCCCTTTCCGCATCAACTACCGCTGCTCTCCCCGACCGCCGTCAACACCACAGCCTCGCCACCGGGGCAACCCCAGACACCCAGCCTCTCGATGCGGCCTTCAAGGGGGAACAGGCTCCTGGGAATCGCCCGAGGGAGCACGAGCCGAGTCCGACAGGCTTCGGCCTGGGTGCAGACCGGTACGACGTGATTCCCCTCCCCCGCGGCCAGGTCAGCCTGGTCGTCGGTGACGCGGAGGGCCGCAACGCGCCCAGTGCCGCAATCATGGGACAGCTCCGCAGCAACAAGGCGTGGAACGTCGAGACATCTCACTCATCGCACTGGTGCTTGCATTCCTCCGGACGATAGGCCGGGGGTCGCCATCGATCCGCTGCACTGACCACCTCCCGCAACCTGGTCAAGGCCGTGCCCGTCCGGCGTTCGCGGCGCCGGCATCGAGTCGGAAGGGCCTCGCAGGGCCACACCAGGCTCGCGGATCGCCCTTCGAGGGCGGGGGCCGGGTCGGCACGGTCGGGCAACCTCCGCAACGGCGCGGCATGTGCGACGGCTTCCTAGTTTTTGACTCCTCAGTCCATATCTGTTCTACTGGATACATCGCAGGACATCGCCCCAGATCCCGGGCGAGCCCGCTTCGCATCCGAAGGCCCCAAGGGCCCGCGCGAACCCGGCAGCCTCTGCGCCAACTCCTCGCCCTGGAATGACATTCCAGGTCTCCGTTTCGGAAGGTCATGATCATGGCAACACGTGAGGTTGTGGAGAAGTTCTTCGGCCTGCTGGCCGCCGGGGACCCGGACGCGGTCGCCGGGATGTTCGCGGACCACATCGACTGGTACGTGCCCGGCTCGCCGTCGCTGCCCTGGACGGGGCAGCGCACCACTGCGGGCGAGGTGGCCGACTACTTCCGAACCCTGGTGGCGAACATCGTCCCGGAGCAGAACGTCGACGAAGTAGAGGCTCTTCTTGTCGACGGCGACCACGCCGTCATGCTGGGACGGTTCACCCGCGTCGCCAGGAGCACGGGCCGCACCTACGAAACGCCCATCGCCATGCATTTCCAGGTGGCAGGCGACAAGATCGTCAAGATGTACCTCTACGAGGACACCCTCAAGGTGTCCGAGGCCTACAGCGGCTGACGGACGGGCCCCAGGACAGGTCCGCGATCGAAGCCGCCCCGGGCCGCCTCCGCCCTGCACACCAGAACCGCCCGATCTGCGCCGAAGCGCGGGGCCATTCCCAGACCTTGCGGCCCGCCGCGACTCCACGACTTCCGTGGTGCACCGCCACCTCGACGACACCCGACGCCGCGGCTGCTTCGTGGTCAACAGCGCCTCCAAGCTCCACGGACAGGACGCCGAGGTCGCAGCCCTGGCCCGGGCGACGTACCAGCGCGTCGAAGACCTCCTGACCGCCTGCGTGAAGGACGCCCAACGAGAGGGCGACGTGGACCCGAACGCCGACCCTCACCAACTGGGCCGTCTCCTGCTGGCAGCTCTGCAGGGCGTCGAGTTCCTCGCGAAGACCCACATGGACGGCTCGGCCCTGCTGCAGATCGGCCGCGTCGCACTGAGCCGGCTCCCCAGACCCTGACCCAGACGGGGCAGGCCCGCCTGGGTTGGTGCCGGCACCCACAAACCTTCCGCTCCTGACACCTCCGGGTCTCCTCGCGTCCGGCCGCATCGCGCGCACGGCGATCCAGAGTTCCGCGGCGGAGTCTGCAGCGACGGTGCTGCGGCCCGTCGGTTCGCCGATGCGGTGGAGCCGGTACAGGACCGTGTTTCGGCGTGGCCGACCTGCGGGTCGTGGACGCTTCCGTCTTCCCGGCTGTCCCCGGAGGGAACACCAATGCCCCCACCATCATGGTCGCCGAGATGGCGGCCGATCACATCAAGGCTGCCAACTGATCGTTCGGCGGGACCAGTTGTCCTTCCGGACCCTCGCGACCCAAAGCCGCTGGGAAGTGGGTGGCACCGAGAGACCCACGCCGCGGCCTGGGCCGGCCGCACGGACACGGCCCGTGGCGCGGCCCCGCAATTGACGGTCAGCCGGGAGTCACCCGTATGACGGGTTACGTCTGCGGGTTCCGGCAGAAGCACCCACACACCACTACCCAGTGGCGTTCGCGTGCGAACCGGGTGCCCTCTCCTGCGCACTCGATCAAGGTAAGAACATCTGATGAACAGGTTGCACTTCATGACCACAGCTTCCTTTGAGCCGACGGCGGTCACTGAGACCCGGCTCGTCCACGAGATCCATCGCCGGGCCACCGCCCTGCTCGCGGAGGCCGCCGCCCGGCCCGCGGTACCGCTCGACGCGCTGGCGCAGCTGCGGGACTTCCTTGTGGCGAACCTGAGCCATCACCACGAGACCGAGGACGAGCACCTGTGGCCGCGGATCGTCGCAGCAGCGCCGGCCACGGCACTCGCCCTCGAGGCGCTGAGCGAGCAGCACAGGGAGCTCGACGCGACCCTCGATCTGCTGGCCGCCGTCGCCATGAGCGACGGCAACGCCGACGACCCAGCCGTCGGGGCCGCCGACCGGCGTGCCGGCAGCCCAGAAGGCGACGTCCGCGCCGCCCTGCACGATGCGGCCGTTGCGGTGCGCGACACGGTGCTCTCCCACCTGGCCCACGAAGAGCCGATCCTCTTCCCCGCGCTCCGCAACCATGTCAGCCCTGCGGAGTGGGAGGACTTCTCGCAGCGGGTGATCGGGACCACCCCGCCCGTGGCGGGACACCTGATGGTCGGATTCCTCGACGAGGTGGGTACGCCCGAGGAGGTGGCCCTGGTGCTCGCGGGTCTGCCGGAGCCGGCACACCCGCTCCTCCCCGCCATGCGCCGTCATGCGGCGGAGGACCTGAGGATCCTCCGCGGGATCAGCTCATGATCTCCGACCCCGTCAGGTGGCCGGACGCAGCGGAGGCCGTGATCAGGGGCGACCTCACTGTTGCGGTCGCCTATGTCACCCCGGCCGGCGGCGCCGTGGCCACCAGCGTCTCACCGGTAGGCCTCGGAGACCGCGAGGCCGGCACCTCCGGCTTCACCACCTCGCTCGGCTTCCCCAAGAAACTGGAGCGCATCCTGCGGGACCCGCACGTGTCGCTGGCCTACCACACACGCGAGCACGGCTTCGCAGCAAGCAGCTCATACGTGCTCGCGCAGGGCGCCGCATCGGTCGACCTGCGTCCGTCACCGGAACGCCTGGCGGAGCTGATGCGGGCCTCCGAGCCGTTCCTCGGAGAGACCAGGCGCGGACCGGTATGGGACTGGCTGCTGCGCGAGTACCACCAGGAGCGCGTCTTCGTCGACGTCCAGGTCGAACGCGTCGCCGTCTGGCCCGACCTGACGGCACGCGGCGCGATGACGATCACAGGTGCCGCCTGGCCGGACATGCCGACCGAGCAGAAACCGCCAAGGAACGGTACGGGCCCGCGCGTCGACGTCGCCGCGCTCGCGAGGCAGATCGCCGGACTGCCGCACCGGCTGCTGGCCTACCGGGGCGCGGATGGCTTCCCCGTCATCGTCCCGGTGACGGTCACCGGGCATGACGACGCGGGGCTGCGCCTCGACGTGCCGCCCGGGCTGCTGCCGCCGGGCGGCCGACGAGCGGGGTTCCTGGCCCACGCCTTCCGACCGCAGTGCGTGGGGCTGAGCATGCGGACCCTCACCGGCTGGCTGACCGTCACCGACGAGGGCGCCCGCTACGCGCCCCACACCTCCAAGGGTTTGGCCGCACCGCCGTACAGGACTCTCCTGACCGTCTCGAACGGCCTGCTGGCCAAGTACGGGCTGTGGCGTGCCCGTCGCGACGGCACGGCCGCCCGCCTGCAGAGCCTCACCGTCCGCGCCCCGGCGGACTGACCAAGGGGATCCCGGACGACCGGAGGCCGCAGCGTTGTCGGGCCGCAGACCTGTGACGCTGCGCCTCACGCAACTGCCCGCCCGAAGGCGGAGGGCCGACGCCCGCCCCAGTTCTTGACCGGTCAGTCCGAAACCCCTATATTGGACCGCGCGGGCAAGAATTCGGGCTTCCGGATTCGGTTGCCGTCCGTGGACGCCCCCCAGGCCAGCGGGAGCTCGGCCTCAGCGGCCCAGGAATGGTCGGCGTCGCCGATGCTGCTTGCGACGGGACGCAGGGGCTCACCAGGGACCGCCGACGCCCGCCCCGGGGCGCAGTCCGGGGCCGGCGCAGTCATCGGAAAGTTCGCGGCGGGATGCCGTCGGGCAAGGAAGATCTGACAGGAATATTCATGGCTTCTCACACCGTCATCCGGAGATCCAGCGATCGCAACCACGCGAACATCGGCTGGCTCGATTCCCGGAACTCCTTCTCCTTCGGCGTCAGCGATGACCTGCAGAACTCCCACTTCGGCCTGCTGCTGGTGTCCAACGAGGACGTCATCAAGCCGGGAACAGGGTTCGACACCCATCCTCACCGAGACATGGAGATCATCACCTGGGTCCTGGAAGGAGCCCTCGTGCATCAGGACTCCACAGGACACAACGGGATCATCTATCCGGGGCTGGCGCAGCGGATGAGTTCCGGAACCGGAATCCTGCACAGCGAACGAAACGATTCCTGGACACTCACCGGAGAGCCGGAGCACCGCAATCCTGTTCACTTCATCCAAATGTGGGTGATCCCGGACGAAGCCGGAGTCACGCCGGGTTACGAACAACTGGACATCAACGACCAGCTGAAGCAGGGAGGATGGACCGTCCTGGCATCCGGGATGCCCAAGCACAGCAACCTGCGAGCCATCGGTATACGTCAGAAGCACGCATCCCTGCACATCGGCCGTCTCCGCCCTGCGGAGGTGTTCCAGATTCCGACCGCGCCCTTCGTCCACCTCTTCGCGACCCGTGGCACGCTCGAACTGGAGGGCGCGGGCGGCGTCCTGTCGCAAGGCGATGCGGCTCGCGTCGTGAGCGCCGAGGGCCAGCGGGTCACCGCAGGTCCGGACGGCGCTGAAGTCCTCGTGTGGGAGATGAACGCGACCATCTCGATGCGTTGAACTTCCCGGTGACGAGCGACCATCCACAGTCATCGGTGGACCATGCGCCACCTCCCGGCTTTCATCCCTGCACCGGGGACTCGATCAGCGGACGGTTTTCGAACATCTCGCGGTGGATGCCTGCAATATGCCTCCAGGACGGGCGGTCCTCCCCCGTACACGACATGGGAGCAGAGAACACAGGGAACCCCTGCTCCCGCGCACCGGTCAGAAGATGGCTTTTCTGTTTCGGAGAAAAGGTCGTTGACGAACGATTCCTCTACGAGCCCGCGCCTCGCTCCCTTGGCCCGCACAGCGCCGACATGTGCGGCGGTCCAGGTCGGGGATGCGCAGGAGGCATGAGCCCCGGTGATGCCGAATCCCGGTCGCTTTCGCTCGCGCGGTGCGATGTGGCCGGTCGATGACCTGGCCTGGAGGCCGTTCGCGCAGCCGGGCAGGTGCGGTGTCGCGCCCGCGGGCTCGGCGCCGGACCGCGTTGCGTGCGCTGCCCCGCCGGCGCCGCTGCGCCCACCACTCTCCCGACGCCACTTCCGCCACGCGTGCCGCACGAGAGCGCCGGCTGTACGCCCTGCGGCCGCGGCCGCTGGTGACCCATGGGGGTCCGGCGGAATGCGGTGCCGTCGCCGGCTGGGACGACATCGACCTCTTCGTCGGCCGATCCGGGGCACGCCGCATCCTTTGGCCGGGTGAACTGGCCGCACCTCCCGTGCGTGTCGCGGCGCAGGGCGACGCGAGCGTCCGCCACCCGTCGAGCACTGCCTCCCCGCCACACGCGCTGTCCGGACGGCGAGCAATCCGTGCACCAGAGGCGAAGCCATGCTAATGCCCCCCGATGCCCACGCGGTGCGAAAGGAGACATAGAGGAGATATCCGATCCGCCAGGCGGTTTTGTTGGGCGCCGTTAACCATGAGTTTGAAGATCAAACTCTTGCAATTAGTGATCATGCGCGAATATCGAACTCGCTGCACCGCAGTGCGGTTGGAGGGGGTTCGGCGTCGCTTGTTCGCGTCGAAGTCGAGCCTTCCGTACGCCTCGAAGAGGCAGGCGGTTCGTGCGGACCCGGAAGGCGGTCCGCCTCAAGACCGGAAAACAAGGACGCATCATGACGAACCCGTTCGAGGACCAGGACGCCCAGTACCTGGTGCTGGTCAACCACGAGAAGCAGTACTCGCTGTGGCCGACCTTCGTCGAGGTCCCCGAGGGCTGGCAGACGGAGTTCGGGGCGGCTCCCCGGCAGGAGTGTGTGGAATACATCGAGAAGACCTGGACCGACATGCGGCCCAAGAGCCTGGTCGACGCCATGGGCGGCAACTGAGCCCTCGGGTGGGGCAGCCACCGGGGATCACCGACGGCCGGCCGCAGGGTGGGCCCTGCCGGGGAGGGGTCCACCCCAGGCGACATCAACGATGCCACCGGCCCCGGACTGCCCGCCCTGGGTTCGGCCGCGCCCGCCTGCACTGCGCCGCTCCGCCGTCCCCAACACGCCCGGGGCCCGAGACCAGTGACTCGTCCATGAACTTTTCCCAGCGAGACTCTCGCCCGCGACTTTCACCACAGTTCCCAGCAGTCTGGGCGGCGGTGAGTGTCTCCACCATCGGTGACGGCATGCGGCTGGTCACCCTCCCCCTGCTCACCCTCGGCCTCACCGACGACGCGCGGCAGGTCGCTGCGGTGGCGTTCGCAGGTCAGCTTCCCTGGCTTCTCGTCGGTCTGCTCTCCGGGGTGCTCGCGGACCGCTTCGACCGCCGCCGCATCCTGTGCCTCGTCGACGCCACACGCGCGGTCGTCATGGCCGCACTCGTCGCCGCCACGATGGTCCACGCCCTGTCCATCCCGCTGCTCGCGGGGGTGGGCTTCCTCCTGGGTTGCGGCCAGACCCTCTACAACGGCGCCTGGTCGGGCCTCGTACCCTCGATCGTGCCCCGCGACAAGCTCGCCATGGCCAACGCACGGCTGCAGGTCGGCGCACTGCTCGCAGGCAGCATGCTGGGCGCTCCGGTCGGCGCGGGGCTCTTCAAGATCGAGCCCTGGCTTCCGCTCGCCGTCGACGCGCTGTCCTTCGTGTTCTCCTCGACGGTGATCCTGACGGTGCGCGGCACCGGGCGGACACGGCCGGAAAGCGACACCCCCGTACGGCGGTCGCTGCGCCGCGAGGCCCTGGAAGGCCTTGGTTGGCTGTGGCGGGACACCCTGCTTCGCCGGCTGTGCGTGGTGGCGTCCGCGCTCAACCTCGTCATGGTGGGCCTGCTGTCCATTCTGGTGCTGTATGCCAGGCAGGCGCTCGGGCTGGGCAGTTCGGGTTACGCACTGCTGGTGTCGGCGTTCGCGGTGGGTGGTCTCGCGGGAGTCCCGATGGTCCGCCTCCTGGACGCCCGTGTCGGCTCCCTGCGTACGCTGCGGCTCGGTGCGCTCGCCACGTGTCTTCTCTGTGGCTGCCTGGGTTCGGCCGGGTCCGGCCCGCTGGCCGTCGCCTCCATCACAGGGGCCGGGGCAGCGAACCTCGTCTGGAACGTGACGTTGGTGTCGCTCCGTCAGACTCGGGTGCCGAACGAGCTGTTGGGCCGGGTCACCATGGTGAGCCAGATGGCCACGGTGAGCGCGGGCGCGCTCGGCCCCCCGCTGGTGGGCCTCGTCTACGACGGAGTCGGTCCCCGGGCGCCGTTCGCCGCCGGGACAGCCGTGCTGCTCATTGCGTGTGTCTTTCTGTGGCGCGGCGGTACCGACGCCCCGCCGCAGCCCGCCACAGCCGCCGGGAGTCCGACGGCCCACGGGACCGCCGACACCCAGGCGGTGGTCACGCACACCGCCGCGGCGGCGGCGGACGGTTCGGTGACCGCCGCGCACCCTGCGGCAACCGCCGTGCATACCCCGGAGGCCACCGTGAACACCCTGGGCACGCCCACGGACGCCCCGTCCTCGGCCGCACAGATCCCGGCTCGCGAGACCGCCGACGACTCCGCGACGACCGGGGGCCCGGGTCCGGCGGGGCTCCGCCGAAGAAGACCGACGGTCACCGATTGACGCCACAGGTACGTGCGGATGCCGCACCCCAGCAGTCCGCTCCCCTTCGGGGCAAGGACGAGTGGGAGTCCGGCGACAGCGCCGGAGAGATGTCACCCACGACCTGACTCCGCACCGGACTCCGCCGGCGGACACCCGGCGCCGGCGGCCAGTCCCGACAGAGCAAGACCGATGCACGCAACGGACTCCTGAGCACGTCGTGCGCCGCCGGCAGGTCACCGCGGCGTCAGCGCGGTCGCCGCACGCGACGCGTTCCCACAGCTCCTGCTCGACACCAAGGTGAGGCAATGCCCGAGTACGCAGGTAACCAGAGAAGGCTGATGGCTGGGCAGCAGGGCGTGTGGAACGCCCAGCAGCTCGATCCCGGGAGCGGCGCATTCAACATCGCCGAGTACCTGGAGATCCACGGCCGGCTGGACACCGCGCTCTTCGAGTCGGCGTTGCGGCGCGCGGTCGCCGAGGCGGACGGCTACCACCTGCGGTTCGAGCCGCAGGAGGACGGCGAGGTGCTGCAGCGGGTGGTGCGGGACGAGGGCTGGATCCTGCGGCACGTCGACGTGAGTACCGAGGCCGATCCGCGCGCCGCCGCGGAGGCCTGGATGCAGCAGGACCTCGGCATGCCCTTCGATCTCGTCGGGCAGGCCCTGTTCACTCAGGTGCTGTTCAAGGCCGGGGACGACCGCTACTTCTGGTATCAGCGCGTCCACCACCTGATCGGCGACGGCTACAGCGGCTCCCTCGTCGTCGCCCGCTGCGCCCGGATCTACACCGCCCTGAGGCAGGGCCTCTCTCCCGATCAGGATGCCTTCCCTTCGCTCTCCCTGCTGCTGGACGAGGAGGCGGAGTACCGCAGCTCGGCGGAGTTCGAGGCCGACCGGGACTTCTGGCGCGACACCTTCGCGGACGTCCCGGACCTGCCCGAATCCAGCGGCACCTTCGCGTCCGGCACCCTCGGCGCCTCCGTCCGCGCCTCGGCCGACGTCGGATCCGCTGACACGTCCGCCCTCCGGGCGGCGGCGCGGCGCCTGCGGACCAGCTTCTCGGCCCTGCTCGTCGCGGCGGCCGCCGTGTGCGTGAGCCGGACCGCCGGCACCGACGATGTCGTTCTCGGCATCCCCGTGCTCGGCCGCCGCGGAAGCCTGCAGATGCGCACCCCCGGCATGATGGCGAACATCCTTCCCGTCCGCTTCCGGGTGCGCCCCGGGGACACGCTCGGCGAGTTCGTACGCCATGTCACGCAGGCCCTGCGCGGAGCGCTCAAGCACCAGCGCTACCGCTACGAGGACATCGTCCGCGACCTTCGGATGACCGGTCGCAGCTCGCTCTTCCGGGCCGTGGCGAACGTGATGCTGTTCGACTACGACGTCACCTTCGACGATCTGACCGTCACCGCCCACGCCCTCTCCGTCGGCAACGTCCACGACCTGTCGATCGCCGTCCACGAGCGGTCCTTCGGGTCCGGCCTGCACATCGCCGTCGACGCTGCCTCCGCGGCATCCGGCGTCGAGGCGGGACGGCGTACGGCCGAGCACTTCGGCAACGCACTGACCTGGCTGATGAACGCCGCCGACGACGACTTCGTCGGGCAGTGGGACGTCCTCGGCGCCGACGAGCGCGCACACGCACTGGAGGACTGGGCGGGTACGGCCGGCGCAGCGCCCTCCGGCACGCTCGTGGACCTCTTCGAGGCTGAGGCCACCCGTTCCCCGCACGCCACGGCCCTCGTGTGCGGCGGAAGCACACTCACCCTCGGCGAGCTGAACGAGAGCGCCAACCGGCTGGCACGGCTGCTGGTCGCGCGCGGAGCCGGACCGGAGCACCTGGTGGCGCTCGCACTGCCGCGCTCCGCCGACATGGTGGTGTCGATGCTCGCGGTGCTCAAGAGCGGCGCCGCCTATCTCCCGGTCGACCCCGCGTACCCGGCGGAGCGCATCGCGTTCATGCTGGCCGACGCCGGCCCGATGGCGGTGCTGGCGTCCCAGGAGTCACGCGCCGCGGTCGAAGGCGCCGTCACCGCCCCACTGCTCATGGCCGACGATCCCGCGCTGCGCGCCGAGGCGGCCGCCCTGCGCGCCGACGACCTGACGGACGGCGACCGCCTCGCGGCGCTCACGCCGTCCCACCCGGCGTACGTCATCTACACCTCCGGCTCCACCGGCACGCCCAAGGGCGTGGTGCTGCAGCACTCGGGTGTGGTCAACCTGCTGACGGCCATCACCCGCCAGTACCCGTACGAGGCGGGCGCGCCGGCGCTCGCCAAGAGCTCGCTGAGCTTCGTCGACGGCTCCACGGAGCTCCTCGGCTCCCTGCTGCACGGCGACCCGGTGGTCCTGGCGGACCCGCAGCAGGCACGTGACCCGCGCGCGATGGCCGAACTCATGGTCGAGCACGGCGTCGGCCGGATCACGGTCGTGCCGAGCCTGCTGACTGCCCTGCTGGACGCGGACGTGCCGGGCATCGCCGCGTGCCGCCACTGGGTGACGACCGGCGAGAGCATCCCCACCCATCTGGTCGAGCGCTTCTCCCGCACTCTGCCCGACGCCCGGCTGGTCAACCTCTACGGTGCCTCGGAGACGACCGGCGACGTCCTGTACGCCGAGTGCGGTCCGCGGAACGCCCCTCTCGGCCGCCCGCTCGCCAACTCCCGTGTGTACGTGCTCGACAGCGCACTGCGGCCCGTGCCGGCGGGCACCACCGGCGAGCTGTACGTCAGCGGCCCGCAGCTCGCCCGCGGCTACCTCAACCGGCCGGGCCTGTCCGCCGAGCGCTTCGTGGCCGATCCCCACGGCGCCCCCGGCACCCGTATGTACCGCACGGGCGACCTGGCCCGCTGGAATCCCGCCGGACAGCTGGAGTTCCTCGGCCGCGCCGACACCCAGGTCAAGATCCGCGGCTTCCGCGTGGAGCCGGGCGAGGTCGAGTCCGCCATGGCCGCCCACCCCGACACCGCCCAGGCCGCCGTCGTCGTCCGCGAGGACGCCACCGGCAGCCGCCACCTGGTCGGATACGTCGCCCCCGCAGCCGGGCGGCACACCGACCCGCAGTCCCTGCGCCGGCACCTGGCGGCCACGCTGCCGGACCACCTGGTGCCGTCCGCGCTGGTCGTGCTGGACGCCCTCCCGCTCACCCCGAGCGGCAAGGTGGACCGCAAGGCCCTGCCCGCACCGGAGCGCGACCTCACCGACGCCTACCGCGCCCCCGCCACACCGCGCGAGGAGACCCTCTGCGCCCTCTTCGCGGAGGTCCTCGGCGTCGCCCGGGTAGGCGTCGACGACAGCTTCTTCGAACTGGGCGGGCACTCGCTGCTCGCCGCGAAGCTGGCGAGCAGGGTGCGTGCCGCCCTGGGCACCGAACTCCCGCTGCGCACCCTGTTCGACGCCCCGACGGTCGCGGCGCTGGCACTGCGGCTCGACACCGGGACCGACCGGGCGCGGCCAGCCCTGACGGCCCGGCGGCGCCCCGGCACCGTTCCCCTGTCCTTCGCCCAGCGGCGCCTGTGGCTGCTGCGTGAACTCGAAGGGCCCAGCGCCACCTACAACCTGCCCTTCACCGTGCACCTCACCGGCGACCTCGACACCGAGGCGCTTGCCGCGGCCCTGCTGGACACCGCCGACCGGCACGAGGCACTGCGCACGGTGTTCCCCGCCGTCGACGGCGAGCCGCACCAGCGGGTCCTGCACCTTGCGGAGACCGGACCACTGCTGACCGTGCGCGACGCGTCCGGACTCGACGGAGCCGCCCTCGACGCGGCGCTCGCCGAAGCCGCCGCGCACGTCTTCGATCTCGGTGCCGAAGCTCCCCTTCGGGCGACCGTGTTCACCGTCGCCCCCCGCGAGCACGTGCTCCTCCTGGTGGTGCACCACATCGCCGCCGACGGCTGGTCCCTCGCCCCGCTCGCCGCCGACGTGTCGCGGGCCTACGCGGCCCGCCAGCACGGCGAGGCGCCCGCGTGGCAACCGTTGCCCGTGCAGTACGCGGACTACACGCTCTGGCAGCGTGAGCTCCTGAGCGAGGACGGCGGCCCCGAAAGCCTGCTGAACGAGCAGCTCGCCCACTGGCGCACCGCCCTCGCCGGCATGCCCGAGGAGCTGGCGCTGCCGACCGACCGGCCCCGGCCTGCGGTCGCGTCGTACCGCGGCGACAGCGTCCGGCTGGAGGTGCCGGCCGAACTGCACCAGCGGCTGAGCCGGCTGGCCCGCCGCGAGAACGTGACCGTCTTCATGGTCCTGCAGGCCGCCCTCGCCGTGAGCCTCTCCCGGCTCGGCGCCGGCGACGACATCCCGATCGGCACCCCGGTCGCCGGCCGCGCCGACGCGGCACTGGACGACATGGTCGGCTTCTTCCTCAACACCCTGGTCCTGCGGACCGACCTGTCCGGCGCGCCCCGCTTCACCGAGGTGCTCGCCCGCGTGCGGCAGAACGGACTCGCCGCGTTCGACCACCAGGACATCCCCTTCGAGCGGCTGGTCGAGGACCTCGCCCCCGCCCGCGTCCGGGCGCTGCACCCGCTGTTCCAGGTGATGCTGGTCCTGCAGAACAACGCACGGCCCGTCCTCGATCTGCCCGGACTGACGGCGACGGCCGGCGCGGCCGGGGAACTGGGCGCCAAGTACGACCTGTACCTCTCCCTGACCGAGACGTCCGGGGAGGACGGCGAACCAGCCGGTCTGCGCGGCGAGCTCACCTTCGCCGTCGACCTGTTCGACCGTACGACCGCCGAGACGCTCACGGAGCGGTTCAGCCGTGTCCTCGCCGCTGTGGTCTCCGACCCGCACCGCCCGGTCACCGCCGTCGACGTGCTCGACGAGACCGAGCGCACCCGGCTGATCGAGCACTGGTCGGGAGCCGCAGCCTCGGCCGAGGTCCCCGACGCCCCGGTGCACGAACTCTTCGAGGCCCGAGCCGCGGCCGCACCCACGGACGTGGCCCTGGTCTTCGCCGGCACCCCGGTCTCGTACGCCGAACTGAACTCACGGGCCAACCGGTTGGCGCGACTGCTGCTCGCACACGGGGCGGGCCCCGAGAAGCTGGTCGCCCTCGCGGTACCGCGCTCCGTCGACATGGTGGCCGCCCTGCTCGCCGTGCTGAAGACCGGCGCCGCCTGTCTCCCGCTCGACCCGCAGTACCCGGCAGAGCGGATCGCCTACATGCTCGGCGACGCCCGGCCGGCACTGACGATCAGCGCGGGCGGCGTGCGTCTCCCTGAGGTGTCCGGTACGGCAGGGGCGGTCGGCACGCTGGTGCTCGATGCGCCCGACACCGTCGCGCGCCTCGCCGAACTGGCGGATTGCGACCTGTCCGGGAACGAGCACGCCACGCGAACGTCCGGGCAGAACGCCGCCCTCGTCGTCTACACGTCGGGCTCCACCGGCCGGCCCAAGGGCGCGCTGCTGACGCACTCGGGTGTCGTCAACCTGGTCTCCGGCATCGCCGGGGCCTTCCCGTTCGAGGCGGGCGCCCCCGCCCTGGCGAAGAGCTCACTGAGCTTCATCGACGGGTCCACGGAACTCCTCGGCTCCCTGCTGCACGGCGACCCGGTCGTCCTGGCCGACGAGGAGCAGGCACGCGACCCGCACGCCCTGGCCCGCATGATCGGACAGCACGGCATCGGACGGATCACCGTCGTGCCCAGCCTGCTGGCGGCCCTGCTGGACTCCGGAGCGGCGGGCCTGGAGTCATGCGGTCTGTGGGTCACCACCGGCGAGGCCATTCCGCGGCATCTCGTCGAGCGGTTCGCCCGCGAGATGCCGCACGCCCGGCTCGTCAACTACTACGGCGCGTCGGAGACCACCGGCGACGTGCTGCACGGAGTCTGCGGCCAGTCCACCAGCCCCCTCGGTCGCCCGTTCCCCAACTCCCGTGCGTATGTGCTCGACACAGCCCTGCGACCCGTGCCGGTGGGCGTCGCCGGTGAGCTGTACGTCGCGGGTGAGGGTCTGGCCCGCGGTTATCTGAACCGCCCGGGTCTGTCGGCGGAGCGGTTCGTGGCGGACCCGTTCGGTCCGGCCGGCTCGCGGATGTACCGCACCGGCGACCTGGCCCGCTGGAACGCCCAGGGCGCCCTGGAACACCTCGGCCGCACGGACACCCAGGTGAAGCTCCGCGGCTTCCGCGTCGAACTCGGCGAGGTGGAGTCCGTACTCGCTGCACACGCCTCGGTGGCACAGGTGTCCGCCATGGTGCGGGAGGACGTACCGGGCGACCGGCGTCTCGTCGCCTACGTGGTGCCGGTCGACGGCGGCGCGGACATGGACGCGAGCCGACTCGCCGCCGACGTGCGCGCCCACTCGGTCTCCGTCCTGCCGGAGTACATGGTCCCGTCCGCGGTGGTGGCCCTGGACACGCTGCCGCTCACCCCCAGCGGCAAGGTCGACCGCGGAGCCCTTCCCGCACCGGAGCGTACGTCGACCGGCTCGAACCGCAGGCCCGCCGACGAACGGGAGGCGCAGCTGTGCGTCCTGTTCGCCGAGGTGCTCGGTGTCCCGGAGGTCGGCCCTGACGACAACTTCTTCGAACTCGGCGGCCACTCGCTGCTGGCGACCCGGCTGCTGAGCCGTGTACGTGCCGTGCTGGGCGCCGAGATCCCCCTGCGTGCGCTCTTCAACGCCCCCTCTCCGGCCGGTGTCGCGGCCCTGTCGGCGGACGGCGGACGCACGGTACGCCGGGCTTTGGCGGCAGGTGAGCGGCCGGAGCTGCTGCCGCTGTCCTTCGCGCAGCGCCGCCTGTGGTTCCTGGGCGAGCTGGAAGGCCCCAACGCCACCTACAACCTCCCATTCGCCATGCGGCTGCGCGGCGACCTCGACAGTGCGGCGCTGGAGCAGGCCTTCCGCGACGTGCTCGTTCGCCACGAGGTGCTGCGCACCGTGGTGACGACGGTTGCTGGCGTTCCTCAGCAGCGGATCACCGAGGCGGAGGCTGTCTCCTTCACGCTGGGTACCTCTGAGGTCGCCGAAGACGACATCGCGCAGTCTGTCGAGAAGCTGGCGCGCCGCCCGTTCGATCTCGCGGCGGATCTGCCGCTGCGGGCGGATCTGCTGACCGTGGGGCCGGACGACCACGTCCTCGTGGTCGTGGTGCACCACATCGCCGCGGACGGCTGGTCACTCGCTCCGCTGACGGCCGACGTGTCGCGTGCGTACGCGGCCCGTACGGCGGGCGGTGTTCCGGTGTGGGAGCCACTGCCGGTGCAGTACGCGGACTACGCCCTGTGGCAGCAGGATCTGCTCGGCGGCGAGGAGGACCCGGGCAGCCTGCTCAACGCGCAGCTGGCTTACTGGCGCAAGGCCCTCTCCGGTCTCCCGGAGGAACTGGCCTTGCCGACCGACCACCCGCGCCCGGCGATCGCCACCCACCACGGTGCTCAGGTCGGACTGCGACTGGACGCCGGACTGCACAAGCAGCTGACAGCCTTGGCCCGGCAGCGGGGCGCCACCCTCCACATGGTGTTGCAGGCCGCACTCGCCGTCACCCTCTCGCGGCTCGGTGCCGGTGACGACATCGCCATCGGCACACCGATCGCCGGACGCACCGACCACGCGCTCAGCGACCTGGTCGGCTTCTTCGTCAACACCCTCGTCATGCGCACCGACCTCAGCGGCAACCCCACCTTCACCGACCTCCTCACCCGAGTGCGAAACACCGCCCTGGACGCCCACGAACACCAAGACGTCCCCTTCGAACGCCTCGTCGAAGACCTCGCCCCAGCACGCTCCATGGCACGCCACCCCCTCTTCCAGGTCATGCTCACCCTCCAGAACACCGCCCCAGCCGTCCTCGACCTCCCCGGTTTGAACATCGAACTGGCAGGAACGGGCGAGGGTCCGGCCAGGTTCGACCTCGCCATCGACCTGACCGAGGCCTTCGACGCAGACGGTGCCGCGGCCGGTATGAGCGGCACGCTGACCTACGCCACCGACCTCTTCGAGGAGACGACCGCCGCGGCGCTGAGCGCGCGTCTCGTGCGGGTACTGCAGACGGTCGCCGCCGACCCGGCCATACCCGTGCACCACGTCGACGTCATGGACCCCGCCGAACGGCAGCTGGTGCTGGTCGACTGGAACGACACCGCACACGAAGTGCCCGCCGGCACGGTGGTGGACCTCTTCGAAGCCCAGGTCACTCGCACCCCCCACGCCATCGCCGTGATCGACGCCGACGGCTCCGAGATCTCGTACGCCGAACTCAACCGGCGGGTGAACCGTCTGGCGCGGCTGCTGGCCGAGTACGGCGCCGGACCCGAGGACCGTGTCGGCGTACTCATGCCCCGCTCGACCGGGATGGTCGTCGCCCTGCTCGCCGTCCTGAAGAGCGGCGCCGCCTACGTGCCGCTCGACCCGCAGTACCCGACAGAACGCATCGCCTACATGCTCGACGACGCCCGGCCGAGGGTCCTCCTGACCACCACCGGGCTCGCCGGGCGGGTCCAGGAACAGGGGCAGGGCTTCGGGGTGGCCGTCGTGGACGACGAGCGCGTCGTGGACCGCTTGTCGGCTCTGGACCCCGGCGATCTCGACGATGCACACCGGACGTCGCCGCTGACCTCCGGTCATCCGGCGTATGTGATCTACACGTCCGGCTCGACCGGCCGGCCGAAGGGGGTGGTGATCCCCCACCGAGCGCTGGTCAACTACGTCGCACGTGCCTTCGTGGCGTACCCGTCGCTGGCAGAGGACACGTTGGTCCACGCCTCCGTGTCGTTCGACGCCGGTGTCACCTCCCTGTACGGCGCACTCGCCTGCGGCGGATGCCTGTACCTGGCGCCGGAGGACACCCGTCTGCCCGCCGCGCCACCGGACAAGCGGGTGGCGTTCCTCAAGGCCACGCCGAGTCACCTCGCCTTCCTCGAGGCGGCGAGCGAGGACGCGAACGTGCCTGCGCGCCAGCTCATGCTGGGCGGCGAGTCCCTGCACGCGCCCATGCTCGAGCAACTGCGCCGCCGGCACCCGCAGCTGGCCCTGGTGAACCACTATGGTCCTACCGAGGCGACGGTCGGCGCGGTGGACCACCACGTCGCTCCGGGCGAGACCCTGGAACACGGTCCCGTCCCCATCGGCCGGCCGATGTGGAACATGCAGGCCTATGTGCTCGACGTGGGCCTCAAGCCCTGCCCGCCCGGCGTCCCCGGCGAGCTCTACCTGGCCGGCGCCCAGCTGGCCCGCGGATACCTCGGCCGCCCGGGCCTGAGCGCCGAACGGTTCGTCGCCAACCCCTACGGCAACCCTGGCGCGCGCATGTACCGCACCGGCGACCTCGCTCGCTGGAACACCCACGGCCTCCTCGAACACCTCGGCCGCACCGACGACCAGGTCAAGATCCGCGGCTTCCGCATCGAACTCGGCGAGGTCCAGAACGCGCTCACCGGTCACGCGGCGGTCGAGCAGGCGATGGTCCTGGTCCGTGAGGACCGGACCGGCGACAAGCGTCTGGTCGCCTACGTCACCGTCGCAGCGGGCACCGACAACCAGGATCTGACACGGCTCTCGGCCGGCATCCGGGCCCACACCGTCGCCGTTCTGCCGGACTACATGGTGCCGTCGGCGGTCGTGGTCATGGACGCGTTCCCGTTGACGGTGAACGGCAAGCTGGACCGGCGGGCGCTGCCCGAGCCGGACCTGGCGGTGACGGCCGGGACGGGCCGCAGGCCCGCGACCGAACGCGAGGAAGCCCTGTGCGGTCTGTTCGCCGACGTCCTGGGCATCCCCGAGGTCGGCGTCGACGACAACTTCTTCGAACTCGGCGGACACTCCCTCCTCGCCGTCACCCTCATCGCGCGCATCCGCACCGGCATGGGCATCGAACTGCCGGTCAAGGCACTGTTCACCTCCCCCACAGTCTCCGCGCTGGCCGGCGAACTCACCGGCCCTGCCGTGGCCATCCCGCCGAACCTCATCCCTGAGGGGGCGCAGGAGATCACCCCGGAGATGCTGCCCCTGGTCGAACTCAGCGCCGACGACGTCCAGCGGATCGTCGACCGCGTACCCGGCGGAGCCGCCAACATCGCCGACATCTACCCCCTGGCACCCCTCCAGGAAGGCATCCTCTTCCACCACCTGCTCGAAGCAGGCCGACAGGACGTCTACGTCCAGCCGACCGTTCTGCGCTTCGACTCCCAAGAAAGGCTGCAGACCTTCACCAAGGCCCTGCAGAACGTCGTGGACCGGCACGACATCCTGCGCACCGCGATCATCTGGCAGGACCTCCCCGAACCCCTCCAGGTCGTCCTCCGCCAAGCACCCATACCAGTCAGCCGTGTGGTTCTGCGCCCGCACAGCGGAATGGATGCGGCTGAGCAGCTGCTGGAGGCCTGCCCGGCGGTGATGGACATCGGCCGTGCCCCGCTGATCCGGATGTACACCGCGCAGGAGCAGAGCACCGGGGTCTGGCACGCGCTGCTCCAGGTGCACCACCTCGTCCTGGACCGCACCAGCTTCGGCATCCTCATGGGCGAGATCCGGGCGTTCCTGGCCGGGCGGGAGGAGACGCTGCCCAGGCCGCTGCCGTTCCGCGACTTCGCCGCCCAGGCGCGGCTCGGCGTTCCGGCCGAGGAGCACCAGCGGTACTTCGGCCGTCTGCTGGGTGACGTCACCGAGCCGACCGCACCGTACGACCTGACCGACGTACGCGGCGACGGCACCGGCATCAACGAGCACAAGCTCACCCTGGAAGCCGACCTCGCCGAACGCGTCCGCGCCCGCTCCCGCGACGCGGGCGTAAGCCCCGCCACCGTCTTCCACCTCGCCTGGGCGCGCATCCTCAGCGTCCTGACAGGACGTTCCGACGTCGTCTTCGGCACGGTGCTCTTCGGCCGGATGAACGCCGGCACCGGCGCGGACCGCGTACCCGGCCTGTTCATGAACACACTGCCCGTACGGGCCCGACTGGAACACGCCACCGTCAGCGGAGCACTCCGCTCCATGCACCGCGACCTCGCCGAACTGCTCGCACACGAGCACGCACCCCTGTCCGTGGCGCAGCAGGCAAGCGGACTGAACGGCGCACCCCTGTTCACCACCCTCCTCAACTACCGCTACACCCAGGAGACCGGGAACAGCGGTGAGGTCGCGGCCGAGGTGCTTCCGGGCGTGGAGAGCGTCCACAACCAGGAGCGGACCAACTACCCGCTGGCTGTCCACGTCGACGACACCTTCGACGGGTTCCGTCTCACGGTCCAGACCGTGCCCGCCGTCGACGCCGCGCTCCTCGCCGGGCGGCTGACGACGGTGGTCGAGGGCATGGTCGACTCCCTGGAGACTGCGGCGGACGCCCCGCTGCACAAGCTCACGGCACTCGACCCGGCCGAACGGCAGCAAGTCCTGACCGGCTGGAACGACACCACACACCAGGTGCCCGCCAGCACGATCGTCGACCTCTTCGAAGCCCAGGTCACCCGCACCCCCGACGCCATCGCCGTAATCGACCCCGAAGGCGCCGAGATCTCGTACGCCGAACTCAACCGGCGGGTGAACCGTCTGGCGCGACTGCTCGCCGAGTACGGCGCCGGACCCGAGGACCGCGTGGGCGTGCTCATGCCCCGCTCGGCCGGGATGGTCGAAGCCCTGCTCGCCGTCCTCAAAAGCGGCGCCGCCTACGTGCCGCTCGACCCCGAGCTGCCGGCGGAACGCATCGCCTACATGCTCGACGACGCCCGCCCCACGATCCTTCTCACCAGCAGGGACATCAAGGCCCCGAAGTCCGCCGCCGGGACGCGGACGATCACGGTGGACGCCGAAGCGACCATGGCACGACTGACCGAACTCTCCCCCGACAACCCAGCCGCCGAGACCCGACCGGCGCCCTCCCACCC
>NZ_LIQR01000251.1:0-1413 GCF_001418575.1 Peterkaempfera griseoplana
GCTCGCCCTGGGCCGCCTCACCCCCGAGGAGCACGCGGAGCGCCTGGAGGCCGCCTACCTCGCCCGCACCCTCGCCGAGCTGGCCCCGCTCACCCACGACCTCCCCGAGCCGTCCGGGCCCCCGCCAGGCCCCGCCGCCCGGCCGCCCGTCGCCGAGCCCGTGGTGGCGGTCCTCGGCAAGCTCCGCCGGGGCGGCCAGTGGCCGGTGCCGCCGTACAGCAGTGTGCGCGCCCGCTTCGGGGCGGTGGTGCTCGACCTGCGCCACGCGGTCTTCACCCGGCACGAGGTGGTGATCGAGGCGGGCTCCTTCTGCGGCAAGATCGAAATGGTCGTCCCCGACGGCGCCCAGGTGTACGACACCGGGACGGCGCTGCTGGGCAAGCGCTCCACACCCGCCTGGCCGGACGGCGTTCCGGCCGCCGACGGCCCGGTCATCCGCATCACCGGCCGCAGCGTCCTGGGGCACATCAGGGTCACCCGGGCCTGCGGGAGCTGAGAGCACCGGGCCGTTCCGCCGGACCCTCAGAAGGCGAAGACGCCCCCGGACTGGGCCGCGGCGGAGCACCGGTTGGCATAGCTGTGGACGAACCGCACCGGGCGGCCGTCCCACCGGCCCGTGGCCTCCGCCGTCACCGGCGCGTAGATCATCGGGCACATCACCCCCTGCCGGGCGCGCAGCGCCCGGAAGTCGCCGTGGGAGCGGCGGAGCGCGGAGCATGCCGCCGCCGGCTCGGGGTGGGAACCGCCGTCGGGGTCGCACTCCAGCACCGCCGAGGCCAGGACCCGGCCGGAGACGTCCTCCCCGCTGTGCAGCACCAGTTCCAGCCGGGTGCCGGGATCCCCGTCCAGGTGGTGGACGGGAATCCCCAGTGCGGCGGCCGCGGCCAGCCCGGCGGCGGTGAGGGCGTGGCTCCAGGACATGGTCTCCTCCAGGGCGGCTCGGCGGTGCTCGCAGCCACACCTACCGCAGCGGAGCGCCGCGGGCGCGCCCGGTCACCCGTCCGTGGGCGCGTCGCCCGTCCTGCTCAGCCGGCCGCCTCCGGCGAGCCGGCGCCCCGGGTGCGGGCCTCCAGGGAGGCCAGATAGGCGTTGTACGCGGCCAGCTCGGCGTCGCCGTCCCGGTCCGCAGCGCGGTCGCGGCGCCGTGCCTGCCGTTCCTCCGACCGGGCCCACTGGAAGACCAGCGCGACCAGCACGATCGCAGTGGGGATCTCCCCGAAAGCCCAGGTGATGCCGCCCGCCAGCTGCTGGTCCGTCAGTGTGTTGGTGCCGAGCGACGCCGGGGGGTGGGCGAAGGTGTCCACCAGCAGGCTGCTGGCCATCATCACCGCCACCCCGAAGAAGGCGTGGAACGGCATGCCCATGAAGAGCTCCAGGATGCGCATCACGTACCCGGGGCGGTGCGGCCCGGGG
>NZ_LIQR01000251.1:1454-1924 GCF_001418575.1 Peterkaempfera griseoplana
GCGCCCGCAGCGTCAGGGTGATCGGCGCTCCGAGCAGCAGCAGGATCGGCGACAGCATGGAGAGCACCATGTGCTGCAGCATGTGGGCGCTGAAGAGCACCATCCCGTAGTCGTTGAGCCCCGTGCAGGTGGTGAGCACCACCGTGGCCACCCCCGCGGTCCAGGCGATCACCCGGCCCACCGGCCACCGGTCGCCGCGCCGCCACAGCCGCACCGCCCCGGCCATGTACAGCACCAGCGCCACCAGGCTGCCCAGCAGGAACGCCCAGTCGGCCGACCAGCTGAGAGCGGTCGACAGCGAGTACGGTGCCAGCACCTCCCCGTGGTGGTGCATCCCTGCCATGCCGTCGCCCATCGGCGGATCCCGCTTTCCCTCGCTCCGGCGGACGCAGCGCTCCCCGGGGTCCGCTTCGTCCGACTTTCGTCCGCACCAGGGTAGAACCGGACATGCCGCCGCCCGCGGCCGGGGT
>NZ_LIQR01000252.1 GCF_001418575.1 Peterkaempfera griseoplana
ACTGGGGCGGGAACCGGGGGTGGCCGGTTCCCGCCCCAGCCGTGTCCCGACCGTCCCGGGGGTCGGCCATGCGCGGTCCGGCCGTTGTGGTGCCCTCGCCACCGTACGGGACGCTGCCGTCGGCTGCAGCGGCAGCGAGGGCGCTCCCGCCAAGCCCACCGCCGCATCACCGGTGTCTCTGATGCGTCTCTGCACCGGGCCGTCGAGACGGTGCGGCAGGGCAACGCGCCGCCGGACTTCGGGACGACCGGGATGACGGCGGCGGCTCCGCTGCTGCATTCTCGGGGCGTCCTTGCGGACGGCCGTACGGTCACGGCGTGGCCGGAGCGGCAGGTCCGCGACCCGGAGTCACCGGGTGTACGGGGCGGGCCCAGCGGTGGGGCTGCAGGTGCGGCCGCGTCGCGGGGAGATGCGTCCGCCGTCCGGGGTGCCAGGCCCCGGGTGGGGCTGGATGCGGCGGCAGGCCACCGGCTGACGCCGGTGGCCTGGGAGGTGTCGGGACGGGCGCCCGGACGCAGTGATGCCGCGGCGCCTGCTCCGGTGCGGTCGGGGTGGGGCAGGCGCCGCGGCGTACGCTCCCCGGCCTGCCGCACGTCGGTGTGCGGCAGGCCGGGGCCGTGAGGTGTGCCGTCAGACCGTCAGCGGGCGGTCGGTCGGGCGGATGGGGGCGGGCAGCGCGCTGCTGCCGCCGCTGAGGTGGGCGTCGACGGCGGCGGCCGCGGAGCGGCCCTCGGCGATGGCCCAGACGATCAGCGACTGGCCGCGGCCGGCGTCGCCGCAGACGAAGACGCCCTCGGCGTTGGTGGCGAAGCGGCCGTCGCGGGCGATGTTGCCGCGGGCGTCCAGCTCCACACCCAGCTGCTCGACCAGGCCGTTGCGCTGGTCGGTGCCGGTGAAGCCCATGGCGAGGGTGACCAGCTGCGCGGGGATGGTGCGCTCGGTGCCCTCGACGGGCTGGAAGCGTCCGTCCTTGAACTCGACCTCGACCAGGTGGAGTTCCTGGACGTTGCCGTCCTCGTCACCGGTGAAGTGGGTGGTGTTGACCGCGTAGACGCGCTCGCCGCCCTCCTCGTGGGCCGAGGTGACCTTGTAGGTCATCGGCATGGTCGGCCAGGGCTGGTGGCCGGGGCGCTCGTCGGAGGGCCGGGGCATGATCTCCAGCTGGGTGACGGAGGCCGCGCCCTGCCGGTGGGCGGTGCCGACGCAGTCGGCGCCGGTGTCGCCACCGCCGATGACCACGACGTGCTTGCCCGCGGCGGTGATGGGCGGCTCGACGAAGTCGCCCTCCTGGACCTTGTTGGCCAGCGGCAGGTACTCCATGGCCTGGTAGATGCCCTGGAGCTCACGGCCGGGCACGGGCAGGTCGCGGGCGGTGGTGGCGCCGGCGGCGACCACGACCGCGTCGAACCGCTCGCGCAGCTGCTGGCCGGTGATGTCCTCGCCGACGTGGACGCCGGTGCGGAACCGGGTGCCCTCGGCGCGCATCTGCTCGACGCGCCGGTTGACGTGGCGCTTCTCCATCTTGAACTCGGGGATGCCGTAGCGCAGCAGGCCGCCGATGCGGTCGGCGCGCTCGTACACCACCACGGTGTGCCCGGCGCGGGTGAGCTGCTGGGCGGCGGCGAGACCGGCCGGGCCGGAGCCGATGACGGCGACGGTCTTGCCGGAGAGGCGCTCGGGGATCTGCGGCGTGACGTCGCCGTTCTCCCAGGCCTTGTCGATGATGGTGACCTCGACGTTCTTGATGGTCACCGGGGCCTGGTTGATGCCGAGGACGCACGCCGACTCGCACGGGGCGGGGCAGAGCCGCCCGGTGAACTCGGGGAAGTTGTTGGTGGCGTGCAGCCGCTCGCTGGCGGCGGTCCAGTCGTCGCGCCAGGCGAGGTCGTTCCACTCGGGGATGAGGTTCCCCAGCGGACAGCCGTTGTGGCAGAACGGGATGCCGCAGTCCATGCAGCGGCCGGCCTGCTTGGTGATGATCGGCAGCAGGCTGCGCTCGACGTAGACCTCGTTCCAGTCCCGGATCCGGACGTCGACGGGCCGACGCTCGGCGTGCTGCTGCGGGGTGGTGAGGAATCCCTTCGGGTCAGCCATTAGCCGCCTCCATCATCTTCGAGGTGGTCTCGGACTCGGAGAGCCCGTCGCGCTCGGCGGCTTCCTTGGCGGCGAGCACTGCCTTGTAGTCCCTGGGCATGATCTTGGAGAACCGGGAGACACCGGCGCCCCAGTCGGCGAGGAGTTCGGCGGCGACGGTGGAGCCGGTCTCCTCGTAGTGCTGCTGCACGGTCTCGCGCAGCCAGGTGCGGTCGGCCTCGTCGGGGCCCTCGATGCCGACCATCCCGCCGTTGACGTGGGAGGGGCGCAGGTCGAGGACGTAGGCGATGCCGCCGGACATGCCGGCCGCGAAGTTGCGTCCGGTCTCGCCGAGGACGACGACGCGTCCGCCGGTCATGTACTCGCAGCCGTGGTCGCCGACGCCTTCGACGACCAGGGTGGCGCCGGAGTTGCGGACGGCGAAGCGCTCGCCGGCCTTGCCGCGCAGGTGGATGCGGCCGCTGGTGGCGCCGTACCCGATGGTGTTGCCGGCGATGACGTGGCTCTGGGCGTCGGCGCCGATGGCCGCGGCGTCGCGGGACGGGCGGACGATCAGGACGCCGCCGGAGAGGCCCTTGCCGACGTAGTCGTTGGCGTCGCCCTCCAGGCGCAGGGTGATGCCGTTGGGGACGAAGGCGCCGAAGGACTGGCCGGCGGAGCCGGTGAAGGTGACGTCGATGGTGCCTTCGGGCAGGCCCGCGCCGCGGTACCGCTTGGTCACCTCGTGGCCGAGCATGGTGCCGACGGTGCGGTTGACGTTGCGGATGGGCAGCTGGACGCGGACGGCCTCGCCGTGCTCGAGCGCCTCGGAGCAGAGGCTGATCAGCTCGTTGTCGAGGGCCTTGTCCAGGCCGTGGTCCTGCTCGGTGGTGCGGTGCAGGGCCGCGCCTTCGGGCAGGGCGGGGACGTGCAGCAGCGGGGCGATGTCCAGTCCGGCGGCCTTCCAGTGGTCGACGGCCTCGGTGGCGTCGATCAGCTCGGCGTGGCCGACGGCCTCCTCGATGGAGCGGAAGCCCAGCTCGGCGAGGAGTTCGCGGACCTCTTCGGCGATGAACTCGAAGAAGTTGACGACGAACTCCGGCTTGCCGGTGAACCGGTCGCGCAGCACGGGGTTCTGGGTGGCGACGCCGACCGGGCAGGTGTCGAGGTGGCAGACGCGCATCATGACGCAGCCGGAGACGACCAGCGGGGCGGTGGCGAAGCCGAACTCCTCGGCGCCGAGCAGCGCGGCGATGACCACGTCACGGCCGGTCTTCAGCTGGCCGTCGGTCTGCACGACGATGCGGTCGCGCAGGCCGTTGAGCAGCAGGGTCTGCTGGGTCTCGGCGAGGCCGAGCTCCCAGGGGCCGCCGGCGTGCTTGAGGGAGGTCAGCGGGGAGGCGCCGGTTCCGCCGTCGTGGCCGGAGATCAGCACGACGTCCGCGTGGGCCTTGGAGACGCCCGCCGCGACCGTGCCGACGCCGACCTCGGAGACCAGCTTCACATGGATGCGGGCGTCCCGGTTGGCGTTCTTGAGGTCGTGGATGAGCTGGGCGAGGTCCTCGATGGAGTAGATGTCGTGGTGCGGCGGCGGGGAGATCAGGCCGACGCCGGGGGTGGAGTGCCGGGTCTTGGCGACCCAGGGGTAGACCTTGTGGCCGGGCAGCTGGCCGCCCTCGCCGGGCTTGGCGCCCTGGGCCATCTTGATCTGGATGTCGTCGGCGTTGACCAGGTACTCGGAGGTGACGCCGAAGCGGCCGGAGGCGACCTGCTTGATCGCGGAGCGGCGCTCGGGGTCGTGGAGGCGCTCGGGGTCCTCGCCGCCCTCGCCGGTGTTGGACTTGCCGCCGAGGCGGTTCATGGCGATGGCGAGCGTCTCGTGGGCCTCCATGGAGATGGAGCCGTAGGACATGGCGCCGGTGGAGAACCGCTTGACGATCTCGGAGACCGGCTCGACCTCGTCGATGGAGATGGAGGGGCGGTCGCCGTCCTTGAGCTTGAAGAGGCCGCGCAGCGTCATCAGCCGCGTGGACTGCTCGTTCACCCGCTCGGTGTACTGCTTGAAGATGTCGTACCGGCGGGCACGGGTGGAGTGCTGGAGCCGGAAGACGGTCTCGGGGTCGAAGAGGTGGGGCTCGCCCTCGCGGCGCCACTGGTACTCGCCGCCGATCTCCAGCGCGCGGTGCGCGGAGGGGATGCCGGAGGCGGGGTAGGCCTTGGCGTGGCGGGCGGCGACCTCGCGGGCGATCTCGTCCAGGCCGATGCCGCCGAGCTTGGTGGTGGTGCCGGCGAAGTAGGTGTCGACCAGGTCCTGGGAGAGGCCGATGGCCTCGAAGACCTGGGCGCCGCGGTAGGAGGCGACAGTGGAGATGCCCATCTTGGACATCACCTTGAGGACGCCCTTGCCGAGGGCCTTGATGAGGTTGCGGATGGCGCGCTCGGGCTCGACGCCCTCGACGAAGACCCCGGAGCGGACCTGGTCCTCGACGGACTCCATGGCCAGGTAGGGGTTGATCGCGGCGGCGCCGTAGCCGATCAGCAGCGCGACGTGGTGGACCTCGCGGACGTCTCCGGCCTCGACCAGCAGCGACACCTGGGTGCGCTGCTTGGTGCGGATGAGGTGGTGGTGGACGGCGGAGGTGAGCAGCAGGGAGGGGATCGGGGCGTGCTCGGCGTCGGAGTGCCGGTCGGAGAGCACGATGATCCGGGCGCCGTCGGCGAGCGCGGCGTCGGCTTCGGCGGCGATCTCCTCCAGGCGGGCGGCGAGGGCGGCGCCGCCGCCGGAGACGCGGTAGAGGCCGGAGAGGGTGACGGCCTTGAGGCCGGGCTGGTCTCCGTCGGCGTTGATGTGGACGAGCTTGGCCAGCTCGTCGTTGTCGATCACCGGGAAGGGCACGTTGACGGTGCGGCAGGACGCCGGCTCGGCCTTGAGCAGGTTGCCCTCGGGGCCGAGGTTGGAGCCGAGGGAGGTGACCAGCTCCTCCCGGATGGCGTCCAGCGGCGGGTTGGTGACCTGCGCGAAGAGCTGGGTGAAGTAGTCGAAGAGCAGCCGCGGCTTGTCGGAGAGGGCCGCGATGGGGGTGTCGGTGCCCATGGAGCCGATGGGCTCGGCGCCGGTGCGGGCCATCGGGGCGAGGAGGACGCGGAGTTCCTCCTCGGTGTAGCCGAAGGTCTGCTGGCGGCGGGTGACCGAGGCGTGGGTGTGCACGATGTGCTCGCGCTCGGGGAGGTTGCCCAGCTGGATCTGGCCGGCGGCGAGCCACTCGGCGTAGGGGTGCTCGGCGGCGAGGGCGGACTTGATCTCGTCGTCCTCGACGATGCGGTTCTCGGCGGTGTCCACCAGGAACATCCGGCCGGGCTGCAGGCGGCCCTTGCGGACGACCTTCTCCTGGGGGATGTCCAGGACGCCGACCTCGGAGGAGAGGACGACCAGGCCGTCCTCGGTGATCCAGTAGCGGGCGGGGCGCAGGCCGTTGCGGTCCAGGACGGCGCCGATCTGGGTGCCGTCGGTGAAGGTGACGCAGGCCGGGCCGTCCCAGGGCTCCATGAGGTTGGAGTGGTAGCGGTAGAAGGCGCGGCGGGCGGCGTCCATGGTGGCGTGGTTCTCCCACGCCTCCGGGATCATCATCAGCACCGAGTGGGGCAGCGAGCGGCCGCCGAGGTGGAGCAGCTCCAGGACCTCGTCGAAGGAGGCCGAGTCGGAGTGGTCCGGGGTGCAGATCGGGAAGATCCGGTCCAGGTCACCGGGGATGAGGTCGGTGGCGAGCTGGGACTCGCGGGCGCGCATCCAGTTGCGGTTGCCCTTGACCGTGTTGATCTCGCCGTTGTGGGCGACGAAGCGGTACGGGTGGGCGAGCGGCCAGCTGGGGAAGGTGTTGGTGGAGAACCGGGAGTGGACCAGGCCCAGCGCGGAGGCGTAGAGGCGGTCGGAGAGGTCCGGGAAGAACGGCTCCAGCTGCCCGGTGGTGAGCATGCCCTTGTAGACGATGGTGCGGGAGGAGAGCGAGGCGAAGTAGATCCCGATCTCACGCTCGGCGCGCTTGCGGACGACGTAGGCGATCCGGTCGAGGTGGATGCCGGTGCGGGCGTCCTGCTGGTCCGCGGAGGTGAGGAAGAGCTGGCGGAAGCGCGGCATGACCGAGCGGGCGGTGGCGCCCAGCAGGTCGGGGGTGACCGGGACGTCGCGCCAGCCGAGGACGGTGAGGCCCTCCTCGGCGGCGATGGCCTCGGTGCGGGCTGCGGCTTCGGCGGCGGCGGCGTCCTCGTCGGGGAGGAAGGCGATGCCGACGGCGTAGCTGCCGGCGGCGGGCAGCTCGAAGTCGGTGCTGGCGCGCAGGAAGGCGTCGGGGATCTGGGTGAGGATGCCGGCGCCGTCGCCGGAGTCCGGCTCGGAGCCGGTCGCCCCGCGGTGCTCGAGGTTGCGCAGCACCGTGAGCGCCTGCTCGACGATGCGGTGGTCCGCAATGCCGGTCAGCGTAGCCACGAAGCCGACGCCGCAGGCGTCGTGCTCGTTGCGCGGGTCGTACAGGCCCTGGGCAGCGGGGCGCGCGTCCTTGACGGCCGCGTAAGGCCCGGAGCGCATGGACGCAGACAGCATCGGCTCTCCCGTCGTCGTCTTTTGGCAATTTGCTTGCGCAAGAGAGACGACGTTGGCCCTCTGCGATTTCGTGCAGGTTACATGATGCCGCGTGTACCGGGAAGTGGAATTCCGCGTCCACGATTCGGACGCAGCCCCTGGTCAGGCACTGTTACCCGTCGGTAGTGGCATCGGGGGACGACGCTGGATCACCCGCACGTCCTGGGAAGTGTGCCCCTTGCCACGGACGGTGAAACCGCGCCTTAACACCTGCGTGGGCGGCAGGCCCGCGCAACGCTGCGCTCGGCCTCGGCGCCCGGAGGCCACCTGCCCTCTCTCGATGGTAGGCGACCGGGCCCGGCAGTCGGCTGTGTGGAACATCACGCCACCCACTGCATGATTATGCAGTGGGGGCGGTGACCGTACGGAGCGCGCGAAGCGCCCCCGTCAGCCGATGCCGCTGCCGATCAGCCGACCCAGCAGGAAGGTCAGTCCGGCGGCCGCACCGCCGAGCACCAGCTGCCGCAGACCGCTGTACCACCAGCTGCGGGCGGTGACCCGGGAGACCACCGCACCGCAGAGGAAGAGCCCCAGCAGCGCCACCACCAGGGCCGGCAGCAGACTGCTCGCCCCCAGCAGATATGGCAGCAGCGGCAGCAGCGCCCCCAGCGCGAACGCCCCGAAGGAGGAGACCGCCGCCAGCAGCGGCGAGGGCAGGTCGTTGGGGTCCACACCGAGCTCCTCGCGGGCGTGGATCTCCAGTGCCCGCTCCGGGTCAGCGGACAGCTGGCGGGCGACCTCCCTGGCGAGCTCCGGCTCCACCCCCCGTGCCACATAGAGCTCGGCCAGCTCGGCCAGCTCGTCGTGCGGGTTGTGGCGCAGCTCCCGGCGTTCGACCTCCAGCTCGGCCTCCACCAGCTCGCGCTGGGAGGCCACCGAGGTGTACTCCCCCGCGGCCATGGAGAACGCCCCCGCGGCCAGGCCCGCCAGGCCGGCGAGCACCACCGTGGTCCGGGAGGCGTCGCCGCCCACCACACCGGTCATCAGGGCGACATTGGAGACCAGGCCGTCCATCGCCCCGAAGACGGCGGGGCGCAGCCAGCCGCCGTTGACGTCGCGGTGGCTGTGCTGGTGCGCCTCGGCCACTACCGGTTCCACGACCGGCTCGGTGAGCGTCGTTGCCACGGTGGTCCGTCCCCTCGTGCCGTTGCCCCGCCCCCGCGCCGGAGGCCCTCAGTCCTGCCAACGTAGTGCCCTGGCCAACTTCTTTCCAGCAAGGGAAGCCTGACCGAACCCCCTGGTCGTGGGCGTTCTTCCCGGTCGTGGCGGCGGTCCGGGCGGGGGCTGCCGGCTCCGGGCGGGAAAGGCAGCGGCCGTCCCCGCCGGTGGGCGGGGACGGCCGCGGGGCGCGTTCGGGGGGTCAGCTGCGCTTGCCCGCCTCGGGGGCCGGGTCCGGTACGAGGCCGGCCCGGCGCTCGTCGTCGATCCTGGCCGCCTCGGCCAGCGCGGCGTCACCGGCGGACGGCTTCGGCCGGTCCTCGGGGGCGAGGGCGTCGCCGCCGTCCGTGACGTCGGCGGCCTCGGCACCGTCCGTACGGTCGGCTGAGCCGGTCGGGCCGCCGTCCTGCGGGTCGTCGACGGCCGCGCGGGCCGCCGGGTCGATGTCGGTCTCCCGGCCGGGGTGCCGCTTGGCGGAGAGCACCAGGTAGACCACGGCGCCCAGGAAGACCACGATCGACGTCCAGTCGTTGAGCCGCAGGCCCAGGATGTGGTGCGCCTCGTCCACCCGCAGGTACTCGATCCAGAACCGGCCCACCGTGTACGCCGCGACATACAGCGCGAAGGCACGGCCATGGCCGAGGCGGAAGCGGCGGTCGGCCCAGATCACCAGCACCGCCACCCCGATGCACCACAGCGACTCGTAGAGGAACGTCGGGTGGTAGGTGGCCAGGGCCTTGGTGGCGTCCGGCCGGTGGTCGTAGTCGATGGTGAGGCCCCAGGGCAGCGTGGTCGGCTTGCCGAAGAGCTCCTGGTTGAACCAGTTGCCCCAGCGGCCGCAGGCCTGGGCCAGGGCGATGCCGGGGGCGACCGCGTCCGCCCAGGCGGGCAGCGGCACTCCGGCGCGGCGGCAGCCGATCCAGGCGCCGAGGGCGCCCAGGGCGATGGCGCCCCAGATCCCCAGGCCGCCGTTCCAGATCTTCAGCGCGTCGATCGGGTGCTTGCCCGGGTCGAAGTAGAGCTGGTGATCCGTGATCACGTGGTAGAGGCGGCCGCCGACCAGTCCGAAGGGCACGGCCCAGACCGCGACGTCACCCACCGTGTGGGAGGCGCCACCCCGGGCGACCCAGCGTTTGCTGCCGAGCCAGACGGCGACGACGACGCCGATGATGATGCAGAAAGCGTAGGCGCGCAGCGGGATCGGTCCGAGGTGGATCACGCCCCGCGACGGGCTCGGAATGAATGCAAGGTCCATGGCATAGAAGACGCTACCGTGCTGGGCCCGGCGCGTCGGTACCGGTTGGGGCACAACCTGCGCCGTCGCGCCCGAACGGGCCCGCGACGGCGCAGGAGTGCGAGTCAGCGTGTGGTGGTGGAGTGTACGCCCGGAGCCTGGGGTGCGGCGCCCCCCTCGGCGGCCGGCGCGGGGGCGGCGGCCGTTCCGTGCGTACCGGCCGTACCGTGCGCTCCGGCCGTGCCGTGCGTGCGGCCCGCGTGGTGCCCGGCGGGGACGTACGGCACGGCGGGGGCCGGGGCGACGGCGGGGGTGTGCCGGACGCCCGCCTTGGCCGTGGCCGCTTCGGCCGCGGCGTGTCCCGTGGTCGCGGGGTGCGCGGAGCCGGCGTGTCCACCGGCCGGACGGGCGGCCTTGGCCGAGGGGGAGGCCGCCGGCGTGGACGGCGTGCCGAGCGGCTTGCCCTTGTTGGCGGCGTTCACCCAGGCCACCAGGTTGGCGGGAGTGATCTGCTGGCCGTCCTTGCTCGGGAAGACGGACTTCCCGTTCAGCAGCACGGTGGGGGTGGAGGTGAAGCCGGACTTGTCGAAGTCCTCCTGGACCGCGGAGACCCAGTCGCCGTACGTGTTGTCCTTGACGCACGTCTCGAAGGTGGGCGTGACGAGCCCCGGCACCTGCTTGGCCAGGGTGATCAGCCGGCCCCGGTCGCTCCAGGCGTCGGAGGTCTCCGGCGGCTGGTTGGCGTAGAGGACGTTGTGGTACGCGCGGAACTTCCCCGCGTCCTGGGCGCAGGCCAGGGCGTTGGCGCCGTTCTTGGAGCCGGTGCCGTTGTCGTGCCGGTCGATGAAGGACACGATGTGGTAGTTGCCGACGATCTTGCCCTGGTTCTTGAGCTTGTCGACCGTGGGCCGGAAGGTCTTCTCGAAGAGCTGGCAGGCCGGGCAGCGCGGGTCCTCGTAGACCGTGAGGGTGGACGGGGCGTTGGCCGCCCCGTCCGGGATGACCAGCCTGCGGTCGCCGATGGTACCGGCGGGCGCCGCCACCGGGGTGGCCGGCTTGCTCCGCATGCTCTGCACCGCGACGCCCACCCCGACCGCCACGGCGAGTACGGCGACCACCGAACCGATCACCAACAGCTTCTTGTTGCGCCGGGAACGGGCCTCCTGGGCCTGCCGCTCGGCGAGCAGCCGCTCCCTGGCGCTGCGCTTGCCGTCTCGGTTCTTCTCACTCATCTGCATGGGCTGCCTTGCTGGTCACGGGGAGGGCTGCATCCCTTGCGAAGGGACGGGCCGGCCGGTCGGCCGGAGCTCAGGGGCGGCGACGGCTCAAGCGGCCAGCCAGCCGTCGGCGGAGAAGCGGCTGCGGGGCTTCCACATCAGCCAGGCGGCCAGCAGCAGGAAGCCGGTGTCGCGCAGGATCTCCTGGAGGTACTTGGTCTGTGAGGAGGCGACCTGGCCGCCCCCGCCGAAGCAGCCGCAGTCGATGGTCAGACCGCGGGCCCAGACGGAGGAGATGCCGGAGATGAACACCAGCAGCAGCACCCCGGAGAGGACGGCGGCGACCCTGGTGCCCAGCCCGGCCAGCAGCAGCAGTGCCAGCGCCAGCTCCAGGAACGGCAGGCCGTAGCCGACCGGCTTGACCAGCGTCTCCGGCAGGATCCGGTAGGCGCGGACCGCCTGGGCCGCCACCGCCGGGTCCGAGATCTTCGCCAGCCCCGCCCAGGCCCAGACGGCGGCGAGCGCCAGCCGCGCGGCCGTGGACACCCAGGCGGCGGCCGCGCCGTCCAGGACCCGCCGCGCCCCCGACGCGGGGCCGGAGCTGACGTCGTGGGAGCTGACGTCGTGGGAGCGGCCGCCCGGGTCACGGCCGCCCGGGTCACGGTCGTCGGGGTCACGGTCGTCGGGGTCACGGGTGAACATGGCGTCCTGCGATGCGGTCATTCGGTCGTCCCCCTCGGAGAACCGGCCCGGGGCGCGGGCACGGTGCGGTCGGCAGCGGAAAGGTCCATGTGCGGGAAACCCGTCGGGGCGGGCCGGGGTTCCCCGCGCCGCGGCGTCCGGGTGCGGCGGTCAGCCGCGCGCCGCCAGCAGGAAGCGCCTCAGGGCGGCGGGGTCCCGGGCGAGGTCGGGCCGGGCCGCCAGGTCGACCGGCCGCCCGCCCACCACCATCCCGGGGGAGCCGGAGCGCACCCGGCGGTCGTGGCGGTCGTAGGCGCGCTGTGAGGTGGCGACCCAGGAGGCGTACCGCTGGGTGCGGACCGCGCGGTCGAAGGCCGGGCTGCGCAGCCCCGGGACCTGGGAGGCGATGTCCAGCAGCCGGCGGACGGTGAAGCCGCCGCGCCGCCCGGGCGGCTGCTCCTGGTACAGCAGCGCGTTGAACACCGGGAAGCGGCCGGCCGCCAGGGCCGCGCGGGCGGCGTTGGCCGCCCGGTGGGCGTCCTCGCCGGACTGTCGCGCCTGCGGGGCGGAGCCGGTGATCCGCCGGATCCACACGGTGCCGTCGGCCGCCAGGTCGGCCAGCATCCGGCCCTGCGCCTGTTCGAAGCGGCGGCTGCCGGGGTCGCGGTAGTCCTCGTAGAGGGTCAGGGTGACGGGCGCCCGGGCGCTGCCGACCGCCATCGCCACTCCGTCGGGGTCCAGGCGGGCGGGCAGCGCCATCAGGGTGGCCGCGCCGGCGATGCGCGGTCCGGGCGGCCCCACGGGCCGGGCTCCGGGGATCGCCGGTGCGGTCAGCGGTCCGGCCACCGGACGGCCCACGGAGGGGGCGCGCAGCAGGCCGCCCGGGCCGCCCGCCGGCAGCGCCCGGGACTGGGTCAGCATCGCCCCGGCGAGCCGGGCGTGGTCCCCGGGGTGGGCAGCGCGGTCCGCCAGAGCCCGGCCGACCGCTGTCTCACCGGCCACGGCGGCGACGAGCGCCGCCACCGCCACGGTGGCTCGCAGGACTCTGGCGCGCTGGTACCGGGCCACGGGGATCCTCTCGGTGACGATTCGCCGGCGGACGGCGACGCCCGGGAAGGGGGGCGCCGCCGGGATCTGCCGGTACGGCCAACGAGCGGAGGGGCGGCACGGTTGTGCCGCGGGTGCGGGGTCCACCCGTACGGGGGAGGCGATGCCCTGCCGGGCGCGCAGCCTGCGGCGACGCGCCCCCGCGCGGCTCCGCACGGACCCCCGTCAGGGGACCGGCCCGCCGACGCGGGGTCGGCGGGCCGGGTGTACGGGGGTGGTGTTGCTCAGCGGCGGCGGACTCCCGCCGCCAGTTCGCTGGCGAGGGCGCGGACGGCGGCCAGGCCGGCCTCCTCGTCCCCGGCGGCGTCCAGCAGGCGCTGGACGAAGGCCGAGCCCACGATGACGCCGTCCGCGAAGGCGGCGACCTCGGCGGCCTGGTCGGGGGTGGAGACGCCCAGGCCGACACAGACCGGCAGGTCGGTGGTGGCCCGGGTCCGCTTCACCAGGTCCTCGGCCTGGTGGCCGACCTGGGTGCGGGTGCCGGTGACCCCCATGACGGCGGCGGCGTAGACGAAGCCCGAGCCCACCGCGGTGATCCGGGCCAGCCGCTCGTCGCGGTTGCTGGGGGCGACCACGAAGACGGTGTCCAGACCGTGCTTCGCGGCGGCCGTCCGCCACTCCTCGGACTCCTCCACCGGCAGGTCGGGCAGGATGCAGCCCGCTCCCCCGGCGGCGGCCAGGTCGGCGGCGAACCGCTCGGTGCCGTAGTGGTCCACCGGGTTCCAGTAGGTCATCACCAGCACCGGGGCGTCCACGGCCGAGGCGACCTCACGGACGGTCCGCAGCACGTCGGCGATGCGGATGCCGCCGCGCAGCGCGATGTCGTCCGCGGTCTGGATGGTGGGGCCGTCCAGCACCGGGTCGGAGTGCGGCAGGCCGATCTCGACGGCGTCGCAGCCGCCCTCGACCAGGGCGCGGACCGCCTTGATGCCGCCGTCGACGCTGGGGAACCCGGCCGGCAGATAGCCGATGAGGGCGGCGCGGTTCTCCGCCCTGGCCGCGGCGAGGGCGGCGCTGAGCTTGCTCTCGGTGCTCATGGTCACTTCCCCAGCTTCTCGTCGGCGTCGGTGGTGATGGCGCGGTCGGACGGGGCGCCGGGGTCGCGTCCCGGGTCGTCCAGCAGGCCGAAGTACTCCGCGGCGGTGTGCATGTCCTTGTCGCCGCGGCCGGAGAGGTTCACCAGGATGACGGCGTCCGGGCCGAGTTCGCGGCCCAGCTCCAGGGCGCCGGCCAGGGCGTGGGCGGACTCGATGGCCGGGATGATGCCCTCGGTGCGGGAGAGCTGCAGCAGTGCCTGCATGGCCTGGTCGTCGGTGACCGGGCGGTACTCGGCGCGGCCGGTGTCCTTCAGCCAGGAGTGCTCCGGGCCGATGCCGGGGTAGTCCAGGCCCGCCGAGATGGAGTGCGACTCGATGGTCTGGCCGTCCTCGTCCTGCAGCATGTAGCTGCGGGCGCCGTGCAGCACTCCGGGGCTGCCCTTGGTGAGGGTGGCGGCGTGGCGGGGGGTGTCCACGCCCTCGCCGGCGGCCTCGCAGCCGATCAGCCGCACCCCGCTGTCGGGGATGAACTCGTGGAAGATGCCCATGGCGTTGGAGCCGCCGCCGACGCAGGCCACCACGGCGTCCGGCAGTCGGCCGACGCGGTCCAGGACCTGGGCGCGGGCCTCGATGCCGATGACCCGGTGGAAGTCGCGGACCATCATGGGGAAGGGGTGCGGGCCGGCGACGGTGCCGAAGAGGTAGTGGGTGGAGTCGACGTTGGCGACCCAGTCGCGGAACGCCTCGTTGATGGCGTCCTTGAGGGTGCGGCTGCCGGACTTCACGGCGATGACCTCGGCGCCCAGCATCCGCATCCGGGCGACGTTCAGGGCCTGCCGCTGGGTGTCGACCTCGCCCATGTAGATGGTGCAGTCCAGGCCGAAGAGGGCGCAGGCGGTGGCGGTGGCCACGCCGTGCTGGCCGGCGCCGGTCTCGGCGATGACCCGGGTCTTGCCCATCCGGCGGGTCAGCAGGGCCTGGCCCAGCACGTTGTTGATCTTGTGCGAGCCGGTGTGGTTGAGGTCCTCGCGCTTGAGCAGGACCCGGGCGCCGCCGGCCAGCTCGGAGAAGCGGCGGACGTCGGTCAGTGCGCTGGGTCGGCCGGTGTAGTCCTTGAGCAGGCCGTCCAGTTCGGCGGCGAACGCCGGGTCGGCCTTGGCCTTCTCGTACTCGTCGGCGACCTGCTCCACGGCGGCGACCAGCGCCTCCGGGATGAAACGTCCGCCGAAGCGGCCGAAGTAGCCGCGGGCGTCCGGAACCTGCGGTGGGGTGTGATGGTCCGTGGACATGACGGATCCCTCTGTGTGTGGGCCGAAATAGCTGTGGTCGTACCAGCTGCGTGCGGCCGGGGCGGCTGCCCCTCCCCCTCCGGTCGGGGGTGTGCGGAGACGGGGCCCGTTCAGGCCCTGCCGTCCGGCTGCCGCGTCCGGCAGCGCCATCGGCGGCCCTGCACCTGGCCGGGCTCGCATCCGATGACGTAACGCACCCGGCGGCCCCGCACCCGGCGGGCGGGGGCACGGCAGCCGCGAGGGCGGCAGCCGGGCGCGTTACGCGAGGTCAGGGACATGGCCGCAGGTCAGCCCCGGCCGTGCCGCAGCGCGGGATGGGCACCGGCGGCGACCAGGTCGGCGACGGCCGCCTTGGGGTCGCCCCCGACGACCAGGGACTCGCCGACCAGGACCGCGTCGGCG
>NZ_LIQR01000253.1 GCF_001418575.1 Peterkaempfera griseoplana
ACCAGGGTGGTCTCGCGTACCCCGCGGGTCTCCTCGGGGCGTCCGGAGCTGACCGAGGCGGCGATCGTGGTCTCCGGCGGTCGCGGGGTGGGCGCGGCCGAGGGGTTCGGGGTGGTGGAGGAGCTCGCCGACGCGCTCGGCGCGGCGGTGGGTGCCTCGCGGGCGGCGGTGGACGCGGGCTGGTACCCGCACACCAACCAGGTCGGCCAGACCGGCAAGCAGGTCTCCCCGCAGCTGTACATCGCCAACGGCATCTCCGGCGCCATCCAGCACCGGGCCGGTATGCAGACCTCCAAGACCATCGTCGCCGTCAACAAGGACCCCGAGGCCCCCATCTTCGACCTCGTCGACTTCGGCGTCGTCGGCGACCTCTTCCAGGTCCTCCCCCAGCTCACCACCGAGATCAGGACCCGCTGACTCCGGCGCTCCGAGGGGCGCCCGGCGCACGACAAGGGGCCGGCCGGCAGGTGCTGCCGGCCGGCCCCTTGTCACAGGCCCAGTGAGGGCGCCGGTGTCTCACTCCGGGCCGAGGCCCGCCTCCACATCGCGGACCACCCGCCACATCGGGGTGCGGCGCCGGGTGATGACGATGACCACGTCGTCCTCCTCCGGATTGTCGGAGGCGGGCTGCTGGGAGGTCCAGGCGCCCGTGACATAGGCGAGGGCGCGGTCCGCCGCCGCCTCCGCGTCCCCCTGGCCGTTGGCCCGCAGCCAGCTGCGCAGCGCGTGATTGTGCGCGGCGACCACGGACGCGGCGACGACATTGGCCCGCAGGGCGCCGTCGCGGCGTGCGGCGAAGCGTCCGCGCAGAAAGTCGGCGAGCGTGTGCTCATAGCGCCAGACGACCGAGAGCTCATAGGCGCGCAGCCCCGGGACCTTCTTGGTGAGCCGGTAGCGCTGGACGGAGAAGGTGGGGTTCTCGGTGTACATCCGCAGCACCAGCCGGGCCGCGTCGCAGACCCGCGCCACCGGGTCGTCGGTGTCCGCGCTCGCCTGCAGGAAGGCGGTCATGTCCGCCAGGGCCTGCTCGTGGTCCGGGAAGACCACGTCCTCCTTGGAGGGGAAGTAGCGGAAGAACGAACGGCGGCCGACACCCGCCAGGGTGACGATGTCGTCGATGGTCGTCTGCTCGTAACCGCGTTCCAGGAACAGCTGGAAGGCCGCCGCGATCAGGGCCTCGCGCATGGCGGGCTTCGGGGCGCCGGCCGTGGCCTCTGCATCGGCCTTCCGCGCGTTGGTCATGGCGTGAACCTAGCACCATCGCATCACAATGGCACTCAGTGCGCTCAATTGGAGGCATCTGATGCCGCACATCAACGCTTCCCGGGAAACATCAGTGCATCGAGTTCCGGCCGGGTGATCAGCCGCTCATGGGTGCCAGGGGTGGTGCAGGCGAACGCTCCGGAGAGGGAGCCGGCCCGGACGCAGTGGTCGAGCGGAAGGCCCTTCAGCCAGGAGTCCGTGAAGGCGGTCATGAAGGCGTCGCCCGCGCCGTTGCTGTCGACGACGGGCTGCTCCGGGGCGAGGGCGGGGAAGTGGCGGGCGTCGGGGCTGGTACGGGTGGCGACATGGCAGCCGTCGGCGCCGTCGGTGGCCACCGCGACCTGGGCGCGGCCCCGGTCGAGGATGTCGCGCAGCACCTTGGGGGCCCGGTCCCCGACGGTCGCGGCGCTCATGAAGACGATGTCGCAGCCGTAGGCGAAGGGGACCGCGTACGGGGCGCTCCCGTCCCAGGCGTGCAGGTCGGTGGAGACGGTGACGCCGGCGCCGTAGAGGTCGGGCAGGAGGTCCCGGCACAGACCGCCGCCGGAGAGGTGCACATGGCGGGTCCGGGCGAGGAAGGGCCGGTAGAAGTCGGCGGGGAAGCGGAGGTCCGCGGGGTGGCGTCCGTCGTAGAAGGAGAACCGCCGGCCGCCGCGGTCCACCAGGTTCACGCTCCGAGGGGTACCGGCGGGGGCGGGCAGGGAACTGAAATCCAGTCCCACCTCCTGGTACCGGGCACGGATGAGGTCGCCCTGGGGGTCGTCGCCGATGAAGTCGATGAACTTGGTGGCCAGGCCGAGGGCGTGGAACCCGAGCGCGGCTCCGTTGCCGGTGTGGGCGACGTAGTCGCGGATCGGCGGGACGCCCAGGGAGTCGCTCGGCGGGATCTCCAGGTCCGCCACCCGGACGATGGTGTCCACCCCGGAGCCGCCGATCACCAGCACGTCATAGGTCATGCTTTCCTCCGGGAGCGGGAGCCGCGCATAGAATTCCTGAAACTTGCTGCAAGATTATTCAAGCGCATCCTTCGCCCCCGCACCAGGCCTTTGACGGCCCGCGCGGCCACAGCGACGGGGGCAAGCGCTTGCCCTGAGCCCCACCTGCCGCGTCTTGCAAGCGATCATCAGCGGCCACTAGCGTGAAGGGCCCCTTCCGGTACGAACCGGCGACCGTCGGCCACCGCCCGGGGCATCCGCGTCCGACGCCTCGAACATCCGGGACCGGGCGCATCCGGCATCGCGAACATCCGACGTCACGCACAGCCGACACCCGAACAGGAGCGACCACTGCCATGCACACCGGGGCCGACGTGAGCACAGGAACACCCGGGCCCCGGCCCGGCGGTGCGGACGGCCCGGACCCGTCCGGCGGCACCCTCCCGGCCGTTCTGGTCTTCTCCCGTACGACGGACTACCGCCACGACTCGATCCCCGCAGGGGTGGCGGCCTTCCGGGAGCTGGGCGACGAGCACGGTTTCCAGGTGGACGCCACCGAGGACCAGGGCGTCTTCACCGAGGAGTCGCTCGCCCGGTACGTCGCCCTGGTGTTCCTGTCCACCAGCGGCGACGTGCTCGACGACACCGGCCGGGCCGCACTGGAGGGCCATGTCCGCGGCGGCGGCGGGTTCGTCGGCGTGCACTCCGCCGCCTGTACCGAACCCGGCTGGCCCTTCTTCGGCGACCTGGTCGGCGCCCGCTTCACCGACCACCCCGAGATCCAGACCGCGGCGCTGACCGTCGAGGACCACGGCCACCCGGCCACCCGGCACCTTCCCCCGCTCTGGACCTGGACGGACGAGTGGTACAACTTCGCCGCCAACCCCCGGCCGGACGTCAGGGTGCTCGCCTCCGTCGAGGAGGGCCGCTACCAGGGCGGGACCATGGGGGCCGACCACCCGCTCGTCTGGTGCCGGCCGGTCGGCGCGGGCCGCTCCTTCTACACCGCGCTGGGTCACTGCGAGGAGGCGTACCGCACCCCGGAGTTCCGGCTGCATCTGCTCGGCGGCCTGGCCTGGGCGGCACGTCTCGCCAACGCCGGCCCGGACGACTCGTCCGCGTGACACACCGCCGGGGCCCGGTCGTCCCGGGCCCCGGCGGCCGGCTCAGCCGGCCGAGGGCATCGGCGGCAGCGGCAGGTACTCGAACCAGTCGAAGGCCGCGAAGCGTTCGGCGTCCCCGGTGTCCCCTGTGTCCCCGGCGTCCCCGTGGGCGTACGGGCCGATGCACACCCCGGTGAAGTCGCCCGGCGCCGACGGGGAGAGGAAGCTCCCGTCCACCACGGCCAGCTCCTGCCAGCCGCCGGGCTCGACGGCGTAGCGGAAGCGGTGCTCCGCACCGTGCGCCTCCACACCGAGGAGGCGCGGGCGGCAGTCCGCCCGGGCGAGTACCTCCTCCTCGGCCTCCTCGCCCGCGCGCCTGACCAGTTCCAGGCCCCGGTCGCTCACCACCAGCCGCAGACTGCGCCAGTCGTTGAGCAGCAGCGCCAGCCCGGCCTCACCGCCCGGGGGGACGTCGACGGAGAGGTGGGCGGCGAAGTCCAGGTCCTGCACCGGGCGGGCCAGCAGGCCGGGGTTGACCGGGTCGCCCAGCCGCTCCGGCCGCAGCCGCAGCCGCAGCCGGCCGTCCCGGGTGCTCCAGTGGTCCTCCCGCGGGGTGCGCAGCTGCGCCCAGTGCGGGGCGAGGTCCGGGGCGTCGAACCGGTCGCAGGCCGGAAGCGCGGGCCAGGGGTGCGGGGGCAGGTCCGGCGCGGTCGCCACGGCCTCCACCTGGGAGACCACCGGCCAGTCGTCCTCCCACTCCACCCGGGTGAGGAAGGTCTCCCGGCCGAGGTTGCTCCCGGTGCGCATCCCGAGCAGCACCATCCACCACTCCCCCGCCGGGGTCTGCACCAGGTCGGCGTGGCCCACGCAGCCGATCGGGTGCCGGCGGCTGAGGTGGCGGTGGGTGAGGATCGGGTTGCGCAGGTTGGGGACGTACGGGCCGGTGACCGACCGGGAGCGGGCGACGACCAGCGCATGGTCGGCCTCCGTGCCGCCCTCGGAGACCAGCAGGAGGTACCAGTCGCCGATGCGGTAGAGGTGGGGGCCCTCCGGCCAGACCGAGACCTTGAGCGCGCCGTCCCAGATCACGTGCTCCTCGCCCACCGGCTTCATCGCGGCGACGTCGAACTCCCGCAGCCAGATCTCGTTGTCGCCGTCGTGGGCCTGCTCCGCCTTGCCCCGCGTCGCCATGATCCAGGCGCGGCCGTCGGTGTCGAAGAAGAGCGAGGGGTCGATGCCGTCGCCCTCGATCCAGTGGGGTTCGCTCCAGGGGCCGGCCGGGTCGGTGGCGGTGACCACGAAGTGGCCGCCGCCGCCCACATGGGTGGTGATCACATAGAAGACGCCGTCGTGGTGGCGGAGCGTCGGCGCGTAGATCCCGCCGTTGGGCCGCATGCCGTCCAGGTCGAGCTGGGAGGGGCGGTCCAGCACATGGCCGAGCTGCCGCCAGTTGACCAGGTCGCGACTGTGGAAGAGGGGCAGGCCCGGGAACCACTCGAAGCTGGAGGTGACCAGGTAGTAGTCGTCGCCCACCCGGCAGATGGACGGATCGGGGTGGAAGCCGGGGATGACGGGGTTCCGGAACAGTCCGGGCATGGTTCCTCCGCTGCGGTGCCGACCGGGGCCGGGGCGTTCTGCGATGCGTACTCGAAGGGCGCAGGCGCTGCCGGACGGTCCCGGGCGCGGCCTGACGGATGGTCAGTCGACGGTGCGCAGCACCGCCGCGCCGCCCGCGGGGAGGTGCAGACCGTCGGGGCCGGCCTCGGCGCCGGTGAGGAGGTCGAGGCCGGCCACCGTGATCCGGGCCGGCTGCCCCCCGTGGTTGATCAGGAACAGCCAGCTGCGGCCGTCCTCGCCGTGCCGGCGCACCGCCTCGACGCCCTCGGGCAGCCCGGCCACCTCCGGCGCCGCACCGGCGTCCTCCAGCAGCCGCGCCATCAGGGCCGCATAGCCGGGGTCGCCGAGGCGGGTGGAGAGGTACCAGCCGGTGCCCCGCCCGAAGCCGTGCCGGGTCAGCGCCGGCTGCCCGGCGAGCATCCCGGAGGCGTACGACAGCACCGGCTCCGCGCCCTCGCAGCGCAGGCTCTCGCTCCACACCGTGCCGGTGGAGCCGTCCGAGAGTGCGACCGTCTCCCCTGCCGCCAGCGGCCGGTACTCCTCCCCCCGGATGCCCAGCGCGGTGCGCAGCGGCCCGGCGGGGTAGCCGCCAAGGCGGGCGTGGTGGCGTTCGTCGACAGCGCCGCAGAAGTGCTGCACCAACAGCGTGCCGCCGCCCTCGACATAGCGGTGCAGTGCCTCGGCGCCCGCGTCGGAGAGCAGGTACAGCGCCGGGGCGACGACCAGCCGGTAGCGGCTGAGGTCGTCCTCGGGGTGGGCGAAATCGGTGGTCACGCCGGCGTCCCACAGGGTCCGGTGCGCACGGCGCAGGCTGCCCGGGTAGTCGAGTTCGGCCGACGGCAGACCGCGGGTGTCCAGGGCCCACCAGGAGTCGGCGTCGTGCAGCACCGCGGCCTGCGCCCTGACCGTGGAGCCGGCCAGCTCGCCCAGCCGGGCGACCGCCTCGCCAAGCGCCGCGGCCTCACGGAAGATCCGGGTGTCCGCGCCCGCGTGGGGGACCATCGCGGAGTGCCAGAGCTCGGCTCCCGCGCGGGACTGGCGCCACTGGAAGAACAGTGCTCCCTCCGAGCCGCGGGCGATGTGGCCCAGGGAGTGCCGCAGCATCTCGCCGGGCTGCTTGCCGAGGGTCCGGTCGCCGGCGTAGACGGTGCTGGCGCCCTGCTCGATCAGCAGCCAGGGCTTCCCGCCGCCGAAGGAGCGGGCCCGGTCCGCGCCGAAGGCGGTGTCGGCCGCGGCGTCCGTCCCGGGGGCGTCCGGGTAGTGGTCGATGCCGACGAAGTCGACCTCGCGGCCGAACCTCCACAGGTCGAGCACCTGGTAGCCGGGCAGCATCAGGTTGGTCGTCACCGGCAGGCCGCTGTGCGCCCGGATCGCGTCGCGCTGCTCGCGGTAGGCGGCCAGGGCCTCGTCGGACCAGAAGCGGCGGAAGTCCAGGGTGTGGCCCGGGTTGTGGTGCCACTGGGTGGCGCGCGGGGGTGTGATCTGCTCCCAGGAGCCGTAGCGCTGGCTCCAGAAGGCGGTCCCCCAGGAGTCGTTGAGTGCGTCCAGGGTTCCGTACCTAGCCCGCAGCCAACTCCGGAAGGCCGCCGCCGACTGCTCGCACCAGCACACCGTGGCGTACTCGTTGTGGATGTGCCACATCGCCACCGCGGGGTGGGTGCCGTACCGCTCGGCCAGGGCGGAGGCGATCCGCACCGCCGCCCTGCGGTAGGCGGGCGAGGCCAGGCAGTAGGTGTCGCGGCTGCCGTGGGTGAGCCGGGTGCCGTCGGCGGTGACCGGCATCGCCTCGGGGTGCGCCAGGGTGAACCACGGCGGGGGCGAGGCGGTGGGGGTGGCGAGGTCCACCGCGACGCCGTTGCCGTGCAGCCGGTCCAGCTGGGCGTCCAGCCAGCCGAAGTCGAAGCGGCCCTCCTCGGGTTCCAGCAGGGCCCAGGAGAACACCCCGACGGTGGCCAGGTTCACCCCGGCCCGGCGCATCAGCAGGTCGTCCTCCTTCCAGACCTGCTCGTCCCACTGCTCGGGGTTGTAGTCGCCGCCGTACGCGAGGCCGCCGAGCCGCCCGGTGAGCCGCTGCATCACGCCTCCCCGGAGGCCGGCCGGGCGCCGTCGCCGGGGTGCGGGGCGGAGTGCGGGGCGGGATGTGGGCGGGAGGCGGCGGCCAGGTGCCTGTCTCTT
>NZ_LIQR01000254.1 GCF_001418575.1 Peterkaempfera griseoplana
GGCGGCGCCCTCGGCGGAGGCCCAGCCGACCGCGGCCGCGACCCCGCCGCAGACCGGGTGGGGCGCTCCGGCCGCGCAGCAGCCCGGTGCGGGCTACCCGCCTCCGCCGCCGCAGGCTCCTCCGGTCCCGCAGGCTCCCCCGGTGGTCCCGGCGTCTCCGGCGCCCCAGCCGTCCCCGGTGCAGGGGCGGCAGGACCCGGGAGGGTTCACGCTGCCACCGCAGGGGCCGCAGTTCCAGCCCCGCTGAGCCGTCACCGGCCCACAGCGACGCCCTGTCACCGGGGGCCGTTCCGGTCCCCCATGGCCGAGGGGCCGTCACTCAGGGGTGCCCTGGGGCGTCTTGTATCCGCGCTGCCACTGCATGCCGAACCCGTACAGCCGGTCCAGCTCGGCCTGGAAGCCGTAGACATAGCGCACCTCCCGGCGCACCGTCAGCCGGCCGTCCTTGTTCTCTATCATGATGACGGCGCACGAGCGCGCCTGAGGGGCGCGCTCGTCCAGCATCACTTCGATCCGCGGCCCCACATACGGGAAGAGCGTCACCACCGCATGGGTGCGGTCGAAGGCGGGGGTGCCGTCGTAGATGTAGACGAAGATCAGCAGGCGCTTGAACTGGTCGCGCTTGTCCAGGTTGACATACATGGTCTCGCCGGACGGAGCACCGTACCGGTCGTCCCCGCTGAGCTTGATGAACGGCGGCCGCTGCAGGTCACCCAGCAGATTGCCCAGCGGCTGGACCACTCCCCGGCTGCCGTCGGCCAGTTCGTACATGCACCCCAGATCGAGGTCGACGTTGACCATCGGCCGACTGGACGCCTGCGGCTGCATCGGCCGGAACAGCGAGGGACGCAGCAGGCCGCCGCGGCGCTGGTGCGGCAGCAGGTCGGCCTCCCGCATGGTCCAGTGGAGATTGATCTGCAGATGCCCGGTGACCGCCCCCTGGTCCGTCAGTGAGACCAGTGGCGCCGCTTTGGTCAGCGTCACCTTGTTGAGACCGCTTGCGTCCACGGCCTGACGGGACCCCCTGCGCAGCAAGTCCCACAGCGCAGTCAACGATGCCACCCCCGAATAGCGGTTCTGCCCAGCCCGAACTGACGGCGGAGCAGCGCCGGTCCACCACCAAGTGGTTACCCGCGCCACCCGCTCCGAGCACCAGCTTTCCGTACTCGACCGGAAAACGACGGACCGCCCCCGCCTCGGCGTGCACCCTCCGTCCTCACCGCTTACTATGCGGCCCTCCGGACGCGATATCGTCGTGCCGCACAGGTGTCCCCGCCGCCTCTCGCGGCACGACCGTCAGTCAGGGCACCTTCCTCATCTGCCCGTTGCACGGCCCGAAAGCCGAGGCTCACTCCGCATGACTCTCTCCTCCATACAGATGGTCTGGGCTGTGGTGGGGGGCGCCGCACTGCTCTTCGCGGCGATCCTCCTGCTCATGCTCCGCACCAAGCGGGTCCCCTCCGACGCGCAGAACCAGGACTCCTGGGAGCGCAGTGAGGAGCGCCGCCGCCGCAAGGAGATGGTGTACGGCATCGCCTCCTACGTGCTGCTGTTCTGCTGCGCCGCGGTGGCCGCCGCGCTCTCCTTCCACGGTCTGGTGGGCTTCGGCCGGGAGAACCTCAACCTCTCCGACGGTTGGGAGTACCTGGTGCCCTTCGGTCTGGACGGCGCCGCGATGTTCTGCTCGGTGCTGGCGGTGCGCGAGGCCAGCCACGGTGACGCGGCCCTCGGCTCCCGGCTGCTGGTGTGGTTCTTCGCCTTCGCCTCGGCCTGGTTCAACTGGGTGCACGCCCCGCGCGGCGGTGGCCACGACGGCGCCCCGCAGTTCTTCTCCGGGATGTCCATCTCGGCCGCGATCCTCTTCGATCGGGCGCTGAAGCAGACCCGCAAGGCCGCGCTGCGTGAGCAGGGCCTGGTGCCGCGGCCGCTGCCGCAGATCCGGATGGTCCGCTGGCTGCGGGCGCCCCGCGAGACCTACGCCGCCTGGTCGCTGATGCTGCTGGAAGGCGTGCGCAGCCTGGACGAGGCGGTCGAGGAGGTACGGGAGGACCGGCAGGCCAAGCTGGACTCCAAGATCCGCGCCCGCGCCGCCGACCGCCGCGAGCGGGCCGAGCTCAAGGCCATCGCCCAGCAGGGCCGGGTGTGGAGCGGCAGGCGTGGCGGCCGCCAGGTGCCGGCTCTGACCGCCGGGGCCGAGCAGTCCGCTACGGAGCCTGCCCCAGTACGCGAGGACGCACCGGTCGGAGCCGCGGCCCTGGAGCCGGCCTCGCTGACCGGCCGGCGTGCGGTCGAGGCCGCGCCGGAGTCCACCGCCCTGCCCGCCGGCCGGACCATCGACCTCACGGCGGACGACGACACCCTGGCGATGCCCCGGCTGGACTCCCTGGAGCGCAAGCTGCGGGCGATCGAGCAGACCCTGGGCTGACCGCCGGACGGGCCGCCGGCCCGCCCCGCAGCCCCGACGGCCGGACCGCGCACCTTCGCGCGGTCCGGCCGTCGTCCGTGGGCGGCAGTCTCCATGCCCATGGGGCTTGGTCTCCGTGCCCGTCGGGTGTGCGCCTGCGGTTCCGTGGACGGCCGGGTCGTCCCGGGGCCGCCGTCCATGCCCGGCGGACTGCGGCCGGCCTCCTCGGCCGCTGTTCCGGCCCGCTGCGACCGGCCTTCACCGCGCCCGCCGTCCGGGCCCACCGGCGGCCGGGCGGCAGGATGCGGGCAGACCCTCCCAAGGGGGACGGTCAGGCGCCCCACCTGCCCTGATGTCCTCCCGCAGGACGCTGGGCGGCCCTTAGAGTGGTGCCCATGAACGCCCGCCCAGCGACTTCCACCACGCTCAGGGAGATCAACTTCCGGGCGGTCTTCGATGTGATCCGCGCGGGTGCGCCGATCTCCCGCGCGGAGGTGGCGCGGCGCTCCGGGATCTCCAAACCCACCGTCTCCGCGCTCCTCCAGGAACTGCTGGAGACGGGACTGGTGGTGGAGACCGTACGCGAGGAGCTGGGGCCCACCTACGGAGCCCTGTTCTTCGCCCCGCGCCCGGACGCCGCCCATGTGCTGGCGCTCGACATGGGCGCGCGCCGGCTGCGGGCCGCGCTGGCCGACCTGGCGGGCGAGACACTGATCCGGCGCGACGCCGAGGTGGCCGGGGTGGACGCCCCCGGAATGGTGCGGGTCGCCGCCGGGCTCGCCCAGCAGCTGGCGGACGACGCCGGGATCGACCGGACGGGCCTGCGGTACGCCGTGGTGGGCCTGCCCGGGGTGGTGGACCGGCGCGAGGGGCGGGTCTGGCAGGCGGCCAACATTCCGGCGCTCGACGGCTTCCCGGTGCAGCAGGCCTTCGAGGACGCCCTGGGGCTTCCGGTCACCGTGGAGAACGACCTCCATCTGGCGGCCCTCGGGGAGCAGTGGCGCGGCGAGGGGCGGGACACCTCGGACTTCTGCTTCCTCTCGGTGGGGACCGGGGTCGGCGCGGGTCTGGTGCTCCGCGGTGAACTGCACCGGGGCTTCGCGGGGGCGGCGGGCGAGCTCGATCTGGCCTTCAGCGGGCCGGAGGACGGCTTCCACCCGGACGACCCGTGTGCGGCGGCCCTCATGCGGCACGCGGCCGGGGTGCTGGCCGAGGGGCAGGAGGCGCTGACCCCCGAGGGGCTCTTCACCCGGGCTCGCGGGGGCGATCCCGCGGCCCTGGCGGTGGTGGACGAGGAGGCCCGGCGGATCGCCGCCTATGTGGTGCCGGTGGCCGCGGTGGTCGATGTGGAGCTGGTGGTGCTGGGCGGCGGACTGGGGCTCAACGGGGACCTGCTGCTGGAGCGGGTGGCGGGGCAGCTCGCCGGACGGCTGCCGTACCCGCCCCGGGTGGCGGTCTCTGCGCTGGGCGACGCCGCGGTGCTCACGGGAGCGGTCTCGGTGGGGGTGCGGGAGGCCCTGGAGCAGATCATCGGCCGGCGCTTCGAGGCCCAGGGACACCGCCGCCCCGGCGTCCGGTGAGGACGGCGGGGCGGCGGCACGTCACGGCGGTCCGGGGCGGGCCCGGCTGCCGGTCGGGAGGCGTCAGACCTTGGTGGTCGGGACGGCCTCCGACTCAGCCGAGGCCCCTTCGGCTTCCCCCAGGCGGCGGTTCCTCATGATCGAGGAGGTGAGCGACGCAAGGATGAAGGCGACGCCGATCAGGCCGGTGACGATCTCCGGGATGTCGTGCTTGATGGAGACCATCAGGATGATCGACAGGGCACCGATGGCGTAGTGCGCGCCGTGCTCCAGGTAGACGTAGTCGTCCAGGGTGCCCTTGCGGACCAGGAACACGGTGAGCGACCGGATGTACATGGCGCCGATGCCGAGGCCCAGCGCGATCTGGAAGATGTCGCTGGTGATGGCGAAGGCACCGACCACGCCGTCGAAGGAGAACGACGCGTCCAGGACCTCCAGGTAGAGGAAGAGGAAGAAGGCGGCCTTGCCGACCACTCCGGCCACGGAGGCGTTGGCGTTCTTGACCGCCGGTGCGGCCTCGCCGTCCTCCTGCTCGTCGCCGTCCTCGTCCTCGTCCTCGAGAGTCCCCTCGAAGACATTGGCCAGACCGTTGACCGCGAGGTAGGTGATCAGGCCGAGGACGCCGGCCAGCAGCACGGTCTCGGCGTGGCTGCCGCCGAAGAAGTTGGCGGAGAGCAGCAGGACGACCATGGCGACCAGCACCGAGAGCTGGTCCAGCTTGCCGATCTTCTCCAGGGGGCGCTCGATCCAGCGGAGCCACTGGTAGTCCTTGTCCTCGAAGATGAAGTCAAGGAAGATCATCAGCAGGAACATGCCGCCGAAGGCCGCAATGGCCGGGTGGGCGTCATGCAGGTGCTGGGCGTAGGTGAGGCCGGCGTAGGTCTTGTCGGAGTGCAGCGCCAGGTCGATCACGGTCGACGGACCGATGTGCGCGGTGAGCCCCACCACCAGCAGGGGGAAGACCAGCCTCATACCGAAGACGGCGATCAGCACGCCGACGGTGAGGAAGATCTTCTGCCAGAAGGGGCTCATCCGCTTGAGCACCGACGCATTGACGACCGCGTTGTCGAACGACAACGAGATCTCCAGGACGGACAGGATCGCCACCACGCCGAACCCGGTGGGGCCCCAGAAGAGCCCCGCCGCGATCAACCCGATGACGGTGATGGCGAAGGACCATCCGAAAGTGCGGAGGAACACGGGAGGTCGGTTACCTTTCGTCGGTGGTCAGGCCAGCGACAGGTTTCCCCCGCACTGCCCGCAGCTTTTTACTGAACGTTGACTCCAAAGTCTAGGACGATCCCCCGCAGACCCGAGGCGTACCCCTGGCCCACTGCGCGGAACTTCCACTCACCCTGGTACCGGTAGAGTTCGCCGAAGATCATCGCCGTCTCGCTGGAGGCGTCTTCGGTGAGGTCGTAGCGGGCCAGCTCGCTGCCGTCCGCCAGGTTGACCACCCGGATGTAGGCATTGCGGACGTGCCCGAAGGACTGCATCCGCGCCTCGGCCTCATAGATCGAGACCGGGAAGACGATCTTGTCGACCTGCTGCGGAACCAGGTCCAGGTTGACGACCACGACCTCGTCGTCACCCTCGCCCTCGCCCGTGAGGTTGTCGCCCTGGTGCTCCACGGAGCCCTCGGGGCTCTTGAGGTTGTTGTAGAAGACGAAGTACTCGTCACCCAGCACCCGGCCGTTGGCGCACAGCAGTGCGCTGGCGTCCAGGTCGAACGGCGCACCCGTGGTGGAGCGCGCGTCCCAGCCCAGGCCGATCTGGACCTGCGTCAGGTTGGGTGCTGCCTTGGTGAGGGAGACGTTGCCCCCCTTGGCGAGCGTGACGCCCATGGTCGTTCTTCCTCCCATTCCCCGCCGTTCGCGGGGTCTCCCGGACACCGGACCGGCCTACCGCACCTGTGCCGCGTGGAGCACGCACCATGTCTACGCCCCCACCGGCCCGGTGCGGATGCCCCCGGCCCGCTGAACTTGCTGAACTCGGCCGCCGGCGCCCGTGCGGCTGTGGTCCGCACGGGCGCGGGGCCGCCGGGCTGCGCATGCCCGGCGGCCCCGCCGCGACCGTGGTGTCCCCTGGACTCAGACGTTGACGCCGAAGTCCTGGGCGATGCCGCGCAGGCCCGAGGCGTAGCCCTGGCCGATGGCCCGGAACTTCCACTCGGCGCCGTTGCGGTAGAGCTCGCCGAAGACCATGGCGGTCTCGGTCGAGGCGTCCTCGGACAGGTCGTAGCGGGCGATCTCGGAGCCGCCCGCCTGGTTCACCACGCGGATGAAGGCATTGCGGACCTGGCCGAAGTTCTGCTGACGGGTCTCGGCGTCGTAGATCGACACCGGGAACACGATCTTGGCGACATCGGCTGGCACCCCGGCGAGGTTCACCTTGATCTGCTCGTCGTCGCCCTCGCCCTCACCGGTGAGGTTGTCCCCGGTGTGCTCGACGGAACCGTCGGGGCTCTTGAGGTTGTTGAAGAAGACGAAGCCGCCGTCGGACGTGACCTTGCCGGCCTCGTTGACCAGCAGGGCGCTGGCGTCCAGGTCGAAGTCGGTCCCGGTGGTCGTACGGACGTCCCAGCCCAGGCCGACGATGACGGCGGTCAGGCCGGGCGCCTCCTTGGTGAGCGAGACGTTGCCGCCCTTGCTGAGGCTGACACCCACGAGTCCTCCAATGGTCGGGGAGCACATCGGCGTGCCCCCGCGGTGCGGTCTGCCCGGGCCGGTACGTCCGAAACGGCCGACCAGGGGTTTCTCTCCAGCCAACGGCCCGATCGTAGTGCCGGGTTCCCCCGGTGGGGAGCAGGCGCACCCCGCTGTCTGCGGGCGGGCGGCGGCGGTGCCTCAGAGAGCGGCGATCGCCTTGAGGTACTCCTGCTCGTCACGGGCGTCGGGGATGGCGTTGACCACGGACCAGCGGACCACGCCGTCCTTGTCGATGACGAAGGTGCCGCGCACCGCGCAGCCCTTGGTCTCGTCGAAGACCCCGTAGGCGGTGGAGACGGCCCCGTGCGGCCAGAAGTCGGAGAGCAGCGGGTACTCGAGGCCCTCACGGTCGGCGAAGACCCGCAGGGTGAACGGGGAGTCGTTGGAGACCGCGAGGATCTGCACCTCGTCGTTCTGCAGCCGGGGGAGCTCCTCCTTGATGGCGCAGAGCTCTCCGGTGCAGACCCCGGTGAACGCGAACGGGTAGAAGACCAGGACGACGCTCTTCTCGCCGCGGAAGTCGGAGAGCTTGACCAGCTCACCGTGCTGGTTCTTCAGCTCGAAGTCCGGTGCCTGGCTGCCGACCTCGATCGCCATGGGTGCGACCCTCCTGCTCGACTGCACCGCCCCGGGCGGAGCGGCCGGTCACATCCTTGCACCCGGCCGCCGGGCGCGCCGGGCGGGGTCACACGGCACGGCTGCGTTCGCCCTCGGTGAACACAGGGGCAGCGGGCAGACCCCGCCGGATTCGCTCCGGCAGGGTCTGCCCCGGCGGCCGCTGCTTCGGCCTGCCGACGGCGGTCCGCTCAGCGCTTGGCCGGGCGGGCGGTCTTGGGGGTGGCCAGGCGGGTGCCGGCCCAGTCCTTGGCGACGGTCACCGAGCTGGTCTGCGAGAGGCCTGCGGTACGGGCGGCGTCGGCGATGTCACTGGCCTCGACATGGCCGTCGCGGCCGGTCTTCGGGGTCAGCAGCCACACCAGGCCGCCGTCCGCCAGGTACTCCTGGGCGTCGACCAGGGAGTCGGTGAGATCCCCGTCATCCTCACGGAACCACAGCAGTACGGCGTCGGCGACGTCGTCATAGTCCTCGTCGACGAGATCGGTGCCGGTGACACTCTCGATCCCGTCCCGGAGCTCCTGGTCGCAGTCGTCGTCGTACCCGAGCTCCTGGACCACCTGTCCAGACTCGAAGCCCAACCGGAAAGCCGGGTTGGACCTGTCCTCCGCGGGGTCCGCGGTCGCGCTCACGGGAATGACCTCCTGTATCCGGCCCGGCGCCGGTGCCGGGCTTGTGGCCGTAGTCCACACGGGCTGGGCTGTTAGCGCAAGTACCCGGCGCACGTTCCCGCCCAAACGTTGACGTGTCGCATCAAGCTTCGTCGCCGATTGTGGCGGCTGCCACACCCTTTTGTCCCGATCTGGCCGGGCGTGGCGGAGCCTGGCGACGCCTCCCGGTCACTACCCGGCCACGGGCCACCCATCCCTGCGACATCTGCGGCACGCGCGCCGGATGGATACGCACACCGCTCACGGGCGGTTCGCGACCCCCCGCGGGGGTGCCCGGCATGCGGGCGCCGTTCGAGGGCACCGCGAGGCGCGGCGTAGAGTCTTCTGTCGGCCCTCACCTCGCCTTGACCGGCACCGGTCGGGCCACCTCGTCGTAACAACCGGCACCGAAGCGTGCGGGCGCCGAGGGAGCGGGCAGCGCCGCCCGCTCCAGCGTGCGGCCGACGTCTCGACGCCTGACCGGCCTGCCAAACCGGCCAAGCCGGTTACCCATCGGTAGAGATGACGGATCTCCGAGCGCGGTACACGATGGAGGCGGCGCGACACCATCTCAGTTACGACCGACAGTGAAGGAACAGCGTGGCTTCCGGATCCGATCGCAACCCGATCATCATTGGCGGCCTTCCCAGCCAGGTCCCGGACTTTGATCCTGAGGAGACCGCGGAGTGGCTGGAGTCGCTCGACGCGGCCATCGACGAGCGCGGCCGAGAGCGCGCCCGCTACCTGATGCTGCGGCTGATCGAGCGCGCCCGCGAGAAGCGTGTCGCCGTGCCCGAGATGCGCAGCACGGACTACATCAACACGATCGCGACCAAGAACGAGCCGTTCTTCCCCGGCAACGAGGAGATCGAGCGCAAGGTTCTCAACGCGACCCGCTGGAACGCGGCCGTGATGGTCTCGCGGGCCCAGCGCCCCGGCATCGGCGTCGGCGGCCACATCGCCACCTTCGCCTCCTCCGCGTCGCTCTACGACGTGGGCTTCAACTACTTCTTCCACGGCAAGGACGCGGACGGGGCCTCCGGCGACCAGATCTTCTTCCAGGGCCACGCCTCCCCCGGCATCTACGCCCGGGCCTTCCTGCTGGACCGGCTCTCGGAGCAGCAGCTGGACTCCTTCCGCCAGGAGAAGTCCAAGGCTCCGTACGGCCTCTCCAGCTACCCGCACCCGCGCTCGATGCCGGACTTCTGGGAGTTCCCGACCGTCTCCATGGGCCTCGGCCCGCTGGGGGCGATCTTCCAGGCGCGGATGAACCGCTACATCGACGCGCGCGGCATCAAGGACACCTCCCAGTCGCACGTCTGGGCGTTCCTCGGCGACGGCGAGATGGACGAGCCGGAGTCGCTGGGCCAGCTGTCGCTGGCGGCGCGTGAGGGCCTGGACAACCTCACCTTCGTCGTCAACTGCAACCTGCAGCGCCTCGACGGCCCGGTGCGCGGCAACGGCAAGATCATCCAGGAGCTGGAGTCGGTCTTCCGCGGCGCCGGCTGGAACGTGATCAAGCTGATCTGGGACCGCACCTGGGACCCGCTGCTCGCCCAGGACCGCGACGGCGTGCTGGTGGACAAGCTGAACACCACCCCGGACGGCCAGTTCCAGACCTATGCGACGGAGACCGGCGCGTACATCCGGGAGCACTTCTTCGGAAGCGACCTGCGGCTGCGCAAGATGGTCGAGTCCATGACCGACCAGCAGATCCAGCACCTCGGACGCGGCGGCCACGACCACCGCAAGGTGTACGCCGCCTTCAAGGCCGCCCAGGAGCACAAGGGCCAGCCGACGGTGATCCTGGCCCAGACGGTCAAGGGCTGGACGCTGGGGCCCAACTTCGAGGGCCGCAACGCCACGCACCAGATGAAGAAGCTGACCGTCGAGGACCTCAAGCGGTTCCGCGACCGGCTGCACCTCCCGATCACGGACAAGGAGCTGGAGTCCGGCGCGCCGCCGTACTACCACCCGGGCCGTGACTCGGAGGAGATCCAGTACATGCACGACCGCCGCAAGGAGCTGGGTGGCTACATGCCGACCCGCAAGGTGCGGCCGACCAAGCTGGAACTCCCGGGTGACGACACCTACAAGGCCCTGAAGAAGGGGTCGGGCAACCAGTCGATCGCCACCACGATGGCCTTCGTCCGGCTGCTCAAGGACCTGATGCGGGACAAGGGCATCGGCAACCGCTTCGTGCCGATCGCCCCCGACGAGTACCGCACCTTCGGCATGGACTCGCTCTTCCCCTCGGCGAAGATCTACAACCCGATGGGGCAGACCTACGAGTCGGTGGACCGCGAGCTGCTGCTGGCGTACAAGGAGTCCCCGACCGGGCAGATGCTGCACGACGGCATCTCCGAGGCCGGCTGTACCTCCTCGCTGATCGCGGCGGGCTCGTCCTACGCCACGCACGGGGAGCACATGATCCCCGTGTATGTCTTCTACTCGATGTTCGGCTTCCAGCGGACCGGCGACCAGTTCTGGCAGATGGCCGACCAGCTGGCGCGCGGCTTCGTGCTGGGCGCCACCGCCGGCCGCACCACGCTGACCGGTGAGGGCCTGCAGCACGCCGACGGCCACTCGCAGCTGCTGGCGTCCACCAACCCCGCGGTGGTGGCCTACGACCCGGCGTACGGCTTCGAGATCGCGCACATCGTGCAGGACGGCATCCGGCGGATGTACGGCTCCAGTGCCGAGCACCCGCACGGCGAGGACGTGTTCTACTACCTCACCGTCTACAACGAGCCGATCCAGATGCCGGCCGAGCCCGCCAATGTGGACGTGGACGGCATCCTCAAGGGCCTGTACCGGTACCGGGCGGGCGAGGCGGGCCAGATCCCGGCCCAGATCCTCGCCTCGGGTGTCGCGGTCCCGTGGGCCCTGGAGGCGCAGCGCATCCTCGCCGAGGAGTGGAACGTCAAGGCCGACGTCTGGTCTGCGACCTCCTGGAACGAGCTGCGCCGCGAGGCGGTGGAGTGCGAGCAGCACAATCTGCTCCACCCCGAGGAGGAGCAGCGCGTGCCCTATGTGACGCGCAAGCTCACCGGCTCCGAGGGCCCCTTCGTGGCGGTCTCGGACTGGATGCGGGCGGTACCGGACCAGATCTCCCGCTGGGTGCCGGGCACCTGGCAGTCGCTGGGCGCGGACGGCTTCGGCTTCGCCGACACCCGCGGTGCGGCGCGGCGCTTCTTCCACATCGACGCGCAGTCGGTGGTGGTCGGGGTGCTGACCGAGCTGGCCAAGGAGGGCAAGGTGGACCGCAGCGTGCTGAAGGCGGCCATCGACCGCTACCAGCTGCTGGACGTGGCTTCGGCCGACCCGGGTTCGGCCGGCGGCGACGCCTGATCCGCACCCGTACGCCTCGCACGGCGTGACCCCGTCGCAGGGGCCGGACTCCGCACCCGGAGGCCGGCCCCTGCGGCATGCCGGGGGGCTGGTGGCCCTCACTCCGGAGGGCGGGTGGCGCAGGCGCAGGCAGCAGCTCTCCCGAACACCACCGGCCCCGGCTCCGCCGGTGACGAGACCGGACGGGCCGGTCGCTGCCGTCGGAGCGGTCAGGGCGGTCCGGGCGCCCCCACGACGGCGCTCGTGCCCCGTGTGCCGCCCCGGGCAGGGTGCAGCGGTGGCGGCGACGGCGGCCGCTGCGGCAACCGTCGGAGCATCGGCAGTGGGTGCGGCAGCAGCGCCGGGAACAGCGGCAGGGTGCAGCATCGGACACAACCTCCCCCCTGAGGGCGTCCACCTCGGACGCCGGTCCACGACCAGGCTGACGCCCCGGCCGGGGCCCACGCCAGGGTTCCCCCGCGGAGATCACTCGAACGAGTGTCCGATCACGGACTCCATGGACAGACGGAGCGGCCCCGCCTCCGAGGGGAGGCGGGGCCGTCGCATCCACCGCTGCCGATCGCCCGGCCGGCGGCTCCCGGCCGCCCAACGCCGATCGGCCGCCTTACGCCGACCGGCTTCCGGGCTGACGCCCGGCCGCTGCCGACGAGGTGTCAGATGTGCACGGCGGGACCGGCGTCCACACTGCCGCGCTTGGTCAGCAGGCCGAGTCCGGCCGCCACCAGCGCGACCACCGCCGAGACCAGGAACGCCAGCGACATCCCGCTGACGAAGGCGTCATGGCTGACCCCGGTGATGAGCTGCGCCACCGGCGCGGGGGTGCCCTTGGGCACCGGGGCCGCCCCCACCTGCACGGCCTGCTTGAGCCCCTCGTACTGCGCGCCGGAGACCGGCGGCAGCTTGGCGGCGGCCCACTTCTGCGGCAGCACGTCGTCCACCTTGGCGGCCATCAGCGCGCCCAGCACGGCGGTGCCGAGGCTGCCGCCGACCTGCATCGCGGCCTGCTGCAGTCCGCCGGCGACGCCGGAGAGCTCCAGCGGGGCGTTGCCCACGATGACCTCGGTGGCGCCCACCATGACCGGGCTGAGGCCGAGGCCCATCAGCACGAACCAGAGCGACATCACGCCGCCGCCGGAACCGGCCTCCAGGGTGGACATCCCGAACATGGCCGCCGCGGTGAAGAGCATGCCGGCGACGATCGGGATCCGCGGGCCGATCTTGGCCATCAGCGCACCGGCGATCGGTGACCCCACGATCATCATGGCGGTCATCGGCAGCAGGTGGACACCGCTGTCGACCGGCGACATACCGTGCACGTTCTGCAGGTAGAAGGTGACGAAGAAGACCGCCCCGAAGAACGAGAACGCCATCAGCACCATCAGCAGGGCGCCCGCGGAGAGCGAGACCGAACGGAAGAGGCCCAGCGGGATCAGCGGCTCGGCGGCCCGGGTCTGCCAGTAGGCGAAGGCCACACCCGCGACCACCGCACCGCCCATGAAGGCCAGCGTGCGGGCGTCGCCCCAGCCCCAGGCCGGCGCCTTGATGATCCCCCACACCAGCAGGAACATCGCACCGGAGAGCAGCACGATGCCGGGGACGTCGAAGGACTTCGCCGCCTTCTCCGAGCGGGCGTCGCGCAGGATCCACAGACCGAGGGCCAGGGCGATCAGGCCGACCGGGATGTTGATGAAGAAGACCGACTCCCAGCTGACGTGCTCCACCAGCAGTCCGCCAACGATCGGGCCGGCCGCGGTGGAGGCGCCGATGACCCCGCCCCAGATGCCGATCGCCATGTTGAGCTTCTCGGCCGGGAAGGCGCCGCGCAGCAGACCCAGTGCGGCGGGCTGCAGCAGGGCGCCGAAGAGCCCCTGGAGCACCCGGAAGGCGATGATCAGCTGGATCGAGCCGGCGAAGCCGATGGCCGCCGATGAGGCGGCGAAGCCGACCGCGCCGACCAGGAAGGTGTTGCGGTGGCCGAACCGGTCACCGATCTTGCCCGCGGTGATCAGGAAGACCGCGAGCGCCAGCAGATAGCCGTTGGTGACCCACTGGATGTCGGCGAGCGAGGCGCCGAGGTCCTTGGCGATCGCCGGGTTGGCGATCGCCACGATGGTGCCGTCCAGGGCGACCATCATCACGCCCACCGCCACGGTGAGCAGGGTCAGCCAGGGATGGCCCCGCAGGCCGCCGTTCCTGCTGGGCGGTGTCGCGTCCCGCTTCTCGGTGGTGGTCTTGGCGGCTGTCTGACTCATCGACGTCCCTCCCGGACGGGGGCGGCACCGGGTGGTGCAGCGCTCGGTTGTGCGGCGGCCGCGCCAGGCCAGAGGGGCCACTGCGCGGTCGCGCAGGGCCGCTCTGCGGCCGCTCCGCGGTCCGCGCGTCGCTGCCGCAGTCCGCAGAGGGTGGCGCCCGTCGACCGCCCGTCCCCACGAGCCTCAGGCCCAGCGGGCGCCACCGCTCGGCAGATTATGTCAGCCAATGACATTTGACAAACGCTGCCCAGTGGCGATTACTGACAGATGTCTCCCCGGTATCGTGGCGGGGACAGAGCGGCGGGCAGAGAGCAGCGGAGGTCGCACCGTGGGCCAGCAGATCACGCAGACCCCGGCCGCGCCTCCCGTGGGCCGCTGCCGGATCACCGCCGCCTGTGAACCGGTGGCCGGCCTTCGCCAGCGCAAGAAGAAGCGCACCCGGGACGACCTGGTCCGCGCCGCCCATGAGCTCTTCCTGCTCCAGGGGTTCGGGCCGACCACGGTGGACGAGATCGCCGCGGCCGTCGACGTCTCCCAGCGCACCTTCTTCCGCTACTTCGCCAACAAGGAGGAGGTGGCCCTGGCGGTGATGGGAGACGCCGAGGACCACTTCATCCAGTGCCTGCGCGACCGGCCCGCCGAGGAGAACCCCCTGCAGGCCATGCGGGCCGCGATCCGTGAGACCTGGCAGAGCCTGGACATCGCGGGCGGGAACTCGGTCACCGCCGCGCTGGAGATCATCCGGCTGATCGAGTCCACCCCCACCCTGCTCGCCGCCCATCTGCGCCGCCTGGCGGAGCAGGAGCGGCTGGTCACCGGGATCCTCGCCGAACGGGAGGGGGTCGACCCGACCACCGACCTGCGGCCCCGGGTACTGGCGGCGGTCTTCGGAGCGGTCATGCACGCCGCCCACGAGGCGTGGGGATCGACCGGGCACCCGGACCTCGGCAAAGGCCCGGCCGGGATGCTGACCGTGATCGACCGCCACCTGGAGCAGCTGGGCCCGGCGCTGGCGGGCGACTGGCACCGCCGCGCCTGATCCAGCCGAGGTGTCGTACCCCGGTACTACGGTGAGATCGACCCCGGGGTATGACGCCTGACGGACGCCGTGCCCCTACGGTCGGGAGAGCCCACCATCCCGCACACCGAGGAACCACCGTGCCCGCACCACGGCTGCTGCGCGACCTGGCGCGCCCGCTCATCGCCCCCTCCGCGGCCCATCCGCCGCTGCTGGGCGATGCGCCGCGGCGCTGGCTTCGGCTGCTCCCGTACACGACAGCCGTTCTGCTGATCGCCTCGCTGCTGCCGAGCACCACGGCGCTGCTGGCCCACGACTACGGGCTGAACAGCGGCATCGCCGGAATCCTGGCCACCGCCCAGACGGTGCCCCTGCTGCTCGCGGTCACCCGGCCGCTGCAGGCCTGGGTGGTGATCGCCACCGCCGATCTGCTCACCGCGCTGCTGGTGCTCACCGGCGACCGCAGCGGTGCACCCTGGCCGTGGACCCCGCCGGCCGTGGTCGGCTACGCCTTTCTGATGGTGGCTCTCGCCGTGCGGGAGAACCGCCGGGTGCTGGTGACGGTCTGGCTGGCCACCGGGGCGGCCGGGTTCGGGGTGGACCTGGTGGTGCCCGGCAGGGTCGGCACCACCATGAGCGTGACCGCGTTCACCGTCAGCGGGGGTGTGCTGCTGCTGGTCGGCGCGTTGCGGGAGCGCGCCGATGCGCAGCGCCGGCTCACCGAGCAGGAGCACATCAGCGAGGCGGAGCGGGCCCGGCGCACCCTGCTGGAGGAGCGCACCCGGATCGCCCGCGAGCTGCACGACGTGGTGGCGCACCACATGTCGGTGATCACGGTGCAGGCGGACAGCGCCCCCTATCGGCTCCCCGGGCTCTCCGAGGCCGCCTGTGGGGAGTTCGCCGCCATCGGCGCGGCCGCGCGGGAGTCGCTGACGGAGATGCGCCGCCTGCTGGGAGTGCTGCGCAGTGAGGACGCGGTGGGCGAGCGCGCCCCCCAGCCGGGCCTGGAACGGCTCCCGCAGCTGGTGGAGGCGGTGGCACGGGCCGGTGTGCACGCCGAACTGGCCGTCTCGGAGCGGGTGCGCAGCCTCGGGCCGCTGCCGCCGGCGGTGGACCTGTCGGCGTACCGGATCGTGCAGGAGGCGCTCGCCAATGTCGTGCGCCATGCGCCCGGCGCCCACACCTGGGTCTCGGTCACCGCCGACGAGGCCGGGCCGGGAGCCACCGAGCTGCGCATCACCGTGGTCAACAGCGCACCGCCGCAACCCGCCGTTCCCGTGGAGCGCCCCTCCGAGGGGACCGGTCAGGGGCTGGTCGGCATGCGGGAACGGCTGCGGCTGCTGCACGGCAGACTGGACGCCGGGCCGCTGCCCGACGGGGGGTTCCGGGTCGCCTCGGCGATCCCGCTGGAGGCCGTACCGGGCGACCCCGAGACCGCTCCCGCCCCCGACTCCATACCCGTCCACGACCAGGAGCGCACCCCATGACCATCCGGGTGATCATCGCCGACGACCAGGCCATGGTGCGGGCCGGCTTCGCCGCGCTCCTCGCGGCACAGCCGGACATCGACGTGGTCGGCGAGGCTCCGGACGGACGGCAGGCTCTGGAGGTGAGCGGCCGCACGCATCCGGACGTGGTGCTGATGGACGTCCGGATGCCCGAGATAGACGGGCTGGAGGCGGCGCGGCGGCTGCTCTCCCCGCCACCCGGGGTGGTGCACCGGCCGCGGGTGCTGATGCTCACCACCTTCGACGTGGACGACTACGTCTATGAGGCGCTGCGGGCCGGGGCCAGCGGCTTCCTGCTGAAGGACGCACCGCCCGCCGATCTGATCGCTGCGGTACGGGTGGTCGCCGCCGGCGAGGCGCTGCTGGCACCCTCGGTCACCCGCCGCCTCATCGAGGACTTCGCCCGTCAGCGCCCGGCCCCGCGCCGCGACCCGGGTCTGCGGCTCAACGGCCTGACGCCCCGCGAGACCGAGGTGCTGGAACACATCGCCCGTGGGCTGTCCAACTCCGAGATCGCGGCAGCCCTGGTCCTGGCCGAACAGACCGTGAAGACCCATGTGGGACGCATCCTGGCCAAGCTCGATCTGCGCGACCGGGCCCAGGCCGTGGTGTTCGCCTACGAATCGGGTCTGGTGACCCCCGGAACCGCATGAGCCGGATGTGAGCGGGCGGTGAAGGGTCGCCGAGACACATGACATTTGCCCGACTTGATGGCGTTTTGTCCGCCAGCCCCTGGTCAGGAACAGCCTCGTTCGCCCTCTAGTCTGACCGTCTGCACATGGCACAGCGGGGACCTCCGGGCGCCGCCAGCACAATGGTCGGCGGACCAGGAGGAACCCACCCATGCGGCTCAAGCGCCTCCTCGTCGCCGCGCTCGCCACCGTCGCCGTGCTCGCCGACACCGGAGCGGCGGCCGGCGGGGCCGCCGTCGCCGGCGAGCAACTCCCCATCACCACTCCCCCGCCGGGCAGCGCCGCCTGGAACCACCAGCGGATCGACGGCCACGCCCCGCCCGACCCGGCCACCGCCGCACCGGCGGCCGTGGCGGCCTTCTTCGCCACGCTCCCCGAAGCCGCGCAGAACGCCCTGGCGGCACGCCATCCCCTGGTCGTGGGCAACCTCGACGGGGCACCCGTCGCCCTGCGGTACCGGGCCAACGCCCTCGCCGTGGCGGCGGAGCGCACCGCAGCCCGCGCACGGGCGGCCGACCCCGCCCTCTCCCCGGCAGACCGGGCCGCAGCCGCCGACCGCGCCGCCCGCTGCGATCTGTTGCTGCGGCCGGGCCGCCACCTGCTGGCCTTCGACCCCCGCGGCCGCGGACTGGTCGCCGAGGTGTACGGGGACCTCACCACCGCCCAGCGGGTCGCTGTGGTCGTCCCCGGGGCGGACATCGACCTCGGCCACTTCGATCGCGTGGACGACCCGCTGCGCTCCCCCGCCGGTATGGCGCGCGCCCTCCACGCCGAGGAGGAACGGGCGGCGCCCGCCGTCCGGACCGCAGTGATCGCCTGGGCCGGATACACCACCCCCGTGGGATTCGGCCCGGACACCGCGACCGCCCGCCTCGCCGAGGCCGGTGCGCCCCGGCTGGAGCGGCTGCTCGCCGGGCTCGCCGTCACCGACCTTCCGGCGGCCCCACCGCCGACCCTGCTCTGCCACTCCTATGGATCCGTGGTCTGCGGTACCGCCGCACCCCGCATCCACCTGGGCATACGTACTGCGGCCGACCCCAGCGGCATCACCGACCTGGTGGTGTTCGGCAGCCCCGGGATGGGCGTCGAGCACGCCTCCCAGCTGGGTACCGGGGTCCGGCTGTGGGCGGCCCGCAACTCCAGCGACTGGATCGGCGACGTCCCGTACGTCGAGATCGCCGGACTGGGCCACGGCGCCGACCCCGTCGAGCCGGAGTTCGGCGCCCGCGTGGTCTCCGCCGCCGGCGCCCGCGGCCACACCGGCTATCTCGCCCCCGGCACCGCCAGCCTCAGCAACTTCACTGCCATCGCGCTGGGACGCTACGGCGACGTGCGGTGACCTGCGTGGAGCCGCCGTCCCGGTGGTGACCGCAGCGCGCTGAAGCCGCGGCCCGGTGAGCGCCGGGCAGCGCCGCAGGAGGCAGGACGCAGGACCGGACGCAGGCGTGGGAGACCGGGCGACGGCGGGCCCCCGGTCCCGCAGCCGCCCGGGCCCAGGCCACGGCCGGTGCACCGCTCAGCCCCGGGTCGGTCCGCATGTGCCCGTCCGCTGCGGTGCACCGGTGCGCCCGGTGCGACTTCTCCCGGACCACGAACCGGGACCGGGACGGTGTACCGCTCAGACCCCGGGTCCACTGCGGTGCGCCCGATGCGGCTCCTCCCGGACCACGGACCCCGAATCTCTCGCCCCCACCACCGGCCACCGACCCAGGGCCGCGCCGCTTCGCCACCACCCGCAGCCCGGCACCCCGGCGAACGGGCACCGCCCGCGGGCCGTGAGCCCCACCCCCGGACCAGTACCGGCCCTACCCCGGTAGGGGTGCGCAGTCGGCTCTCCGGGGTGACGCCCCCTCGCCCGACGTCCTCCTAGGTTCCCTCCGCCGGCCGACGGGTCCTCCTCGGTTCCGGCACCGCCGGACGAGGGAGACCACCTGTGCCACGCCTCAAGCGCGCACTGATCGCCGTTCTGCTGACGGCCGCCGCCGTCACCGGTACCGCCGGGTGGGCGACCGCCTCCGGTCAGGTCCCGGTGACCGGGCCGCCCCCCGGAACCGCCGGCTGGCTGGCGGACACGGTCCAGGGCCGGCGCCCGCCGGACCCGGCGACGGCGTCGCCCCGCCAAATCGGCGACTACTTCGCCACTCTGACGGCAACCCAGGCAGCGGCACTGGCCGCACGGCACCCGCTGGTCGTCGGCAATCTCGACGGCGCGCCGATCGCCCTGCGGTACCGGGCGAACACCCTCGCCCTCCGCAGCGAGCGGCGCCGCGAACTCACCCGGGCCGCCGACCCGGCCCTCACCCCGCAGGACCACGCCGAGGCCCTGCGGCGAGCCGACCGTTACGCCGCGCTTCTGCGGCCGGGACGGCAGATCCTCGCCTTCGACCCGCGCGGGCGTGGCCAGATCGCCGAGGTGTACGGGGATCTGACGGCGGCCCGCAGGGTGGCGGTGGTGGTGCCGGGTTCCGACATCGACCTGGGCAGCTTCGACCGCGACCGCGACCCCTACGGCACCCCGGCCGGCATGGCCCGCTCCCTGCTCGACCGGATGCGCCGGCAGCAGCCGGACACCCCGGCGGCCACCGTGGCCTGGGTCGGCTACACCACCCCGGTCGGCCTGGGGATCGACGCCGCCACCTCCCGGCTCGCGCGGGCGGGCGCCCCCAGGCTCGTCCGGTTCCTCGCCGGGCTGGCCGGGACCGGCCGCCCGGCAGCGCCGCCCGCGGTGCTGTGCCACAGCTACGGCTCCGTGGTCTGTGGCATCGCCGCGTCCTCCGTGTCGACCGCCGAGGCCTCCGACCTGGTGGTGCTGGGCTCCCCGGGGATGCACTCCGACGACGCCGCCGGACTGCGCACCCGGGTGCGGGTGTGGGCGGCCCGCGACGGCTCCGACTGGATCCGCCGGGTCCCCCATCTCTCCCTCGCGGGCCTGGGCCACGGCGCCGACCCCGTCGACCCGCGCTTCGGCGCCCGGGTGGTCTCCGCGGCCCGCGCCCACGGCCACACCGGCTATCTCGCCCCGGGCACCGACTCCCTCGCCAACGCCGCCGACATCGCACTCGGCGACTACCCCGCCGTCCACTGCGCCACCGACGACCAGGAGTGCCGCCATGGCCTGTGACGACCCCGGCCGGCTGCGCCGCGCCGTGCTCCGCATCGACTCCCGCACCCCCGCCGACCGCGACCGCGCCCTGGACGGACTGCGGGCGCTGGCCCTGCTGGCGGTGCCGACCGGGCACTGGCTGCTCGGCGGTCTCGTCCGCTCCCCCGACGGCGCCCTGCACAATGCCAGCCCCCTCAGCCATCTGGGCTTCTTCGCCCCGGTGAGCTGGGGGCTGCAGATGCTGGGGGTGTTCTTCCTGGTGGGTGGCCATGCCTCGGTGCTGTCGCTGCGCCGGGCGGCCGGGCGCGGCGCCGCCACCGCCGACTGGCTGCGCGGACGCCTGGCCCGGCTGGGCCGTCCCGTCGTCGGGGTCACCGCCGTGTGGATGCTGCTGCTGCCGCTGCTGCGCGCGGCCGGGGTGCCCGCCACCACCCTGCGCACCGCCGCGGTGCTGGTGGTGCAGCCGCTCTGGTTCGTCGGCGTGTACGCCGGGGTCACCGCGCTCACCCCGTACTGCGTACGGGCGGCCGGCCGCCTCGGCGGCTGGGCCGCGGCGCCGCTGCTGGGCACGGTGGCGGTGGTCGACGTGTTGCGTTACGGGCCGTGGGGACCGGCGGTACCTGGCTGGCTGGCACTGGTCAATCTGCTGCCCGGGTGGCTGTTCGCCTACCAGCTGGGCGTCGCCTGGGGCATGGGCCGGCTGGGGCGGCGCGGCGCCTGGCTGCTGCTCTCCGGCGGCACGGCGCTCTTCGCGGTGCTGCTGCTGGTGTGCCACTATCCGGCGAGCATGGTGGGTGTCCCCGGCCAGGCCCGTACCAACTCCCATCCGCCGTCCCTGCTCGTCCTGGCGCTGGCCTCGGCACAGTGCGGGGTTGCGGTGCTGCTGCGGGAGCGGCTGGGCCGGTGGCTGCGCCGGCCTGCGCTGTGGGCGCCCGTGGTCGCGGTCAACCTCTCAGCGATGACGATCTTCTGCTGGCACCAGAGCGCCATGCTGGCCGTGGCCGTGCCCAGCGCCCCCTTCGGCGTCGTGGCGGGTCTCACCGGCTCGCCCGACTCGCTGGGCTGGGTGGCCGCCAGGCTCTGCTGGCTGCCGCTGTTCGCTGCCGCGCTGCTGGGGATCGGCCGGCTGACCCGGCGTTTCGAGACCCCGTGGACCGGGGTGCCTCGTACGGTGCGCGCCGCCGCCGGGGCGCTGGCGGCCTGCTTCGCGGTGTACGCCCTGGCCGTGGTGTGACTCGGCCGCGCCGACGGCCTCGCTGTCGGACCCGCCGCCTAGTCTGGGCATGTGGTGACCTTCGACGAGTTCACAGCCATGGGGCTGGCCCTGCCCCGGGCCGCCGAGCAGCTGACCTGGGAGACGGAGGTGACTCTCAGGATCGGCGGGAAGATCTTCGCCATGGGCACACCGGAGTCGGGCTGCGTCACGGTGAAGGCGTCCAGGGAGGAGCAGGCCGAGCTGGTGGCCGCCGACCCGGAGACCTTCCGGCCCGCACCGTATGTCGGCCGTTTCGGCTGGGTGCAGCTGGAGCTGGCCCGGGTCGACGGCGACGAGCTGCGCGGACTGCTCACCGAGGCCTGGCGCGCCACGGCGCCCAAGCGGCTGGTCCGCGAGTTCGACACGGCCGGGCCCGGCGGCTGAGCCGCCGGGCGCGCGGCCGTCCCGCGCAGGGGTTGCTCGCGGGGGTTACTCGCGGGCGGCGGAGGTCGAGCTCATGTCGGGGTAGCGCTCCCCGGCCACCTTGCCCGCGATCGGCTCCAGCGTGGCCAGCTCCTCCTCTGTGAGGTGCAGGGTCGCTGCCGCGGTGTTCTCCTCCAGCCGGCTGCGCCTGCGGGTGCCGGGGATCGGCACCACGCTCAGGCCGTGCACCTCGGCCCGCTGGTGCACCCAGGCCAGCGCGATCTGCGCCGGGGTGGCTCCGCGGGCCGCGGCGATGGCCCGGATCGGCTCCACCAGGGCGGCGTTGGCCTTGGCGTTGTCCCCGCTGAAGCGCGGCTGGTACTGCCGGAAGTCGTCCGCGGTCAGCTGTCCGGCGGAGGCGAACGCGCCGGTCAGAAAGCCCCGGCCGAGCGGCGAGTACGGCACGAAGGCGACGCCGAGCTCGGCCGCCGCGCCGACGGCGGACTGCTCCACGTCGCGGGAGAAGATCGACCACTCCGACTGCAGCGCGGCGATCGGGTGCACGGCGTGCGCCTCCCGCAGCTCCGCGCCGGTGACCTCGGACAGGCCCAGGTGACGGACCTTGCCCGCCGCAACCAGTTCCGCCATGGCGCCCACCGACTCGGCCAGCGGCACCCCGGGGTCGCGACGGTGCATGTAGTAGAGGTCGATCACCTCCACGCCGAGCCGGCGCAGGGAGGCGTCGACGGCGGACCTGATGTACTCCGGCCGGTTGTTGACACCCCGGTAGGTGGGGTCGTCGGCGCGCCGCTCGATGCCGTACTTGGTGGCGAGCACCACCCGGTCCCGGTTGGCCCGGACGAAGGGGCCGATCAGCTCCTCGTTGTGCCCCAGGCCGTAGATGTCGGCCGTGTCGAAGAGGGTCACCCCCAGTTCCAGGGCGCGGTCCAGGGTGGCGAGGGCCTCGGTGGTGTCGGTGGGGCCGTAGAACTCGCTCATGCCCATGCAGCCCAGGCCCTGCACTCCGACGAGGGGGCCGTTGCTGCCGAGGGTGGTGGTGGGAAGGCCGGTGCTCATACGGTGCGTTTCCCTTCCGCCGCGGGGGCGGCGTCCGAGTAGAGACTGATCTTGTAGTCGAGGACGACGAGGGTGGCCTGCAGATCGGCGATCCGCTGGCGGACCTCCTCGCGGTGGTCGTACAGCAGTTGGTGGCGCTCGCCGACGGTCTGCTCACCAGCTCGGACAAGCTCCGCATAGCGCACCATGTCGGCCACCGACATACCGGTGAGCCGGAGCTTGCCGAGGAAGGACAACCAGCCGAGGTCCTTGTCGCTGTAGCGGCGCTGCCCGGAGTAGGAGCGGTCGATCCGCTCCAGCAGACCTATCCGCTCGTACCAGCGCAGGGTGTGCGCGGTGAGCCCGCTGCGGGCGGCCACCTCGCTGATGGTGTAGCGGGGGGTGTCGTCGAGTGCGGCGGGCGCGGGAGCAGCGGAGGGAGCGGAGGCGGCGGGTCGGGTGATCGGTCGTACGACGGCCATGGCACTGCCCCCTGGTCTGCTGCCGGTCCCTGCGTCAACCGCGACGCTATCGAGTTGGAGTGCACTCCAAGCAAATGACATGTGAGGCGAACGCGTCGGCCGGTGCCCGCACCCCGGGCGCTGCGGGCCGCCCCGTAGAGTCGGAACCATGGAGAGTCTGCAGGTGATCGGGCAGTGGCCGGTGCCGACGGCGGCCACCGCGGTGGTGCGGGGCCGGGACGGGGCGGTGCTGGGCTCGTACGGGCCGCAGGAGCGGGAGTTCCCACTGGCCTCGGTGACCAAGCTGCTCAGCGCGTACGCCGCGCTGGTCGCCGTGGAGGAGGGCGTCTTCGAGCTGGACGACCCGGCCGGGCCCGAGGGCTCGACCGTGCGGCACCTGCTGGCGCACACCTCCGGGCTGGCCTTCGACGAGCACCGGTCGATGGCGGCTCCGGGGACCCGGCGGCTGTACTCCAACGCCGGGTTCGACGTGCTGGCCGAGACCCTGGAGAAGGCAGCGGGGATCCCCTTCGCGCGGTACGCCGCCGAGGCGGTGTTCCAGCCGCTGGGCATGGCGGCGACCCGGATCGACACCGCCCACCGGGCGCCGGCCGGGGCGGGCGGGGTCTCCACCGCCGCCGACCTGGCGCGGTTCGCGGCGGAGCTGCAGGCCCCGAGGCTGCTGCACCCCTCCACGGTGGAGGCTGCGACCCGGGTGGTGGCCTACCCGGGGCTGAGCGGTGTGCTGCCCGGCTTCGGTCACCAGCGGCCCAACGACTGGGGGCTGGGCTTCGAGATCCGGGACGGCAAGGCCCCGCACTGGACCGGCGCCCTCAGCTCGCCGCAGACCTTCGGCCACTTCGGGCAGTCGGGCACCTTCCTCTGGGTCGACCCCGCCGCGGGTGCGGCCTGCGTCTGCCTGACCGACCGGGACTTCGGCCCCTGGGCGGCGGCCGCCTGGCCGCCCTTCACCGATGCCGTACTGGCCGAGCTGACCCGCTGACCGGCCGCCGCGGCGACCGGACGCGGCGCTCAGCCGAGCAGCAGCGGGGAGTGCATCTCCCAGAGCAGCAGTTCGGCGCCGTCCTCCCCCGCGGTGGGGGCGACCAGGGCCTTGCCGGTGATCCGGGCGCTGTCCCCGGGCCGCAGGTCCCGGCCGGTGCCGTGCGGACCGGCGCCGGTGCGGAAGCCCAGCGATCCGCGCAGCAGGTGGAGGTGGCGGAAGGGCGCGTCGGGGAGTGGGGGCAGCGGCTGCCAGGGCCCGGCCGTGACATGGTGCAGTGCGGCGTCACGGCGGCGCAGCCGAAGGGCGCCGCGGTCGGCGTCGCGTTCCATGCCGGAGGCCAGCAGGGCGACGCCCCGGTCGTCGGGCGCGGGACGGGCCAGTCCGTACACGGGCTCGGCGTCGAACCGGTCGGGCTGCAGCCACATCTGCACGAACCGCACCGGCTCGGCGGCGCCGCCGAGGTTGCGCTCGGTGTGGGCGACCCCCGAACCGGCGCCGAGGTACTGGACCATGCCGGGCCGCACCACGCCCGCGTGGCCGCGGTCGTCGCGGTGGGCGAGCGCGCCCTCGACCACCCAGGTGACGATCTCGACGTCGCGGTGCCGGTGCTGCTCGAAGCCGGCACCGGGGGCCAGCAGTTCCTCGTTGCAGGCGAGCAGCGACCCGAAGTGGGTGTTCCTGGGGTCGTAGTGGCCGGAGAACGAGAAGGCGTGCCGGGTCTCGACACCCTCCGCCGGGGCGGACCGGTAGCGTTCGGCGGCGCGGCGCACCTCCGCGCGGGGGCGGGACTGGTCGGTCACGGCTGGCTCCGTTCGGATGGCGGTGGGCGGCGCGACGGCCCTGCGGAAGATATCGGGAACGGCGCCCCGTTCCGGGGCGACCTGCGGATATGTGACGGTTGCCACCGTTGTCGGGCGGGGGCGTGTGCAAAAGCACGGCCGCGGGTGAGGCACGCTAGTGCTGTGCCAGCCGCCTCAGCGAACAACGCAGCGAAGAAAGCCGTGAAGGCCGACCCGACGTCCCCGTCCTCCGCCGGTGCCGGGAGCGGCGACGCCGCCGTCCCCCAGCCCGCCCGGCGCGGGTCGCCGCGCGGCACCTCGATGGAGCGCAGGCTCGCCGCCGAGCGGCACGCCGCCACGCTGCGCCGGCTGGAGAAGGCGTCGGGGCGGCTCGCCACCAACGCGATCCAGCGGATGGACGAGACGCTCTCCTGGTACCGCCGGATGCCCCCCGAGCACCGCTCCTGGATCGGGCTGGTGGCACAGGCCGGGATCGCCGCCTTCACCGAGTGGTTCCGCCACCCCGAGGCACCGCAGGCGATGTCCACCGATGTCTTCGGTACGGCGCCGCGCGAGCTGACCCGGGCGGTCACCCTGCGGCAGACGGTGGAGATGATCCGGATCTCCATCGAGGTGGTCGAGGAGGCCATCGACGAGCTGGCCGCCCCGGGGGACGAGGCGGGGCTGCGCGAGGCCGTGCTGGTGTACGCCAGGGAGCTGGCCTTCGCCACGGCGCAGGTGTACGCCCAGGCCGCGGAGGCACGCGGCGCCTGGGACGCCCGCCTGGAGGCGCTGGTGGTCAACTCGCTGCTCTCCGGCGACGCCGACGAGGGTGTGCTGTCCCGTGCCGCCGCCCTGGGCTGGGGTTCCCCGCCGCAGGTGCTGGTGGTGATGGGCAGTGCGCCGGACGGCGACAGCGAACTGGTGGTGGAGGCGATCCGTCGGGCCGCCCGCCGGGCCCGGCTGCATGTGCTCACGGGGGTGCTGGGCAGCCGGCTGGTGGTGGTGGTCGGCGGGTCCATGGATCCCATGCATGCCGCGAGGGCGCTGATCGGGCAGTTCGCCCCCGGCCCGGTGGTGGTCGGCCCCACCGTCGGCGACCTGCTCTCCGCGACCCGCTCCGCGCAGGCCGCGTCGGGGGCGCTGCGGGCGTGCGGGGCCTGGCCGGACGCCCCCCGTCCGGTGCTGGCGGACGATCTCTTGCCGGAGCGCGCGCTGGCGGGAGATCAGGCAGCGCGGCGTCAGCTGGTGGAGGAGATCTACATCCCGTTGGAGGAGGCGGGTTCGGCTCTGCTGGAGACCCTCTCGGTCTATCTGGAGCAGGCCTCGTCCCTGGAGGGCGCCGCACGGATGCTCTTCGTCCACCCCAACACCGTCCGCTACCGGCTGCGACGTGTGACTGACGTCACGGGCTACACGCCGTCCGACGTACGCTCCGCCTTCACGCTGCGGATCGCCCTGGCACTGGGCCGTCTGGACGCGTCGGGCGATCACAGGTGAAGCCACTGTAGGGAACCCACAAACCGCATGTAGTTTCTTGGTAACCGCCGTCTACCCGTGCCGGAGTGTCCGGCAGGAGAGGGTTGATTCCGTGCTCGTACTCGTCGCTCCCGGACAGGGCGCCCAGACGCCCGGCTTCCTCGCCCCCTGGCTCGAGGTGGACGGTGTGGCCGACCGGCTGCACTGGTGGTCCGCCGTGGCCGGACTCGATCTGGTGCACTACGGCACCGAGGCCTCCGCCGAGGAGATCAAGGACACCGCGGTCGCCCAGCCGCTGCTGGTCGCCGCCGGCCTGGCCGCCTGCCATGCCCTGCTGCCCGACGCCGACGCCTTCGGGCAGGTCGGCGCGGTGGCGGGCCACAGCGTCGGTGAGATCACCGCCGCGGCCGCCGCCGGTGTGCTCAGCGCGGAGTCCGCCATGGCCTTCGTACGGCAGCGCGGCCTGGCCATGGCCGGTGCCGCCGCCGTCACCGAGACGGGCATGACCGTGGTCCTGGGCGGCGACCCGGACGAGGTCGCCGCCAAGCTGGCGCAGCACGGCCTCACCGCGGCCAACAACAACGGCGGTGGGCAGATCGTCGCGGCCGGCACCCTGGAGCAGCTCGCGGCGCTCAAGGCCGACCCGCCGGCCGGTGTGCGGCTGGTGACGCTGAGCGTGGCCGGTGCCTTCCACACCCGGCACATGGCGCCCGGTGTGGACGTCCTGGCGAAGCTCGCCCCCGGCATCCCGGTCGCCGACCCGGCCACCGCCTATGTCTCCAACCAGGACGGCGGCGTGGTGCGCCAGGGCACCGAGGTGCTCAGCCGGCTGGTCTCCCAGGTCTCCAACCCGGTCCGCTGGGACCTGGTCATGGAGAAGCTGCAGGAGATCGGCGCCACCTGTGTGATCGAGGTGCCGCCGGCCGGCACCCTCACCAACCTGGTCAAGCGCAACCTCAAGGGCATCGAGACCCTGGCCCTGAAGACCCCCGCCGACCTGGACAAGGCCCGCGAGCTGGTCGCCAAGCACGGCGAGCCGATCCGGCTTCCCGCGACGGAAGGCGTGAACGCATGACCCAGACCCCTGACGCCCCTGCGCGTATCCGGCCGAGCCGCGGCGCGGACTTCTCGCGGATCTACGGCGTGGGCGGCTACCGTCCCGTCCGGGTGATCCCCAACGAGGAGGTGCTGCAGTGGATCGACTCCTCCGACGAGTGGATCCGCACCCGTAGCGGCATCAGCGAGCGCCGCTGGGCGGGCCCGGAGGAGACCGTCTCGGAGATGTCGGTGCAGGCCGCCGGCAAGGCGATCGCCCAGGCCGGCATCACGCCCGAGCAGATCGGCGCCGTGGTGGTGTCCACCGTCTCGCACCTCAAGCAGACCCCCGCGATCGCCACCGAGATCTCCCACCGGCTGGGCTGCGGCTCCGCGGCCGCCTTCGACATCTCCGCCGCCTGTGCGGGCTTCGGCTACGGCCTCAGCCTCGCCGACGGCATGATCCGCGCCGGCAGCGCCGAGTACGTCCTGGTGATCGGGGTGGAGCGGCTGAGCGACCTCACCGACACCTCCGACCGCTCCACCGCCTTCATCTTCGGTGACGGCGCGGGTGCGGCGGTCGTCGGCCCGGCCACCGAGCCGGGTATCGGCAGGATGGTCTGGGGCTCCGACGGCGCCCAGTCGGACGTCATCTCGCAGACCCAGGCCTGGGACACCGCCTTCGGCAAGGAGGACGCGGTCAACGGCGTCGGCGACGAGGTCAAGTGGCCCGCGCTGCGCATGGAGGGCCAGACGGTGTTCCGCTGGGCCGTGTGGGAGATGGCCAAGGTCGCCCAGCAGGCGCTGGACGCGGCCGGGATCACCGCCGACCAGCTCGGCGCGTTCATTCCGCACCAGGCCAACATGCGGATCACGGATGCCATGATCAAGGCACTGAAGCTGCCCGCCTCGGTGCCGGTGGCCCGGGACATCGCCGAGACGGGCAACACCTCGGCGGCGTCCATCCCCCTCGCCATGGAGCGGATGCTCGCCTCGGGTGAGGCCAAGAGCGGGGATCTGGCCCTGGTCATCGGGTTCGGGGCGGGTCTGGTCTACGCGGCCACAGTCGTTACTCTCCCGTAAGTCAATACCTGTGCCCATCCCGGGCACGACGCAGCACAACAACACACCCCCTGATAGGAGCGCCGCAATGGCTACCAAGGACGAGGTCCTGGAAGGTCTCGCCGAGATCGTCAACGAGATCGCCGGCATCCCGACCGAGGACGTCGAGCTGGACAAGTCCTTCACCGACGACCTGGACGTCGACTCGCTGTCCATGGTCGAGGTCGTCGTCGCCGCCGAGGAGCGTTTCGACGTCAAGATCCCGGACGACGAGGTGAAGAACCTCAAGACCGTCGGCGACGCCGTCGCGTACATCATCGACAACAGCTGACACACCAACCGACCTCGGGGCACCTGAGTTCCTGTCAGGCCGACGCGCATGCCGGCGTCCCCTCGGCACCAGCGCCGCCTCGCACGCTGAACACGTGGGAGTAAGAGACCAGTGACTACTGACACCCGAACCACCGTGGTTGTCACAGGTATCGGCGCCTTCACGCCGCTGGGCGCGGATGCCGCGTCGACGTGGGAGGGACTGCTGGCCGGACGCTCCGGCGTGCGGCTCCTCGAGGAGGAGTGGGCTGCCGAGCTGCCCGTGCGGATCGCCGCACGGGCAGCCGTCGAGCCCGGAGAGGTCCTGCCGCGGCCGCTGGCCCGCAAGCTGGACCGCTCGGCGCAGTTCGCCCTGATCGCCGCCCGGGAGGCCTGGGCGGACGCAGGCTTCGACGCCCCGGCGACCGAGGAGTCGGCCGGGATCGACCCGGACCGCCTGGGTGCGGTGGTCGCCTCCGGCATCGGCGGCGTCACCACCCTGCTCGACCAGTACGACGTGCTCAAGGAGAAGGGCGTCCGCCGCGTCTCCCCGCACACCGTGCCCATGCTGATGCCCAACAGCCCGGCGGCCAACGTCGGGCTGGAGATCGGCGCCCGCGCCGGTGTCCACACCCCGGTGAGCGCCTGCGCCTCGGGCGCCGAGGCCATCGGCTACGCGATCGAGATGATCCGTACCGGCCGTGCCGACATCGTGGTGGCGGGCGGTACCGAGGCGGCGATCCACCCGCTGCCGATCGTGGCCTTCGCCAACATGATGGCGATGTCCAAGAACAACGAGGAGCCGCAGCGCGCCTCCCGCCCCTATGACAAGGCCCGGGACGGCTTTGTGCTGGGCGAGGGCGCCGGTGTGGTCGTCCTGGAGTCCGCGGAGCACGCCGCGGCCCGTGGTGCCCGCGTCTACTGCGAGGCCGTCGGCCAGGGACTCTCCTCCGACGCCCACCACATCGCGCAGCCGGAACCCTCCGGCCGTGGCATCTCCGCCGCGCTCACCAACCTGCTGGAGTCCACCGGGCTGGACCGGGCGTCCGTGGTGCACGTCAATGCGCACGCCACCTCCACCCNNCGCCACCAAGTCGATGACCGGCCACCTGCTGGGCGGCGCCGGCGGCATCGAGACCGTGGCCACGGTGCTGGCGCTCCACAACCGCACCGCGCCGCCGACGATCAACGTCGACGACCTGGACGACGAGGTGGACGCCGACATCGTGCGTCTGGACCCCCGGGAGCTGCCCGAGGGCCCGATCGCGGCGCTCAACAACTCCTTCGGTTTCGGCGGTCACAATGTGGTGCTCGCCTTCCGCCGGGACTGATCCCGACAGACCGTCAGACAGGCCCCGCCCGGAGTTCCGGGCGGGGCCTGTCGGCATCCCGGCACACCCCCTCCGACCTGCTCGAACGCTCTGTTCGAATGTCCTGAGGGGTCGTCGATTCGGCCGAAAGAATCATCATCTCACCCGATTGCGACTGTCGGCTGGCGTGATCGCCATCGGTGACCGACGGTGATCGTGGTGTCTCCGCGATTCCCCTGAGTTGACGTCCTGTCACCGATCGTAGGAGGCGCTGGAAGGTCATCGCCATGCGTGCACGAACGTTTGTCGCCGGCGCCGCGCTGAGCGCAGCCGCCCTCGCCTTCGCCACTCCTGCCGCCCACGCGGACACCTGGGAGCCCGGAAAGTCCGGGCAGTCCGCTGTGCAGGGCAAGGACTCCGGCAAGGACTGGGGCGGGGACGACTGGGG
>NZ_LIQR01000255.1 GCF_001418575.1 Peterkaempfera griseoplana
GCCCGGGGGAGTCACGGAGGGGCTGTCGGTCCCTACTTGCGCGCCGCGTTCTCCGCGAGCAGCTGCTCCACCGCGGCGGTCGGCTCTGCGAGCAGCGCCCGGCAGGCGGCCTCGGCCCGGTCGGGGTCGCCGCTCTCCACCGCGTCCACCAGGGCCGCATGGGTCGGGACCGCGACCTCGGGCATGCCGTGGTCGCCGAACGCGGCCTGCATGGCCTCCCTGACCGAGGCGCTGAAGTAGCCGTACACCTCGATGAGCGCCGGATTGTGCGTGGCTTCCACCAGTGCCGTGTGGAACTCCAGGTCGTGCTCGACCGTGGCGGCGCGTCCCGACCGTTCCGCATGGGTGGCCAGCACCGCGGCCTCGGCGGCGAGGGCCGTATGCATCCGGGCGAGGTCCGCGGGGGTGTGGCGGACGGCCGCGAGTCGGGCGGCCTCGACCTCCAGTGCGCGCCGCACCTCCAGGACGTCGCGGACGCCCGAGCGCTGCACGCCGCGCAGTACGGACGCCGGGTCGGTGGTGGAGCGGACGAAGGTGCCCTCGCCCTGCCGGGAGGCCAGCATCCCGGCGTGCACCAGCACCCGGACCGCTTCGCGGACGGTGTTCCGGCCAACCTGGAGGCTCTCGGCCAGTTCATGTTCGGTGGGGATGCGGTCGCCCACCTGCCAGGCGCCGGAGAGGAGCTGCTCCCGCAGCTGGTCGATGGCGGCGTCCACCAGCGAGCGGCGTCCTGCCGCGTGCAGGCCCCCACTCATGGCGTTCACCGCTGCTCCGCTCCTTGCCGCCCGTCCTGCTGCCCGGTCATCCTACAACCTCCTGCGACCTGCACTGACGTGTGGCTCGGGGGTCGGCGACGCGAGTCGGCCTCCTCGCCCCGGGGCACCGCCACGACCGACCGGGCCGGGGAGTCGGTCACGGGCGACGCGGCGGCGTAAGGGTGCGTGCGTAGTGCCGAAGGAGCCTGCTCACGCAGGCATCCGTCACGCTCCGGGCGCCCGCCCGACGGCCCGGCGCTGCGGGCCGGGCCGCCGGGCGGCGCTCACTGGCCGACCCTCCCGTCGATGCACTCGCGCAGCAGATCGGCGTGCCCGCAGTGCCGGGCGTACTCCTCGACCCGGTGCACCAGCAGCTCCCTGACCGAGATCCCCTGCCTCCCCAGACGCTTGCCCAGGTCCGCGTGCTCGGCCAGCGCGGCGTCGGTGGCGGCCTGCTCGCGCGCCAGATCGGCGTACGCGCCGTCGACCACGCTCTGCTCGGCGACCGCCCCGTCGAAGTCCGAGTCCCGGGGGCCGTACAGCTTCGGCAGCGGATCCCCGTCGCTGATCCAGTTGCGCCAGTCCCGCTCCACCTCGGCCAGGTGCCGGAGGAGGCCGAGCAGCGACATCGTGGACGGCGGGACGGACCGGCGGGACAGCTGCTCGGCGTCCAGGCCCTCGCACTTCATCCGCAGGGTCATGCGGTAACCCGCCAGGTAGTCCTCCAGCGTCGGCAGCTCGCCGTCCGGGCTGGGTCCCTGGTTGTCCCGGGGGTCGTCGTCCGGGTCCACCCACATGTCGGGGTGGACGGTCGCCTGGCTCCATCGCTCCAGTTGGTCAGTCATGCGCTCCATGCTGGTCTGCGAGGGGCCGGGGCCGCCAGCGTGTTTTCACAGCGGTGATCACATCCGGACCGTACGGCGGCCCGGGGCCGGAACCGTCGCACCCAGGCCCTGGGCAGGGGGAGTTCGCGCACGCTGCCGGAGCGGTGTCGGGCGGCGGTCCGGGACGCCGGCCGGGCCGGACCGCTGAACGCCGGCCATCGCCTGGGTCCGGTCGTTGACCATGCGTCTTGTGAATGCGTCCCAACCACTGCGGCAGACGTCGTGCCCGCCGTGAGCTGCAGGGGACCGCCGGCGTCGGCCTCGGCTCTTCACCGGAGGCCCGGCGCTCGTGACGGCTGATCCCCGCTGCCGCACACCGCGCAGAGCGCCGTGCGGCAGAGGTCCGGGCGCCCCGGCGGGCCGGTCGGGCGGCCGTGTGCTCGCCGGTGCGTTCCTCCCTGGCGCAGGGGACGGCCCAACGGTTCGGAAGCGAACCGTTTTCCCAGGGAAATCAACTCGAGATATTCACCCTGGAGGCTTTCGGCAAGATCCCGTACATCGTTCGCATATGCCCCACGGCCACGGCGACCGGTGTGCCCTGCCCACTGCTCCTCCCCGAAAGCCCTGCCTGTGCGCTCCTTCATATCCAGGGCGACGCGCCGGACCGCGCCGCTCGCCCTCGCTCTCGCCCTGCTGCCGCTGGCCGGCCTCGCGCCGTCCGCCGAGGCCGCCACCGGGCCGGTGTGCGCCTCGCGCACCGCACCGGCGCTGGCCGCCAAGCTGTCCAAGGACATCGACGCGGCGCTGTCGGGACGGTCCGGCACGGTGTCCGTGGCCCTGTACGACCGCCGCACCGGCACCGGGTGCTCGCTGGGGTACGACCGCCACTTCGACTCAGCCAGCACCGTCAAGGTGACCGTGCTGGCCACCACGCTGCGGCGGGCGCAGGAGCAGCACCGGGCCCTGACCGCGAACGAGCAGCGACTGATCACCGCCATGATCACCCAGTCGGACAACGACTCGACCACGGCGCTGTGGACGTCGCTGGGCAGCGCCCGGGTTCGGGCCTTCCTGACGCTGGCGGGAATGACCGAGACCACCCTGGACCCGGATGGACACTGGGGCCTGACCCGGATCACGGCCCGCGACGAGCTCAAGCTGCTCGCCCTGCTCGACTCGCCCAACAGCGTGCTCACGCCGGCCTCCCAGTCGTACGCGCTGAAGCAGATGGCGGCCGTCGTACCGTCGCAGCGCTGGGGCACACCGGCCGGCGCCCCCGCGGGCGTGACCGTGCGGGTGAAGAACGGCTGGCTGTCGCGGTCCACGCTCGGCTGGCGGGTTCACAGCCTCGGTGACTTCGCCCGCGGCGGCAGCACCTACCGTCTGGTCGTGCTGACCCACGGGAACGCCACCATGGACTACGGCATCGGCACCATCGAGCGCGTGGCCCGGGCGGTTCACCGCGACCTCAACTGAGCGCGGCGCGCCCACGGAGGCCCGGGCCACTCGCCGAGACCGGGGACGGGTGCACATGAGTGCCGCCTGCTCACGCCGCGGCCGGTCCGGGGCCGAGGGCTTGTCTGACACTTCCCGCCTGGCGCGAATTGTCAGACAAGCCCTCGGGGGCGGCGCTCAGATCCAGCCGGTGAACCACATGCGGGCGTTCCAGGCGGAGTACGGGATGGTGTCGCCCGTGTAGACGGGGAGGAAGTAGCCGAAGTTGAGCATGATCAGCAGCACCAGGACGCCCGCGGCCGCCGTGCCCTGGATGCGCCTCGTCCGGCTCGCCCCCGGCGGGCCGGACATCGCCCCCACCGTCATCGCCACCGCGAGGCAGAGGAACGGCGCGAAAGCGACCGCGTAGAAGGAGAAGACGGTGCGGTCCTGGTAGTGGAACCAGGGCAGGTAGCCGGCGCCGACCGCGCACAGCACGGCGCCCGCGCGCCAGTCCCGGCGCAGCGCCCAGCGGTAGAGCAGATACACCAGCGCACAGCACCCCGACCACCACAGCAGCGGTGTGCCCAGGGCGAGGACGGTCTGCACGCAGCCGGCCGGGGCGTGGCAGCCCTGTTCCCCGGCCTTCGGCGACTCGTAGTACTGCAGGACCGGGCGGCCGAGGACCAGCCAGCTCCACGGGTTGGACTGGTACCGGTGGGGTGAGTGCAGCCCTATGTTGAACTGGTAGACCTGGTACTCGTAGTGCCAGAAGCTGCGGAGGGTCGCGGGTATCCAGGACCAGGTGCCGCCGCGGTGGTCGGCCCAATGCCGGCCGTAGCCCTTGTCGGACGCGAACCAGCCGGTCCAGGTCACCAGGTAGGCGGCGGTCGCGGTCGGCAGCAGCGACAGCGCCGACCAGCCCAGATCCCTGCGCAGCACCGCCAGGCAGGGGCGGCGGGCCCCGGCCAGGCGCCGGGAGCCGACGTCCCACAGGACGGTCAGCACGGCGAAGAAGGCCAGGAAGTAGAGGCCGTTCCACTTGGTGGCGGCCGCCAGGCCCAGCAGCAGCCCGGCTCCCACCCGCCACGGCCGTGGTCCGGTCCCGGCACGGTCCGCCGTGGCGGGGTCCGGACCGGCGAAGCCCTCCTCGTCCACCGGCAGGGCCGCCGCGAGCCGGGCCCGTGCCCGGTCCCGGTCGACCAGCAGGCACCCGAACGCCGCCAGCACGAAGAACATGACGAAGATGTCGAGCAGCGCCACGCGGCTCATCACATACTGCAGGCCGTCCGCGGCCATCAGCGCCCCGGCCAGGCAGCCCAGCGCCGTGGAGCGGAACAGACGCCGGCCGATCCGGCAGAGCATCAGCACCGACAGGGTGCCCACCACCGCGGCCATGAAGCGCCACCCGAGCGGATTCAGGCCGAAGAGCCACTCGCCCGGTGCGATCATCCACTTGCCCATGGGCGGGTGGGCCAGGAAGGACCCGGTGTCGGAGAGCGGGATCACCTGGGGGGTGCCCAGGACCTGCGGGTCGGCGACGGCGCGGTCCGGCCAGGTGCCCTCGTAGCCGAGGGTCAGCAGCGACCAGGCGTCCTTGGCGTAGTACGTCTCGTCGAAGACGAGGGCGTGGGGGTGGGCGAGGTGCCAGAAACGGGTGACCCCCGCGAAGAGCGTGACCAGGAGCGGGCCGAGCCAGCCCGTGCACCTGGCGGCCCGGTGCGCCGCCGCCGGGCCGAGCCCCAGGGCGTCCCACAGGCGGGTCCCCGGTTCGGGGAAGGGCGGGACCAGACGCGCGCGGGTGTCCGCACGGCGCGGCGCCGCGTACCCGAACCGGCGCAGTCGTCCGGCCCAGGGACTGCGGTCCGGTTCCGGGGAGGCACCCGTCTCGGGCAGGGCACTGCTCAGCATGCGGGGTCTCCGTGGTGCTCGGGAACGATCAGGTTCTGCTGGGAGCGATGGTGCTGCGGACCGGACCGCTCGTGCCCGTACGACGGAGAAATCGCCTCGCCGCCGAGCGGCACCGACCGGCCCCCTCCCTCAGACTGGTGTATGTGGCCCGGCGCAACAAGGAGGTCGAGGCGCTGCTCCAGGAGTACGCCGACCTGCTGCTGATCACCGGTGGGGACGCGTTCAGGGCGCGTGCCTACGAGAAGGCCGCGCGCGCCCTCGGCAGCCACCCTACCGATGTCGCAGACCTCGACGTCAAAGGCCTCCGCGAGATCCCCAACGTCGGGAAGTCCATCGCGGAGAAGGTCGCCGAGTACCTGGCGACAGGCCGGCTGCCCGCCGTCGAGGAGGTACGCGAGCAGATCCCCGCCGGGGTGCGGGAACTGCTGGCCATCCCCACCCTCGGCCCGCACAAGGCCATGACGCTCCACGAGGAGCTGGGCATCTCCACCGTCGCCGAGCTCAGCGACGCGATCCGGCAGGAGCGGCTGCGCGGACTGAAGGGGTTCGGCCCCAGGACCGAGGAGAACATCCTGCACGGCATCGAGCTGCTGCAGGCGTCCGGCGGACGGGTGCCGATCGACGCGGCGATGGAGGTCGCCGAGGAGATCGTCGCGGCGCTCTCCCAGGTGGCCGGCTGTGAGGGATGCACCTACGCCGGTTCGCTGCGGCGGATGCGGGAGACCATCGGGGACGTCGACGTCCTGGTCGCCGCCCTCGACGCCGAGCCGTTCATGCGGGCCTTCACCGAGCTGCCCCAGGTCGCCGAACTCGTGGTGGGCGGCGCCAAGAAGACCTCGATCCGGACCACCAAGGGCCTCCAGGTCGACCTGAGGGTGGTTCCTCCCGAGTCCTGGGGCGCGGGGCTGCAGTACTTCACCGGATCCAAGGCCCACAACATCCGCACCCGCGAGCTGGCCGTGCGCCACAAGCTCAAACTCTCCGAGTACGGCCTGTTCGACACCGAGAGCGGTGACCTGCTGGTGTCCAGGACCGAGGAGGACGTCTACGCCAGGCTCGGCCTGCCCTGGATCCCGCCGACGCTGCGCGAGGACCGCGGCGAGGTCGCCGCCGGACTGAAGGGGGAGCTTCCCGACCTGGTCACCGAGGACGACCTGCGCGGCGACCTGCACTCCCACACCGACCTCACCGACGGCCTGGCGACGCTGGAGCAGATGGTGGAGGCCGCCGCGGCCCGCGGCTACGCCTACTTCGCCGTCACCGACCACGCCCCCGACCTCGCCATGCAGCGGATGACCGACGCGAAGATGCTCGCCCAGCGGGAGCAACTCCGGGCCCTGGACGGCCGACACCGCCGGATGCGGCTGCTGCACGGCACCGAACTCAACATCGGCCCCGACGGCGGGGTGGACTGGCCGGAGGAGTTCCTGCGCGGCTTCGACCTGTGCGTGGCGTCCGTCCACTCCCACTTCAACCAGCCCGCCGAGGCCATGACCCGCCGTCTGATCCGGGCCTGTGAGCACCCTTGCGTCAACATCATCGGGCACCCCACCACCCGCATCATCGGCAGGCGCCCGGGCGTCGACGCCGACCTCGACGCGTTCTTCGCCGCCTGCGCCCGCACCGGCACCGCACTGGAGGTCAACGCCCAGCCCGACCGGCTCGACCTGTGCGACGAGCACATCCTGCGGGCCAGACGCCACGGGGTGAAGTTCGCCGTCAACAGCGACGCCCACTCCACCCCCGCCTTGGACGCCGTGCGCTACGGAGTCGGCACCGCCCAGCGCGGCTGGCTCACCAAGGACGACGTCATCAACACCTGGCCGCTCACCCGGCTGCGCCGCTTCCTGCACAAGGGCGGCAAGGGCGGCAAGGGCGGCAAGGTCGGCGGGGGCGGCCGCGGCTGACCCGCTGTACGGCCCGCCGGGGGACGGCGGAGCGTCCGCCGCCGCGCTCGGCGGTCACGAGGAGGGGAAGAGCTGCTTCCGTACCCACTCGGGTTCGGGGTTGACGTGCGGCCGGCCCGCGACGACGACGGTGGGCACCGTCTCGTTGCCGTCGTTGGCCGCCCTCACCACCGCCGCTCCCGCCGGGTCACGCCAGATGTCCACCCAGTGCAACCGCTGGGCGTGACGGCCGAGGCGGAAGCGCAGCCGGAGGCAGTAGAAGCAGCCGGGGCGCCAGAAGACGACCGGCCGTCCGTCGGCCGCGCTGCGGCGTTGCGCCTCCGGGGCGGTGACGGACCTCGGGAAGACCAGCGGCGAGTGCACCACCGCGAGCAGCACGAACACCACCAGGAGTGCCGCGGCCGAGCCGGGGTGCCCGCCCACAACCGGCCCGGTCGCAGCGACCGTTCCGCAGAACATCAGCACTGCCGGCAGGATCCAGGGGCGCATCATGAGGACCAAGGCTATCGATGAGTCGACATGCTCACCGAGCCGGGTCGGCCGTGGAGCCGGGTCAGCGCCCTGTTCCGGGGCAGGAGGGCGCCGTGCCCGGCCGAGGCGGCCGGACCGGCACCACCCGAACTCGCCGGCAGCCCCCGGTCTTCGCCCTCCGTGCCCCCGTGACGATGTGCGCCCCGTGAGTACGCCCCTTGCGCCGGTGTGGACGCGGGCCGGCTCTGCCACGATCGGCGCACATCGATCCGCTCAGGCCGATCAGGGGGAAGCATGGCACGGCGATGGCTGATCACCGGGTGCTCGTCGGGGCTGGGACGCGCCCTGGCCGCCGCCGCGGCGCAGTCGGGGGACCTGGTGGTCGCCTCCGCGCGCAGGCCGGCCGATGTCGAGGACCTGGCGCGCAGCTATCCGGACCAGGTGACGACGGTGCCCCTGGACGTGTGCGACCCGGCGCAGTGCGAGGCCGCGGTGGCCTACACGGTCGGTTGTCTGGGCGGGGTGGACGTCCTGGTGAACAACGCGGCGACGGGACTGCTGGGCACGGTGGAGGAGGTGTCCGACGAGGAGCTGCGGGTCCAGCTGGATCTGCTGGTGGTGGCTCCGTGGCGGCTGGCCAGGCTGGTTCTCCCGTCGATGCGGCGGCAGGGCGCCGGGCACATCGTCAATGTGTCCTCGCTGGCCGGCCGGATGGCGTTCCCGGGTCTCTCCGCCTATGTGGCGGGCAAGTACGCCCTGGAGGGGATGAGTCAGGCCCTGGCCGTCGAGGCCGCGGGGTTCGGGGTCCGGGTGACCGTCGTCGAGCCGAGCCAGTTCGCCACGCGCTACGGTGCGGCCCTGACCGAGGCGGCCGTACGCATCCCCGCCTACGCGGAGGTCACCAGGCCGATGCGGGAGGGCATGCGCGGTATGGAGGACAACCCGGACCTGGGGCGGCCCGAGACGTTCGCCTCCCATGTCCTGCGGCTGGTCGCGTCGGCTGACACACCGACACGGGTGCCGGTCGGTGAGGACGCGTACGCCTTCCTGGAGGCGGCCGAGAAGGCCGCCCAGCGGGAGCTCCAGGCCGCCAGGGCCTTCGTCCTGCGCTGAAGCCGCCGCCCCCGGTGGCGACCCCCGGACGAGCGGACCCGGACGAGCGGACCCGGACGAGCGGGCCAGGGCTCACGGGTGATCGGTGATCCAGCGATCGGCGAGGTCCGCGACCCAGCGTGCGGCCTCGTCGGGTGTCGACGGCGGCGCCGCCACCACGACCAGTTCGGTCACGCCGATGCCGGCCAGACGGGGGAGCAGTCCGGGGCTGCCGTCGCTCAGTGAGACGGCGACGGTGAGCTCCCGCAGCGTGCGGCCGTGCCGTTCGCAGTGGGCGGCGAGGGCCGCGACCCGCTCGGCGACGGCGGAGGCGGTGAGGTTGAACCCGTACCAGCCGTCGCCGAAGGCGGCGACCCTGCGGAGGGCCGCGTCGCTGTTCCCCCCGACGACGACCGGGATCCTGCGGTCGCGCAGCGGCTTGGGGTTGACCCGGACGGCGTGGAAGCGGGTGAACTCCCCGTCGAAGGACGCCACGTCGTCGGACCAGAGGGTGCGCAGGGCGGCGACGTACTCGGCCGTGCGTCGGCCCCGGTGGGCGAACGGGACGCCCAGCGCCCTGAACTCCTCCTCCGACCAGCCGATACCGACGCCCAGGGTGAGCCGCCCGGCGGAGAGGACGTCCAGGGTGGCGGCCTGCTTGGCGAGGACGACCGGGTTGTGCTCGGGGAGCAGGAGCACACCGGTGGCCAGGGAGATCCGGCTGGTCGCCGCCGCGGCACAGGTCAGGGTGAGCAGGGGGTCCAGCCAGTCCGCGTCGGCAGGCACGGCGATCCGTCCGTCGGCGGAGTACGGATACCGGGACGCCGGGGCGTCCACCAGCACCACATGCTCGCCCGACCACAGGGTCGCGAAGCCGTGTGCCTCGGCGGCGCCCGCCACCGCCCGGATGACCTCCGGGCGGGCACCGTCGCCGATGCCGAGCGCATGCAGTCCTACCTGCATCGGACACCTCGTCGAGTGTGCTGGTGCCGTCCGGGCGCAGACGCCGTGGAGCCCGGCGTCCGCCTCTCCCCAGGATCAGGCAGGGCGCGGGGAACCGCGGTTCGGCGCGCTCGGGGGCGGGGCGGCGACATGTCCGCCGCGCCCACCGGGTGCGGGGACCCGGTCCACCGCCGGCCCCTCCGGCAGGATCACCCCGAGGGGGAGCGGCGCCGCCGAACGGACGCCGACCTGCGGCCACCCTGACCGGCGGTGTCCCGTGACCGCCGGGGGCGTGCACGGACGACGGGCCCGGGGCCCTCAGCCGTCCGTCCCGTGCTCCGGTCCCAGCCAGCCCCGAGCCGCCGCCCGCAGGGCGATCTGGAAGCGGGTCTTCGCGCCCAGCGCGTTGCCCGCGTCGGTGACGTGCTTCTGCACGGTGCGGCGGCTCACCTTCAGCACCCGGGCGATGGAGTCGTCCTTCAGGCCGGTGGCCATCAGCCGGAGGATCTCCCGGGTCCGCTCGTCGACCGGGGGCAGGTCCGGACCGGCCGAACGGTCCGGTCCGCCCGGGCGGTTCAGCCCCCTGGGTCCGCCCGGGCCCTCCGGAC
>NZ_LIQR01000256.1 GCF_001418575.1 Peterkaempfera griseoplana
AAGTAGGGGTCACGCGCCGTCCACCGCCCCGCGGCGCACGGCGCGTGACCCCTACTTCGACAATGCGAAGTACCTGCTCCTGGTGCTGGTGGTGCTCGGTCACACCTGGTCGGCCTCGCATCTGGGCCAGGACAGCGTCGCCGTGAAGGCGGCCTACAGCTGGGTCTACCTCTTCCACATGCCGGCCTTCATCCTGCTGTCCGGCTACTTCTCCCGCGGCTTCACCGCCCGCCCCGACCAGACGGCCCGGCTGGTCGGCGGGGTGCTGGTGCCCTATGTCGTCTTCGAGTGCATCTACAGCCTCTTCCGCAGCCAGGTGCTGGGCCAGCGCCATGTGGACATCAGCCTGCTGAGCCCCTGGTACGCGGCCTGGTTCCTGGTCGCCCTCTTCCTCTGGCGGCTGAGCACCCCGCTGTGGCGGGCCGTCAAGTGGCCCTTCGCGGTGGCCGTGCTGGTCTCCTACCTCTCCGGGACCACCGACAACGGCGACATCCTCTCCTTCGGCCGGGTGCTGCAGTTCCTCCCCTTCTTCGTCCTCGGCCTGCAGCTGCGGCCCGAGCACTTCGAGCGACTGCGCACCCGCCCGCTGCGCATCGCCGCGGCCGTGGTCCTGGTGGGGCTCGCGGCCGGGACGTACGCCGTGGTCCCCCATGTGGACAACCTCAACTGGCTGAACTGGGACCGCGGTTACCAGCAGCTGCACTCCACCCTGCCGCACTACCTGCTGCTGCACACCGCCCTGCTGCTCTGCGCACTGCTGGCCGGCGCGTCCTTCCTGGCCCTGGTCCCCACCCGCGCCACCTGGTTCACCGCGCTGGGCACCCGCACCATGTACGCCTATCTGCTCCACCCCATGCTGGTGAAACTGGCGGAGTACCGGGGCTGGTACGACAGCCGGCACAACCCCCTCGGCGAGCTGGCCGTGACCGTGGCGGCCATCGCCGTCGCCACCCTGCTGATGACCGCTCCGGTGCGCCGGCTGCTGCGCCGGCTGGTCGAACCCCGGCTGTCCGCTCCGGTCCGCGGCTGAGCAGTCGGTAGCCTGCTCGGGACAACTCCCACCAGTCCCGGCGGATGCGACAGATGGCCCAGAAATCCTCGACAGCGGCACGGACGGACAGCGGCGGCAGCGGCGGTGGCGGTGACGGCCCCTCCGGCACCGGCCCCGGCCTGCCGGAGCGGCTCATGGGACACCTCCGCAGACTGCGGCTCCCGCTGCCGTACACGCCCTTCGCCGTGCTCGCCCTGCTGGTGATACTGCCGCTCTGCATCAAACTTCCCTGGTCGGGCGACCAGGGGCTGCACGCCGCGGTGATCGAGCGGCTGCGCACCGACCTCGCCGGCCCCGCCAACCCGCTGATCGCCGAGGACACCCCCAGCCCCTACTACTCCCCCTGGATGCTGCTGCTGGGGGCGCTGGCCAGGATCACCGGGTGGAACACCTTCACGGTGCTCTCCCTGGCCGCGGTCGCCGCCTGCGTGCTGCTGGTGACCGGCGTGTACCACTTCGTCCGCACGCTCACCGGCCACCGCTGGGCGCCGGTCCTGGCGCTGCCGTTGATCGTGCTGCTGTGGGGATGGCACCTCTTCGCCTGGAGCGGATGGATCTCCTTCACCTCGCTCACCCTCACCGTCTCCTACCCCAGCACCTTCGCGCTGGGGCTCACCCTCAACCTGTGGGCGTGGCTGCAGCAGGAGGCCAGGGCGGGCTGGCGGGTGCTGCCCTGCACCGGGCTCGGGCTGCTGGCGGCCGTGGTGCTGCTGGTGCACCAGTTCACCGGCGCCATCGCCGTGCTGGGCGCGCTGGCGATCGCGGTCGCCGCCCCCACCACCCGGTCCCCGCGCGCGCTCCGCAATCTGGCGGTCGGCGCCCTGGTGATGACGGCGGTGCTCACCTTCTGGCCCTACTACGACTTCTGGCAGCTGGCGGCTGAGGGTGGCGACCTCGCCGCCATCCACCGGCCGCTCTACCGGGACCTGCTGTCCCGCTACGGGCTCCTGCTGCTGGCGCTGCCCGCGCTGGCCGTACGCGCCCGCCGCACCCGCTTCCTGGACCCCCTGGTGCTGACCTTCCTGGCGTGCGCGGCCGTCTTCGCCGCGGGCGGCCTGCTGGGCCACTGGTCATGGGGCCGGGTCTGGCCGGGGGTGGCCCTCCCCGCGCAGCTGGCGGTGGCCGTGGAGATCACCGCACTGGACGCGGGCCGGCTGCGCCGGGTCGCCGTCGCGGTGACCGCCGGGGCGCTGGCGGTGGGCCTGTGGGCCCAGGTCGGAGTCGCGACCTACGCCTTTCCGCAGTACAAAAACCTGGCCAAGAAGTGGCATATCCAGAGCATCGCCACATTCGGCGACTACTCCTGGATCACGCCCTATGTCCACTACGGCGATGTCATTCTGACGCGGGACTACTACGCGCTCCGCATGGCACCGGCCTACGGGGCCACCACCGTCGCCCCGGCCTACCCGGACTTCTTCCTCCCTGACGAGCGGCAGCGCTGGAGGGACACCGACACCTTCTTCGGCACCCGCACCACCGCCGCGCAGGGCCGGGCCATCCTGCTGCGGTACCACGTGGGCTGGCTGATCAAGTCGGCCGGAGCAGGCCCCGTGCCCCGCAGCCGCGTCTACACCCAGGTCGCCACCGGTCCCCACGGGGAGCGGCTGATCCGGGTGGACCTCTCCGCCCTGTCCGCCGCCCGCCCCGCCGGCGGCCGCCGGTAGCGCTCAGGGCTCGGGGGACACAGCGTGGCGGACACAGCGTGGGGGATACTGGGAGCACCATGCGCAGACGATCCGTTCTCCTCGCCGTCGCGGGAGTCGTCGCCGCCGCGGCCGTCGCGGCGCCGTCGATCGCCACCAGCCCCTCGCACGGCGACATCCGCATCACCTCGGTGGAGGTGAACGAGGGCCGGTCCCTGGTCCTCGGCGTCAACCAGCGGGCCACGTTCAGCGTCTCCGTCACCGCCAGCGACGACTCCGGCATCAGGTCGGTCTCCCCGGTCGGCGTGTGGGGACCCAAGTACGGCATCCTCAAGATGTCCCCGATGCACTGCCGGGCACTGCGCTCCTCCCCCACCACCTCCGTCTGCACCGGAACCGCCTCGGTGAGCGTCCCCCAGCACCAGGTGTGGAACGACGAGGCCGGCACCTGGTTCGTCGACGCGCAGGTCAACGCCAACGACGGCGACGCCTTCCGCGGCGGCACCCTCGGCGGCTTCTCCGTCAAGCGGGCCGCCCTGCTCAGCTCGCCGCCCCCGCCGCCCGCGGCGAAGGGCGCACCGCTCCGTCTGACGGGCTGGTTCGCGCGCGCCTCCTGGGACAACGGGCGCTACTTCGGCTACGGAGACGTCCAGGTGCAGCTGCAGTTCCGGCCCGACGGCTCCGACACCTGGACCACCGTGCGCACGGTGGCCCCCAACATCTCCGGAGTGCTGGAGACCACGGTCACCCCGACCCGCTCGGGCAGCTACGCCTGGTACTTCTCCGGCGACAAGTGGTCCGGCTCGGCCCTCTCCCCCGTGCACCACGTCTCCGTGACGGGATGACCCCCGGGGCCGGGCGGCCCCACCCCGGCGAACCGGGAAGGGGCCCCACCGGCGTACCGGGTGGGGCCCCTTCCGTCGTCGTGCGGTCCGCCGTCAGCGGTCGATCTCGTGGAAGAGCTCCTCCCAGCGGTCCAGCACCGCCGGCAGGGAGAGCCCCGCCACATGCTCACGGGCGGCGGCGCCGTACCGCAGGCGCAGCTCCCGGTCGTCCATCAGCGTGCCGAGGGCGGCGGCGAAGGCCGGTACGTCGCCGGGCTGCACCAGGGTGCCGGTGCGGCCGTCGGCGACCAGCTCCCGCACCCCGCCGGAGACGTCGAAGGAGACACAGGGGACGCCGCAGGCCGATCCCTCGGCCAGGGCCATCGGGCGGCCCTCCCGCTCACTGGTGAGGGCCACCAGGGAGAGCTCGCGGTAGGCCGCCGCCATGTCGGACGCGGTGCCCCGGAAGACGACCCGGTCGGCGACGCCCAGCCGGACGGCCTGGGCGCGCAGCCCGCCCTCCAGGGGTCCCTCGCCGAAGAGGTGGAGCTCCCAGCCGGGGCGGTCGGCGGCGGCCGCGGCGAACGCCTCGACCAGGCGGTCCAGGCGCTTCACCGGGTCCAGCCGGCCCACCGCACCGATTCGCAGGGTGTCCAGCGGGGCGGCCTCGTCCGGGTGGAAGGGCAGCGGGTTGGGCATCACCGACACATTGGGCAGCCGCTCGTTGCGGAACTCCACCGCGTCGCCCTCGCTCAGCACCAGCGTCTTGTCCAGCAGCGCGTAGTGACGCTTGATCAGGCCGAGGTTGGCCGAGGTGCGGGCCTGCAGAAACGACTCGTGGTACTGGCCGATGCCGCGCAGGTGCTGCCAGTCCAGGCTGAGGATCCAGTCGGCGGCCCACGGTGACCCTATGACCAGGTAGCCGTCGCGCATCCGGCTGAGCCGCTCGGTGAGCTTCACCCGTGCCTGCTCGCGGTCCGACCGCGCCTGCCGGGCCTCGATCCGCCGGGCGGGGCTGATCTGCTCGCCCAGGGTGCGCGGATGCCAGGCCGGCTGCGGGGGCTCCGAGTAGAGGGTGGTGTGCCGGTAGACGGGGTTCGCGTGGTAGCGGAAGGGCTCCGGGCTGGGCCGGATGCCGATCAGCTCGACCTGGTGGCCCCGCTCGCCCATGCCCTGGGCCAGGGTGTGCAGCACCCGCTGGGAGCCGCCCATGGAGTCCACGTCGATCCCGACGAAGAAGATGTTGCGCGGACGGTCGGGGGCGCCGACCGCCGGCCTGCCGGCGCTACTCATCACTGCCGCCCTCGAAGAACGCGTCCACTACCAACTTGCTCGCCTGGCCCGTCTCGTACGAGCAGAACATCTCCTGGAAGCGGGCATAGCGGTCGGCGTACCGGCCGGCCGTGCCCTCCAGGTCGCGCAGCGCCTCCGCCAGCTCCCCCGTGGTGGAGAGCATCGGCCCCGGGGCGATCTGCTCCAGGTCGTAGTAGGTGCCGCGCTCGCTGGTGCGGTACGCCTCGTAGTCGTCCGTGTAGAGCAGGATCGGACGACCGGTGTTGGCGTAGTCGAACATTAGCGAGGAGTAGTCCGTCAGCAGGGCGTCGGACGCCAGCACCAGGTCGTTGACGTCCGCGAAGCCCGACCCGTCGCGCAGCACATGGCCGAGCTGCGGCGGCACCGTGAAGCGGTCGTAGTAGTGGGCGCGGACCACGATCACCCAGTCCTCACCCAGCTCCTCCACCAGGGCCTGGAAGTCGACCCGGATCGACCGGCCGGAGTTGCGGGCCGCATCCCGGAAGGTGGGTGCGTACAGCAGCATCCTCCGCCCGTCGGGGATCTTCAGCCGTTCCCGCACCCGGGCCGCCAGCTCCAGCTGCTCCGGCTCCTCCCGGCGCACCAGCACGTCGTTGCGCGGGTAGCCGGAACGCACCAGCTCACCGGTGTACTCGTTGGCGGGGACGAAGGTCCGCTCGAACTCCGCACTGGGGCAGACCAGCATGTCCCAGCGGGCCACCGACTCGCGGTGCCGCTGCTGCACCTCGGGGGCGGCCATCCGCAGCGCGGGCACGTCGAAGCCCATGGTCTTCATGGTCTGGCCGTGCCAGGTCTGCAGATAGCGGGTGCCCTCCGGCTTGCGGTAGATCTGCGGGAGGTTGTGCGAGTCCACCCAGTACCGGGCGCGGGCCAGCAGCCTGACGTACTCCCAGCTCCCGCGCCGCACCAGCGGGATGCCCGCCGGGAACGACGAGGTGTCGCCGCTGTGCGACCAGACGACGTCCAGCGGCAGGTCACGGCGCATCAGCTCCTCGTAGACATAGCGGGGGTTGTCGGCGTAGCCGCGCCCCTCCATGGCCTCGAAGAGCACCAGCTCCCGCTTGCCCGGCAGCTTGGTGAAGGCGTCGAACACGGTCGCCTTGCCCTGGTGGCCGGAGACGATCCGCTTCACCCGGCCGGCCTTGCGCTTGACCGTCCGCAGATGGGGCCCGAGCGGTTCGGCGGCGCGCAGCACACCGGTGCGCTGCCACTCGACCTCCAGCCGGCCCGCGCCACGGCCCTCCGGGCGGAGGGTCACCGTGTGCGCACCGACCTCGTGGTACGTGACCTCGGCCCGCCGCACCGGCAGGTCCTGCGGCGCCAGCAGCACATCGGAGCGGCGCTCGCCGTCCCGCTCCAGCGAGACGAGGGGATGGCGGCGTCCGGAGAAGCCCACCAGGGGGACGGGCACGGCGCGTACGTCCAGCGCCGCCTCGCTCAGGTACTCGCCCGGCCGGTCGGGTGTCAGCTGCAGCGGGATCTCCAGGGGGTCCCCGCTGGTGGCGAGCTTGAGCACGGCCTCAGTGCCGTCCCCGACCAGGCCCGCCGGATCGTAGGTGCGGATGCGCAGCCGCAGGTCGGGGCCGGCCGGCTGCACCGACTCCAGCTCATGGCGGATCCGGGAGGTGGCGAAGACATGGTCGCGCAGGTGCCACTCGGTGATGTCCAGCTCGCGCCGGCCGATCTCGTCCTGCGGCACCTCGGTGCCCCACCATGTGCGGTCGCCCTCGGTCACGGCGTGCCTGGGGCCGACCTGCGGACGGCCCAGGACACGGGCCGCCGCCGTCGCGTCCTCGGCCCGACCGCTGCGCAGCAGGTGCAGGCAGACCCGCTCGTCGCGGGCCAGCCGGGCGTAGACCTCGTCGGGGATGCGGTCCAGGTACGGGCCGACGGCCTCGGTGAAGCCCTCCCGCCAGGCCGGGTCGCGGAACGGCAGATCTCCCAGGTAGAGCCGGATGTCGTGGCTGAGGAACTTGTGGTCCTTGGCCGGCTGGAGGTCGGCGTGGCCCGCCTCGGCGAGGTAGGCGTCGATCAGCCGGGCGACCGCGATCCGGTCTATCACGTTCTGGATCTTGTGCCGGCTGGAGGAGATGGAGTCGCTCTCCGGGGCCAGCCGCCAGGTGTAGATCTCCCACGGGACGACCGCGAAGGACTCGGCCGAGGTGTAGGCCTGGGCGGAGAACAGCTGGTCCTCGTAGTGGATGCCCTCGGGGAACCGCAGACCGTGCCGGGCGATGAAGTCGGCGCGGTAGAGCTTGTTGGTGGAGAGGTGGTCGGTGAAGTACTCGGGGCGCTCCCGCAGCCCGTTCACCACCCGGTACTCGGCGAAGAGCTGCGGGTACCACAGGCCGGTGCGGCCGGTCTCCTCGAAGAGGCGGGTCACCTCGCCGGTGACGAAGTCCACCCCGGTCTCCTCGGCGACCAGCAGCATGGACTTGCAGGCGTGCCGGGGCAGCTCGTCGTCGCTGTCCAGGAACATCAGGTACGGGGCGCGGGAGACCTCGATGCCCCGGTTGCGCGGGGCGCTGCAGCCGCCGCTGTTGCGCTCCAACCGCTCGTAACGCACCCGGGGGTCGCTCGCCGCCAGCCGCCGGGCGACCCGCTCGGTGCCGTCCGTCGAGCAGTCGTCGGCGATCACCACCTCCAGGTTGTGAAGCGTCTGGTCGAGCACGGAACGTACGGCGCGCGGCAGTCGCTCCTCGTCGTTGTAGACGATGATCGTGACGCTGACGTCGGGCGTACGTGCCTCGGCCATGCCACCTTCCTTCCCTGTCGCTCCGGAGCGGCTGCTCCCCGAGCATCATCCTGGCGTATCGGCACCGGTCCGCAGGACCGGCCGGACGGCGGTCCGCGGGGCGATGCTGTTCAGTGCCGGCCCAGCTGGACCAGCAGTCTGGTGAGCCGTCCGGCGGCCACCTCGCGGACGCCCGACAGACCTCCGGCGATCCGCAGCGCCAGGCCGCCGGAACCCGTGGTGTAGGCCTGGACCAGCGCGAACGCCAGGGGCGGGCGGTAGGCGAAGGAGCGGCGGGCGCCGCCGCCGGGGGCCCGGACGGCCGTCCCCACGGTCCGCCCGTCGGCGAAGCGGATGTTGGCCCAGATGGTCCAGGCGGTCATGGGCGCGGCGGCCCGGCCCGCCCGGACGAGTTCGAAGACGTCCACCTTGAGAGCGGCGTTCCAGGTCTCCCCGGAGTTGACGAGCGGCGCCGGATGGCGCAGCGCGACCGGCTCTGCGCCCGACCGCGAGCGCAGTTCCAGGGAGACGGACTCCGGCTCGGCGGGCGCCAGCCTGCCGTACAGCTCGTGCAGGCGCAGCCGGACCTCGCAGCGGCGCCCGATGCGCACCGCGCCGTCCACCGCGAGCGGCAGCCGCCCCAGCGAGATCTTCTCCAGGCCGTCCAGGGGGACGGCGGCGGCGCCCCGGCCGAGCACCGGCCGCCCCTCGTCGTCGGTCCGGTACGGGGGCACCAGCCGGGCGGGACCGGCCGCCAGCTCGATCAGGCGGGCCACCTCGACGGGCTGCTCCGAGGCGAGGATCACCGCTGCGATCCAGCGCCCGGCCGGCTTGGCGGCGGAGAGCACCGCGGGGTCGAAGCCACCCAGGTGCTCCCGGGTGATCCGCCACCACTCGGCCTGGTAACCGGCCGGGCGGGTGCCCAGTTCACGGACGTACATCCGCAGGTCGTAGTCGAGGAACTTGGTGCCGGCGGCGGAGGCGAGGTCGTGCTCCCCGGCCTTCTCCAGCACCCGGACGGTCTCCGCGTGGGCGTCGACCCGGTCCCGCCAGTTGCGGATCTCGTCGCGGCGCAGCGAGATGGACTGCCGTCCCGCGGCGCGCCGCACATGCCAGTGGTAGACCGGCTCGGCGATGGCGACCAGCCGGGGCCTGGCCGCGTACACCAGCGCGGTGAACAGGAAGTCCTCGTAGTGGACGTCGCCCTCGGCGAACCGCACCCCGCTGCGCTCCAGGAAGGAGCGGTCGTAGAGCTTGCCGGCGGAGAGGGTGTCGCGCAGGAAGGCGGGCCGCTCCCCGATGCCGTCGGGCAGCAGCACCGGGGCGGCGCCGTCGGCGGGGTAGAGCTCGCGCTGCCAGGGGGTGTCCGGGCCAGCGGGCAGCTCACGGCGGACGGCGACGCCGGCGACCACGTCGGCCCGGTGGGTGGTGGCGGCGTCCAGCAGGGTGCGGGCGGCGTGGGGCGGCAGCACGTCGTCGCTGTCCAGCAGCATCACATAGCGCTCGCGGGCGGCGGCGATGCCCTCGTTGCGGGGGGTGCCGCAGCCGCCGCTGTTGACCTCCCGGGTGATCACCCGCAGCCGGGGGTGGTCCTCGGCCAGACGGGCCAGGATGGCGGGGGTGGCGTCGGTGGACGCGTCGTCCACCACCAGTACCTCGCCCACCGCGTCGCCCTGGTCCAGTGCGGAGTGCACGGCCTCGGCGATCCGGCGCGCGTCATTGAAAACGATCACGACGACGCTGACCCGCGGCTCGCCACCCGACATGCGCGCCTGCTCCCTCGGTTCGGCGGGGCGGGCGTCCCCACGGCCGCTGTCCCCCGCGACCGCCGTACGTCCTGCCCGGATCCCGGACCGCGGGACCTGACGGCCGGGGCCGGGCATGTTCCTTCTGACCGGAAAAATCCTCGGGCCATAATAACGGACCGTGTCGGCCACCCCTCAGGGGACCGCTGGGGTATGCCGAACCCGACATCCTATGATCCTGGTATGACCTGGTTGATCACCGGCGGTGCCGGATACATCGGCGGACATGTGGTACATGCGATGCGCGAGGCCGGCCGGCAGGTGGTCGTGCTCGACGACCTCTCCACCGGCGACGCCGCCCGGCTGCCCGAGGGTACGCCCCTGGTCCGGGGCTCCGTGCTGGACCGCGCGCTGCTGGACCGGACCTTCCGCGACCACCAGGTGACCGGTGTCCTGCACGTCGCGGCGAAGAAGCAGGTCGGGGAGTCCGTGGAGCAGCCGTTCCACTACTACCGGGAGAACCTGCAGGGCCTGCAGACGGTGCTGGAGGCCGCCGCCGGCGCCGGGGTGCGGCGCTTCCTCTTCTCCTCCTCGGCCGCCGTCTACGGCATGCCCGACACGGAGCTGGTGACGGAGAGCACCCCCTGCGACCCGATGAGCCCCTACGGCGAGACCAAGCTCGCCGGGGAGTGGCTGGTCAGGGCGGCCGGCCGGGCTCACGGCATCTCCACCGTCGCGCTGCGGTACTTCAACGTCGCCGGCGCGGCCACCCCCGAACTCTCCGACACCGGGGTCTTCAACCTGGTGCCGATGGTCTTCGAGCGGCTCACCGCGGGCGAGGCACCGCGGATCTTCGGCGCGGACTACCCGACGCCCGACGGCACCTGCATCCGTGACTACATCCATGTCTCCGACATCGCCTCCGCCCATGTCGCCGCCGTGGAGCGCCTGACCGCCGACCCGGAGGGCGAAACCTCGCTGGTGCTCAACATCGGGCGCGGCGAGGGGGTTTCGGTACAGGAGATGCTCGATGTGATCGGCCGGGTCACGGGGTACGACGCCACCGGCGAGGTCACCCCGCGGCGGCCCGGCGACCCCGCCCGGGTGGTGGCCTCCGCCGACCTCATCCGCAAGGAGCTGGGCTGGACCGCCCGCCACGGGGTGACCGAGATGATCGCCTCGGCCTGGGAGGGATGGTGCCTGCGGCACCCGGGCGCCCGCCGCTGACGGACGTGCGGGCAGGCCGCGGCGCGCAGCGGCGGCCTGTCCGGAGCCCGGCCCTGAACCCGGGCCCGGGGTCAGGGCCGGGATGCGGATCCGGGGTTCGGACTCGGGGTCCGGACCCGGGGTCAGGAGCGCTCGTCGGGGATGGCGGTGCCGTAGACCGAGTGGAGGGCGTAGACACAGCGGTCCTTGCTGCCCACGAAGACCTTGCCGTCCACCGCCACCGGGGAGCCGGTGAGTTCGCCCTTGGTGCCGAGCTCCCAGCGCAGCCGGCCGGTGGCGAGGTCGACGGTGTGCAGGGAGTGGTCGCGGCTGCCGATGTGGACCAGGTCCCCGGCGACCGCCGGTGAACCCACCACCTCGCCCCGGGCGGCGTAGCGCCACAGCTCCCGGCCGCTGACCGCGTCGAAGGCGAAGACCGTCTCGCCGCCGGCGAGCAGCACCGAGCCGCCGGCCACCACCACGGGCTCGGCGCCCTGGCGGCTCGCGGTGCGGCCGTGCCAGCGGGGGTGGCCGGTGGCGGCGTCCAGGGCGTACAGGGTGCCCAGGTAGTCGGCGACATAGAGGCCGAGTTCGGCGTGGGGGCCGTCGGCCGGGTCCAGCGCGGGAGGGGTGAAGAGCACCACGGGTGCCTCGAAGCGCCAGCGCTCCGCCCCGCCTGCGGCGTCCAGGGCGAGGACCCTGGTGCCGGCGGTGACATAGAGCGTGCCGTCCCGCAGCACCGGGCGCGAGGGGACGTCCTCGCCGACCGCCACCGTCCAGCGGATGCGGCCGGTGCGCAGGTCCGCGGCCCGCAGCCGGCCTCCGCCGTAGTAGTAGACGCAGTCGCCGACCACCGTGGGGCCCGACTGCGGGGTCTCGTAGTCCTGCTGGGCGTCGGTCACCCGCCACAGCTCGGTGCCGTCCGCCGCGGACCGCACCTGCACCCCGCCGCCCCGGGTGCCGACGCAGACGACGCCGGCTGCGGCGTCCAGCGAGTAGATCCAGCCGTCGAGCGCGCAGCGCCACTGCTCCGCTCCGCCGGACGCGTCCAGGGTGTAGAGGTGCGGACCGTCGGCGGTGTGCAGCCGGCCGTCGCAGACCGCGGTCGCCCAGGCCACGTCGCGGGTCTTGAAGCGGCGCTGACCGGTGGTGATGTCCAGGGCGTGCACCTCGAAGGAGGAGACGAAGAGGGTGCCGTCGGCCACCACGGGGGTGCCCCAGACGTCGTTGGACATCCGGAACCGCCAGGGCCGCCAGGGGCCGGCGGCGGGGCGGGGCGGCGTCACCGGCCGGGCGGCCTGCGGC
>NZ_LIQR01000257.1 GCF_001418575.1 Peterkaempfera griseoplana
GCTCCGGTCAGTGGCATCCGCTGCCCGCCCGTGCCCATTCCCCCACCCCCGGCGCCGTGCGCCGGGTCCGCGCACCGTACGGGAAGGACGCCCATGCCACGCGTCGACCGGCACCACCCGCCGCGCACCACCGCCGCTCTGCCACCACCCGTCCGGCGCCGCCGCCTCGCCGGGCTCGCCCTGGCCGGTGCGCTCGCCGCCGGCGTGCTGCTGCCGATCCGCCTCACCGCCCCCGCCGCGGCCGCCACCACCTACAACTACGGCGAGGCCCTGCAGAAGTCGCTGTTCTTCTACGAGGCCCAGCAGTCCGGCAAGCTACCCGCCACCAACCGCGTCTCCTGGCGCGGCGACTCCGGGCTCAACGACGGCAAGGACGTCGGCCTGGACCTCACCGGCGGCTGGTACGACGCCGGCGACCATGTGAAGTTCGGCCTCCCCATGGCCGCCTCCACCACCCTGCTGGCCTGGGGCGGCATCGCCGAGAAGCAGGCGTACACCGCCTCCGGTCAGATGCAGTACCTCAAGAACAGCCTCCGGTACGTCAACGACTACTTCATCAAGGCGCACCCCTCCCCCAACGTCCTCTACGGACAGGTCGGCAACGGCTCCACGGACCACGCATGGTGGGGCCCGGCCGAGGTGATGCCGATGGCGCGCCCCGCGTACAAGATCGACGCCTCCTGCCCCGGCTCCGACCTGGCGGGTGAGACGGCCGCCGCGATGGCCTCCTCCTCCATGGTCTTCGCCGACAGCGACCCGGCGTACGCGCAGACCCTGCTCACCCACGCCAAGCAGCTCTACTCCTTCGCCGACACCTACCGCGGCAAGTACAGCGACTGCATCAGCGACGCCCAGGGCTACTACAACTCCTGGAGCGGCTACAACGACGAGCTGGTGTGGGGCGCCATCTGGCTCTACAAGGCCACCGGGGACGCCTCCTACCTCGCCAAGGCGGAGTCGTACTACGCCAACCTCTCCACCGAGCCGCAGACCACCACCCGGTCCTACAAGTGGACGCTGGCCTGGGACGACAAGTCCTACGGCTGCTATGTGCTGCTGGCCCAGCTCACGGGCAAGCAGCAGTACATCGACGACGCCGACCGCTGGCTCGACTGGTGGACCGTGGGCGTGAACGGCAGCAAGGTCAACTACTCCCCGGGCGGCGAGGCCGTGCTGGACTCCTGGGGTTCGCTGCGCTACGCCGCCAACACCTCCTTCGTCGCGCTGGTCTACTCGGACTGGCTGACCGGCGACGACACCCGCAAGGCCCGCTACCACGACTTCGCCGTACGGCAGATCGACTACGCACTGGGCGACAACCCCCGCAAGTCCAGCTACATGATCGGATTCGGCGCCAACCCGCCGCAGAACCCGCACCACCGCACCGCCCACGGCTCCTGGACCGACCAGCTCACCAACCCGGTCAACACCCGGCACACCCTCTACGGGGCGCTGGTCGGCGGGCCGAGCTCGGCGAACGACCAGTACACCGACGACCGCAGCAACTACACCGACAACGAGGTCGCGGACGACTACAACTCCGGCCTCACCGGCGCCCTCGCCCGGCTGTACTCCGAGTACGGCGGCAGCCCGCTGGCGAACTTCCCCGCCAAGGAGACCCCGGACGGCCCGGAGATGTCCGTGCAGGCCTCGGTCAACGCCGCCGGCACCAACTTCACCGAGATCAAGGCCTATCTGATCAACAAGTCGGCCTGGCCCGCACGGGCGCTCAACCACGCCTCGCTGCGCTACTACTTCACCCTGGAGCCGGGCGTCAGCCCCAGCCAGATCACCCTCACCACCAACTACAACCAGTGCGGCACCGTCTCCGGCCCGACGCAGTTCAAGGACAGCGTCTACTACGTCACCGTGGACTGCTCCAACACCACCATCGCCCCCGCCGGCCAGTCCGCCTACCGCAAGGAGGTCCAGTTCCGGATCGCCTCCTCCGGCGCCTGGGACCCCACCAACGACTGGTCCTACCAGGGGATCTCCACCACCCCCGGCTCCACGCCGGTGGACGCGGCCGATGTGGTGCTGCTGGACGGTTCCGCCGTGCAGTGGGGCGCCACCCCGGACGGCTCCGTACCGACGGGCAGCCCGACGCCGACGCCCACGCCCACCCCGACGCCGACACCCACACCCACACCGACCCCGACCCCGACGCCCACTCCCACGCCGACACCGACCCCGACCCCGACGCCCACTCCCACCGGAACCGCGGGCTCCTGTGCGGTCACCTACACCGTGGCCAGTTCCTGGGGCAGCGGCTTCACCGCTGACGTCACGGTGAAGAACACCGGCACCACCGCGCTCAACGGATGGACGCTCGGGTTCTCCTTCAAGGGCTCGGAGCAGATCACCAACGCCTGGAACGCCACCGTGACCCAGAGCGGCAGCAGCGTCACCGCCAAGGACAGCGGCTACAACGCGGCCATCGCGCCCGGCGGCACCGCCTCCTTCGGCTTCCAGGCCTCCGGTGCCACCGCCGGTACCCCGACGGCCTTCACCGTCAACGGCCGGACCTGCACCTGACCCGTCCCGTGCGCGGCCCGGCCTGACAGGGCACAGGCCGGGCCGCAACCGTCAGGCCGTTCCGGCGGCCGCCGTCCTGGAGAGCAGCTCGTGCGCCAGGACGACGGCCGCCACACTGCCCGCCGTGGCTGCCAGTCCCACCGCGACGCCCTGGTGCAGCACCAGCGACGCCCCCACCGCGGCACCGGCCACCATGGCCAGCACGGTCAGCAGCCGCCGGCCCATCCGGGGGTTGCTGCCGCCCGCCACCGAGGAGTCGGCGATCAGACCGGTGAGGGTCCTGGTGACCACCGTGGTGGTCAGATCGGGCACGGCCAGCCTCCGGACCGTGGCGTTGCGGATGCCCATGGCCACGGCCAGCAGGGCGATCACCGTATGGTCCCGGCCCACCCCGGCGACGGTCGCCGCCACCACCGCCGCCACCGCGTCCAGCACCGCCTCCGCCGAGAGCGCGCACCCCACCCACCGGTGCCGGGGCAGCCCGGCCATCGCCACCCCCAGGCGTCCGCCGAGCAGGGTGCCGATCACAAAGCCGCCGAGCGAGGTCGCGGTACGACTGATCGAGAAGCCCGGGGCGCCCGCCGCCGAGAAGCCCAGCACCAGGATGTTGCCGGTCATGTTGGCCGTGAAGACATGACCGAGCCCCAGAAAGCTGGCGGCGTCCTGCAGGCCGCTGACGAAGGTCAGCGCCTGCAGCGCCGGGGGCAGCGGATCCGCCGGACGGTGTGGCCCGGGTGCCGAGGGTGCCATGGGCGACACCCTCGCACGGAGCCCACCGGATGAGGGTGCTGACAGGCCGTCGGGGTCAGCCGGCCGGCCCGCCGAAGAGGGTGTCGGCGACATGCTGGGTGTCAGTGTACTCGCGCACCGAGGTGATCAGCCCGTCCTGGACCGTGAACATCCCCAGGCAGGTGTTGTCGTAGATCCGGCCGTTGGCGGCGACCCCCCGGGACGTCCACTCGGCCACCACCCGCTCACCGTCGGCCAGTGCCTGAGTGAGCGTCACCTTCGGCGTGCCGTCGGGGGCGAAGAGACCGGCAGCTCCCCCGAGGAAGTCCTCGACGATGGCCCGGCGCCCCCGCCACACACCGGTGAGCGGCACATTGCCGGGATAGGTCCAGGTGGCGTCCTCGGCGAAGCTTGCGTTCACGGTGTCGAGGTCGCCGTCGGCGACGGCGTTCACATAGCGGACGACGACGGAGCGGGGGTCGAGCGCGGGCTCGGTCATGGCAGTTCTCCTCAATGGTGACGTCGGGTGTTGGGGGTTCGGGGCGTTGGCGGTGCTCGCGGTGTTCGGGTGCAGGGGGGCGGTGCGGTGCACGGCGGGTACCGGGACGCTTCCGGCACGGCGGGGCCCACGGGGGCGGAGGTCCCTCCCGGCGGTGCTCACCGGAACGGACGGCTGCCGGGCGGTTCGGTACGGGGACCGGGGACTTCGGACGGTCAGGAGAGGGTCAGCACGGCGTTGCCGCGGATCCTGCGCCCCGTCAGGTCAGCGAGCACCTCGGGCGTCCGGCCCCAGTCCTCGACCCGGCCGATCTCCGGCTGCAGCCTCCCCTGCGCAACCAGCCGGACCAGGGTTCGGAGGTCCACAGCGTCCGGCCGGTCGGTGTCGGCGTAGCTGAAGTGGCGCACCGTGGCCGAGACCGGACCGGCCAGCAGCGCGAAGAAGTCCAGCTGCACCGGGACCCGCCCGGCCTGGCCGAACCAGATCAGCACTCCCCTGGGCACCAGCCGCCCCAGGGCCTCGGGCAGCGCGGCACCACCGGTGGACTCCAGCACCAGGTCGAACCGCCCTGTGGCGTCCTCGACCCGCTGGACCACCGCCTCCGCGCCCAGCTCCGCCAGCCTGGTCCCGCGCTCCGCCGTACGGCTCACCGCCGTCACCGAAGCGCCCGCCGCGGCGGCGAGTTGGACGAGATAGTGGCCGACCCCGCCCGACGCGCCGGTCAGCAGGACGCGCTGCCCGGCCACCGCGCCGGCCGTCCGCAGCAGCCGGAGCGCGGTCAGCCCGGCCAGCGGCAGCGCCGCCGCCTGCACCGCCGGGATCGCATCGGGCAGCGGTGCCAGCGCATGCGAGGGCACGGCTGCGAACTCGGCCCAGCCGGCCGACGGAGGGTGACCGACGACCCGCTGCCCGGCCCTGGGGCCGGAGCCGTCCGCGGCCGCCTGCACCACCAGCCCGGCCACGTCCTTGCCCGGCCGCCAGCCGTCCGGCGGGTGTTCCAGCAGAAAGGTCTCGCCTCGGTTGACCGAGTAGGCCTCCACCTTCACCAGCGCCTCGCCGGGTGCGGGTTCGGGGTCTGCGACCTGCGTCCGGCGCACGGTCCGCCCCGGCTGTCCAGTGGGCACGAAAGCACGCATCACTTTCACTCCTGACGATCCATCAGCCACCGCTGTGCGGCTGCGGGAAGCAGCAAACCGCCGGGGGCGAGGGAGGGTCCAACAACCGGACGAGGAGTGCCACAACCGAGGGTTGTCGGCGAGGATGGCGCGCGTGGACCTCGATCTCGCCCGACTGCGTGCCTTCACGACCGCCGCCGAGCAGCTCCACTTCGGACGGGCCGCTGAGGTGCTCTCGCTGACCCAGCAGGCGGTGTCCAAGAGGGTGGCCGCGCTGGAGCGCGATCTCGGCGTCCGCCTCTTCGACCGCGGCCCCCGGGGCGTGCAGCTCACCGCAGCCGGGGAACGGCTGCTGGGCCCGGCGCGCACCGCGCTGGCCGCCGGTGCGGCCGCCGTCACCGCCGTACGGCAGCAGCAGCAGCCGCTGCGGCTGGATGTGTGGGGGCACCTCTTCGCGCCGCTGCGGATCGTCCGACAGGTGCTGGGCGACGGAGTCGAGGTCCAGGTCGAGGTGGGTTCCGGACGTGATCTGCCCTCGGTGGCCGGCGCACTGGTGCGCGGCGAGGCGGGGGCGGGGCTCGGACGGTTCCACCAGCTCGCGGACGGCCGCAGCGACCGGCTCGCACATCGCCTGGTCCGTCTGGAACCCGTGGACGCGGTGATCGCCGCGGGTCATCCACTCGCCCGGCGTGACGCGCTGCGGCCCGCCGATCTCAGCCCGCTCGACCTGCTGCTGCCGGCCACCGCCGAACGCCTGGACTTCCTAAGGCACTTCGCCCAGCGGTTCTCCCTGCGGACGGCGCCCGGCGAGGCCAATCTCGGCTTCGACCATCTGCTGGCCAGGGCCCGGGAGGTCCCGGACAGCGTGGTGCTGCTGCCCGCCGAACTGCCCCTGCCGCCCGGGTGCGGCCTGGTCCCGGTGCCGTTGGTCGACCCCACGCCGCTGTACGCCTGGTCGCTGGTGTGGCACCGGGACCGGCCGGACCCGGGCGTCGGCGAACTGCTGCGCGGCTGCGCCGACACCGGGCGGCGGCGACGCTGGCTGGAGTACCGGCCGGAGCGGGACTGGCTGCCGGAGGCGGACCGGGCGGCGGTGGACGAGCTCTGAGACGCGGGGGCGGGGGGCCGGCGGCCGGGGTTCCGCGTCCTCCCAGGGC
>NZ_LIQR01000258.1:0-2500 GCF_001418575.1 Peterkaempfera griseoplana
GAACAACACAGTGGACGCGTAGCAACTATGGACAAGCCCTCGGCCTATTAGTACCGGTCAGCTCCACCCATTACTGGGCTTCCACACCCGGCCTATCAACCCCATCGTCTATAGGGAGCCTTACCCACTCAAGGTGGTGGGAGCCCTCATCTCGAAGCAGGCTTCCCGCTTAGATGCTTTCAGCGGTTATCCCTCCCGAACGTAGCCAACCAGCCATGCCCTTGGCAGAACAACTGGCACACCAGAGGTCCGTCCGTCCCGGTCCTCTCGTACTAGGGACAGCCCTTCTCAAGACTCCTACGCGCACAGCGGATAGGGACCGAACTGTCTCACGACGTTCTAAACCCAGCTCGCGTACCGCTTTAATGGGCGAACAGCCCAACCCTTGGGACCTACTCCAGCCCCAGGATGCGACGAGCCGACATCGAGGTGCCAAACCATCCCGTCGATATGGACTCTTGGGGAAGATCAGCCTGTTATCCCCGGGGTACCTTTTATCCGTTGAGCGACGGCGCTTCCACAAGCCACCGCCGGATCACTAGTCCCTGCTTTCGCACCTGCTCGACCCGTCGGTCTCACAGTCAAGCTCCCTTGTGCACTTACACTCAACACCTGATTGCCAACCAGGCTGAGGGAACCTTTGGGCGCCTCCGTTACCCTTTAGGAGGCAACCGCCCCAGTTAAACTACCCACCAGACACTGTCCCTGATCCGGATCACGGACCCAGGTTAGACATCCAGCACGACCAGAGTGGTATTTCAACGATGACTCCACCATGACTGGCGTCACAGCTTCACAGTCTCCCACCTATCCTACACAAGCCGAACCGAACACCAATATCAAGCTGTAGTAAAGGTCCCGGGGTCTTTCCGTCCTGCTGCGCGAAACGAGCATCTTTACTCGTAATGCAATTTCACCGGGCCCGTGGTTGAGACAGTCGAGAAGTCGTTACGCCATTCGTGCAGGTCGGAACTTACCCGACAAGGAATTTCGCTACCTTAGGATGGTTATAGTTACCACCGCCGTTTACTGGCGCTTAAGTTCTCAGCTTCGCCCCGACGAATCGAGACTAACCGGTCCCCTTAACGTTCCAGCACCGGGCAGGCGTCAGTCCGTATACATCGCCTTACGGCTTCGCACGGACCTGTGTTTTTAGTAAACAGTCGCTTCTCGCTGGTCTCTGCGGCCACCACCAGCTCGGGAAGCACGTCCCCTCACCAGCAATGGCCCCCCTTCTCCCGAAGTTACGGGGGCATTTTGCCGAGTTCCTTAACCACGGTTCACCCGAACGCCTCGGTATTCTCTACCTGACCACCTGAGTCGGTTTGGGGTACGGGCCGCCATGAAACTCGCTAGAGGCTTTTCTCGACAGCATAGGATCATCCACTTCACCACAATCGGCTCGGCATCAGGTCTCAGACTATGTGCAAGGCGGATTTGCCTACCCTGCGTCCTACACCCTTACCCCGGGACAACCACCGCCCGGGATGGACTACCTTCCTGCGTCACCCCATCGCTCACCTACTACCAGCTCGGGCCACCGGCTCCACCACTCCCCCTCACTCCGAAGAGATCAGAGGCGGCTTCACGGGCTTAGCATCACTGGGTTCGACGCTGGCGCTTCATAGCGGGTACGGGAATATCAACCCGTTGTCCATCGACTACGCCTGTCGGCCTCGCCTTAGGTCCCGACTTACCCTGGGCAGATCAGCTTGACCCAGGAACCCTTGGTCAATCGGCGCAAGAGTTTCCCACTCTTGTATCGCTACTCATGCCTGCATTCTCACTCGTATACCGTCCACCACTCGATCCCTCGGCGGCTTCACCCGGCACACGACGCTCCCCTACCCACCCACACCTTCGTTGGAAGTATTGTGTGAGTGACACGGCTTCGGCGGTGTGCTTGAGCCCCGCTACATTGTCGGCGCGGAATCACTTGACCAGTGAGCTATTACGCACTCTTTCAAGGGTGGCTGCTTCTAAGCCAACCTCCTGGTTGTCTCTGCGACTCCACATCCTTTCCCACTTAGCACACGCTTAGGGGCCTTAGCCGGTGTTCTGGGCTGTTTCCCTCTCGACCACGGAGCTTATCCCCCGCAGTCTCACTGCCGCGCTCTCACTTACCGGCATTCGGAGTTTGGCTAAGGTCAGTAACCCGGTGAGGCCCATCGCCTATCCAGTGCTCTACCTCCGGCAAGAAACACACGACGCTGCACCTAAATGCATTTCGGGGAGAACCAGCTATCACGGAGTTTGATTGGCCTTTCACCCCTAACCACAGGTCATCCCCCAGGTTTTCAACCCTGGTGGGTTCGGGCCTCCACACGGTCTTACCCGCGCTTCACCCTGCCCATGGCTAGATCACTCCGCTTCGGGTCTTGGGCATGCGACTATAGCGCCCTATTCGGACTCGCTTTCGCTACGGCTACCCCACACGGGTTAACCTCGCCACACACCGCAAACTCGCAGGCTCATTCTTCAAAAGGCACGCAGTCACGGC
>NZ_LIQR01000259.1 GCF_001418575.1 Peterkaempfera griseoplana
AGGAAGTCCTGGACGTCCTCGGTCCACACGTCGGCGGCCCAGGATGTCCCGAGCCCGCCGATCCGCGACGGGGCGGCGGGGTGCAGGACCTGGGCGAGGGCATGGCGCAGCACCCGCAGTTCGTCGGCGCTGAAGGCCATGCCGCCGCGCGACCCGTGTGGCGTAGGCATGACTTGACACTACGTCGGATTTGCCGGTTTCAGTGGCAATGACGCGAGTTGTGTCCCGATTGGCGGATAGTGCGGTGATACGACCGGCTATCCGGCCCTTTAGCGGCCCTTATTGACGGCACATCAGGACGCCGTCTTGTTGCGCTCGTAGATCAGCCGGAGCCCGATCAGGGTGAGCCAGGGCTCGTGCTCGTCGATCGAGTGCGCCTCCCCCAGCACCAGCGGCGCCAGACCGCCGGTGGCGATCACCTGGACGTCGTCCGGGTCGTCCGCCAGCTCGGCGGCCATCCGGCCCACCACACCGTCCACCTGGCCGGCGAATCCGTAGAGGATGCCGGCCTGCATCGCCTCCACGGTGTTCTTGCCGATCACGCTGCGCGGCCGGGCCAGCTCGATCTTGCGCAGCTGGGCGCCGCGCACCCCCAGGGCGTCCACCGAGATCTCGATACCGGGGGCGATGGCACCGCCGACGTAGTCGCCCCGCTGGTTCACCGCGTCAAAGGTCGTCGCGGTGCCGAAGTCCACCACGATGCAGGGGCCGCCGTAGAGATGGTTGGCGGCAAGGGCGTTGACGATCCGGTCGGCGCCGACCTCCTTGGGGTTGTCCATCAGGACGTGCACCCCGGTCTTCACCCCCGGCTCCACCAGCACCGCGGGGACGTCGCCGTAGTAACGCCGCGTCACCTCGCGCAGCTCGTGCAGCACCGACGGCACGGTGGAGCAGATCGCCAGCCCGTCCACCGCGTCCTCGCCCAGCACCGGGTGAGCACCCATCAGCCCCTGCATCAGCACGGCCATCTCGTCGGCGGTGCGGCGCGGATCGGTGGAGACCCGCCAGTGCTCGACGATGTCCTCACCGTCGAAGAGGCCGAGCACGGTGTGGGTGTTGCCGACGTCGATGGTGAGCAGCATGGGGTCGGTCCTGAAGGCTCGGGGCTGATGGGCCGGTGCTGATGGGCCGGTGCTGATGGGCCGGTGCTGATGGGCCGGGATGGTCGGGCGGGTCAGGAACGCAGGTCCAGGCCGATGTCCAGCACCGGTGCGGAGTGGGTGAGCGCGCCGACGGCGAGGTAGTCCACGCCGGTCTGCGCCACCTCGCGGGCGTCGGCCAGGGTCAGCCCGCCGGAGGCCTCCAGCCGGGCCCGGCCGGCCACCAGCTGGACGGCCTCCTTCAGCTCGCCCATGGTGAAGTTGTCCAGCAGGATCAGGTCGGCGCCGGCCTCCAGCACCGGCGGGATCTGCTCCAGGGTGTCCACCTCCACCTCCACCGCCAGGTCCGGGTAGGCCTCACGGACCGCACGGAACGCCTCGGCGACCCCGCCTGCCGCCACCACGTGGTTGTCCTTCACCAGCGCGGCGTCGGAGAGCGACATCCGGTGGTTGACCCCGCCGCCGCAGCGCACCGCGTACTTCTCCAGGGCACGCAGCCCCGGCGTGGTCTTGCGGGTGTCGCGCACCGCGGCACCGGTGCCCTCCACCGCGTCGGCCCAGGCACGGGTGGCGGTGGCGATGCCGGAGAGGTGGCAGAGCAGGTTGAGGGCGCTGCGCTCGGCGGTGAGCAGGTCGCGGGTGCGGCCGCGCACCGACAGCAGCACCTGGCCGCCCTCGACCCGGGCGCCGTCCTCCACATGCCGCTCGACCTCGAACTCGTCCTCGCAGACCAGCGAGATCAGCGCCTCGGCGACCCGCAGCCCGGCCACGGTGCCCGCGGTGCGGGCGGTGAAGTCGGCGGTGGCGACGGCGTCGGCGGGCACCGTGGCGGTGGAGGTGACGTCCTCGCCGCCGGCCAGGTCCTCGGCGAGGGCCAGCGTGGCGATGTCCTCCACCTCCACCGGGTCCAGGCCCGCGTCGGCGAGCAGCTGGGCCAGCGCCGGGTCCAGGCCGCTCTCGTACGCCTCCCCGTCGCCGCAGGCGCAGCCCTCCCCGCAGCCTCCGGCCATGGGCAGCTCTTCGAAGTGATGGTCGTGCGACACAGTGCTCACTGCTCCTCGGGGGCGGTGACGGGGGCGCCGGTGGCGGCATCCAGGGTGGTGATGAGGTGGCGCCGCCAGTGGGCGTCGTCACGGTCGGGGAAGTCCTCGCGCCAGTGGCAGCCGCGGGTCTCCTCGCGCATCGCCGCGGCGTTGACCAGGGCGGTGGCCACCAGGTGGAGGTTGGCGGCCTCCCAGGTCTCCACCCGGGGGTCGGCGGGCTTCTCCTCGGCCAGCCGGTCCCGGGCCTGGGCGGCCAGTGCGGCCAGGCCCTCGGCGGCGTGCCGCATGGAGGCGGCCGAGCGCAGCACGCCGGCGCCCGAGGTCATCAGCCGCTGGATCTCGGCGCGGGCCTCCGGGGCCGGCAGCGGCACCACGGGCGTTCCGGCGGCGACCGGGGTCCGCTCCGGCAGGTCGCCCGCCGCCTTGCGGGCCGCCAGGTCGGCGGTGATCCGCTCGGCGAAGACCAGGCCCTCCAGCAGGGAGTTGGAGGCCAGCCGGTTGGCGCCCTGCACGCCCGTGCAGGCCACCTCGCCGCAGGCGTACAGACCGGGGACGGTGGTACGGCCGCGCAGGTCGGTACGGACCCCGCCGGAGGCGTAGTGCGCGGCCGGGGCCACCGGGATCAGCCCGGTGACGGGGTCGATGCCGTGCAAGCGGCAGGAGGCCAGGATGGTGGGGAAACGCTGCTCCCACATCTCGGCGCCGAAGTGCCGCCCGTCCAGGTACATGTGCTCGGCGCCGGTCTGCTGCATCCGGCGGGTGATGCCCTTGGCGACGATGTCCCGCGGCGCCAGCTCGGCCAGCTCGTGCTGCCCGACCATGAAGCGGACCCCGTCCGCGTCGACCAGGTGGGCGCCCTCCCCGCGTACCGCCTCGGAGACCAGCGGCTGCTGGCCCTCGGCGTCCGGCCCCAGCCAGAGCACGGTGGGGTGGAACTGCACGAACTCCAGGTCGGCCACCTCGGCGCCGGCGCGCAGCGCCAGCGCCACACCGTCGCCGGTGGAGACCGCCGGGTTGGTGGTGGCGGAGAACACCTGCCCCATGCCGCCGGTCGCCAGCACCACCGCACGGGCACGGATCGCGCCCACGCCGTCGCGCTGCCCCTCGCCCATCACATGCAGGGTGAGGCCGGCCGCATGGCCGTCGGCGTCGGTGAGCAGGTCCAGCACCAGGGCGTGCTCCACCACCTCGATGGCGGGGTCCCGGCGGACGGCGGCGACCAGGGCGCGGGATATCTCGGCGCCGGTGGCGTCGCCGCCCGCGTGGGCGATCCTGCGGCGGTGGTGGCCGCCCTCGCGGGTCAGCAGGATCTCGCCGTCGGTGCCGGTGTCGAAGGCGGCTCCGGTGGCGATCAGCCTGCGGACCGCGTCCGGACCCTCGGTGACCAGGACGCGCACGGCCTCCTCGTCGCAGAGCCCGGCCCCGGCCACCAGGGTGTCGTCCAGGTGCTGCTCCGGGGTGTCCCCCTCGCCCAGGGCGGCGGCGATGCCGCCCTGCGCCCAGCGGGTGGAGCCGTCGTCGAGCATCGCCTTGGTGACCACCATCACCCGGCCCACCAGGGCGCGCGCACGCAGCGCGGCCGTGAGGCCGGCCACTCCGGAGCCGACCACCACGACATCGGTCGTGGCGGTCCAGCCCGGGGCCGGGGCGGTCAGTCTGTGGGTCGCTGGCATGGGTGGCTCCGTGTCAGTGGGCGGTGCGTACCGCGCCGTGTTCCAGGTCACCGTACGCCTCGTGGTCCGCCGGGGATCCGGGGGCCGGGATGTGGGCGGCGGCGTGCGCGGCGGTGCCCCGGGCGGCGGCCGGCCGTGCGGTACCGCCGCGCAAGGTGTCGCCGCGCACGGTGTCGCTCCCGGGGACAGCCTCCGCGGGGTCGCCGCCCATTCCCGTGATCCGGTTGTCGGCGTCCACGAAGACCACACGGGGCACGTAGGCGCGCGCCTCGGCGTCCTCCATCTGGCCGTAGCCGATGAGGATCACCAGGTCGCCGGGGTGCACCAGCCGGGCCGCCGCGCCGTTGATACCGATCACCCCGGTGCCGCGCGGCCCGGCGATGGTGTAGGTCTCCAGCCGGGCGCCGTTGTCGATGTCGACGATGTGGACCAGCTCGCCGGGGAGCAGGTCGGCGGCGTCCAGCAGGTCCTGGTCGACGGTGACCGAGCCGACGTAGTGCAGGTCGGCCTGGGTGACCGTGGCGCGGTGGATCTTGGACTTGAGCATGGTGCGGAGCATGGGTCACGCCTCCTGAAGTGAGTGCATGCCTGGGACGGCTCTGGCTAGAAGTGGATCCGTACGTTGTCGATCAGCCGGGTGGTGCCCACCCTGGCGGCGACCGCCAGCACCGCCTCACCGGCGTGGCCCTCGGCCGCCTCGGTGAAGTCCGCCGGGTCGATCAGCGCGAGGTAGTCCAGCACCACGGGGGGTTCCGCCCCGGCGGCGGCGTCCAGCACCGCCTGGGCCGCCCGGCGTACCTCCGCGGGCCCCTTCGGCGCGGCCTCGGCGCCGGTCAGCAGCGCCCGCGACAGCTCCCGCGCGGAGATCCGCTCCGCCTCGGAGAGATAGCGGTTGCGGCTGGAGAGGGCGACCTGGTCGGCCTCCCGGACGGTGGGCACCCCCACGATCTCCACCGGGAAGTTGAGGTCGGTGGCCATCCGCCGGACGACCGCCAGCTGCTGGGCGTCCTTCTCCCCGAAGAACGCCACATCGGGCGAGGTGAGGTGGAGCAGCTTCGCCACCACCGTGCAGACGCCGTCGAAGTGCCCCGGGCGGGAGGCGCCCTCGTACCGCTCCCCCATCGGCCCGGCGGCTATCCGCACCTGCGGCTCACCGCCCGGGTAGACCTCCTCCACGGAGGGGGCGAAGACCACGTCGGCGCCGGCCTCCGCGGCGAGCTGCAGGTCGGCGTCCAGGGTGCGCGGATAACGGTCCAGATCCTCGCCCGCGCCGAACTGCAGCGGGTTGACGAAGACGGTGACCACCACGGTGCCCTCGGGACCCAGCCGCTCCCGGGCGGCGCGGACCAGCGTCGCATGGCCCTGGTGCAGCGCGCCCATGGTCATCACCACGCCACGGCCGCCCGTGCTCGCCGCGAGCCTGCGGCGCAGCTCCCCGCCGGTGTGCAGCAGCTCCGTCATCATCCGTCCTTCCGGTCGTCGGCCAGCACATCCAGCAGCGCCTCCGCCGCGTCCGCCTTGAGCATCCCTGCAGCCAGCGCCCGGTCGGCGGTGGCCCGCGCCATCGCCCGGTACGCCTCCAGCGCCTGCGGGGAGACCCGCCGCAACTGCTGCAGATGACGCCGTACGGTGCCGGCGTCGCCCCGGGCGACGGGTCCGGTGAGCGCCGCGTCGCCGCTGCGCAGGGCGTTGTCCAGGGCGGCCCCCAGCAGCGGGCCCAGCATCCGGCCCGGCTCGGCCACCCCGGCGGCGGCCAGCAGCTCCTGAGCCTGGGCGACCAGGGTGACCAGGTGGTTGGAGCCATGGGCGAGAGCGGTGTGGTAGAGCGGCCGCACCTCCTCCGGCACCCACTCCGGCTCCCCGCCCATCTCCACCACCAGCGCCTCCGCGACCGGCCGCAGCTCCTCCGGCGCCGTCACTCCGAACGGGCATCCGGCCAGCCGGGCCACGTCCACGGTGGTGCCGGTGAACGTCATCGCGGGGTGCAGCGCCAGCGGCAGCGCCCCGGCCCTGGTCGCCGGCTCCAGTACCGCCACACCGTGCGCGCCCGAGCTGTGCACCAGCAGCTGTCCGGGGCGTACCGCGCCGGTGGCGGCCAGTCCGGACACCAGGTCGGCCAGTGCGTCGTCGGGGACGGTGAGCAGCACCAGGTCCGCGGCGGCCATCACCTGAGGAGGCGTCACCATCCGCACACCGGGGAGCAGGTTCTCGGCACGGCGGCGGGACGCGGCGGAGACCCCGGAGGCCGCGACCACCCGGTGCCCGGCCAGCTGGAGCGCGGCGCCCAGCGCCGGGCCCACCCGTCCGGTGCCGACCACGCCCACGGCCAGCCGGGCCGGCCGGTTGCCGGGATCGGCGGGGTCGCCGAACTCGAATTCGGGCAGCCCCGTGGCGCCCGTCCCGTCGTCGGGTGCGTTCATCGCTCTGCGTCGACCTTCAATCCGTTCCAGTCCGCTTCGGGTACCGGACGTACCCCGTCATCGTACGGAAGTACCGCCGCCCGGGCACCCCCGCCGCCTGTGTCGGGCCCCACAGGCCCGCTGGTGGGGGATGATCTGCCGCATGGACGAGGAGCGCGAGAGACGGGCCGCGGTGCTGCGCGGCTGCACCAGGGTGCTGTCCCAGCAACCCACCCGGACGATGCGGGAGCGACTGGCGGAGCTGGCCGCGGCGGAGGGTGACCCCTACCAGCTGGACGGCCTGCCCGACGTCTACGGCGACGGACCGGTGGCCCGGCTGGAGCAGCGGGTGGCCGAGCTGCTGGGCTTCGAGGACGCGGTCTTCTTCCCCACCGGCACCATGGCCCAGCAGGTCGTCCTGCGCTGCTGGGCGGAGCGCACCGGCAACGGCACCGTGGCGATGCACCCGCTCTCCCACCCGGAGGTGCACGAGCGGCACGCCTACGCGCAGCTGACCGGCCTGCGCAGCGTCTGGCCCACCACCGCGCCCCGGCTGCCCACCGCGGCCGAGGTGCATGCGCTGGGGGAGCCCTTCGGCACGCTGATGCTGGAACTGCCGCTGCGCGACGCCGGTTTTGTGCTGCCCACCTGGGACGAGCTGTGCGGGGCGGTGGACGCGGCACGCGAACGGGAGGCCGTGGTCCACTTCGACGGGGCCCGGCTGTGGGAGACCCCGGCCTGGTTCGGGCGCACCCTGCCGGAGATCGCCGGACTGGCCGACTCGGTCTATGTCTCCTTCTACAAGTCCCTGGGCGGTCTCTCCGGCGCCGCGGTGGCCTGCTCCGCCGATCTGGCGGGCCAGTGCCGCGCCTGGCGGCACCGCTACGGCGGCCAGCTGTACCAGCAGTGGCCGACCGCCCTGGCCGCGCAGCTGGGGCTGGACCGGGAGCTGCCCCGGCTGGCGGAGTACGTCGCCCACGCGGGGCCGGTGGCGGCCGCCCTGGCCGGGGCCTTCGCGGGCGTCCCCGGGGCCCGGGTGCATCCCGAGCCGCCGCACACCCACCAGTTCCAGCTCTGGCTGCCGTACCCCGCCGACACCCTCGCCGCGGCCGGGCTGCGCCTCGCCGAGGAGACCGGGCGGGCCCTGTTCGGCGGCTGGCGGGACGGCCCGCTCCCGGGGCTGTCCATGACCGAGGTCACGGTGGCCTCGTCCGCCCTGGAGTGGACGCCCGGCGAGGTCGCCGACGCCGCGGCGGCGCTGCTGGAGCGTCTGTCCGCCGAGCCCGGCCGCTGAGGCCGCGGACGGGCCGCCGCCGGCCGGGACGGCCGGCGGCCCCGCCTCAGCCGGCGGCGGTGACCAGCCCGCGGATGTGCCCCACCGCGTCGGAGAGCGGCACGGTGCGGGTCTCGCCGCCGGCCCGGGTGGTGATCTCCACCGTGCCGTTGGCCAGTCCGCGGGCGCCGACCGTGACCCGGAAGGGGATGCCGACCAGCTCCACGTCGCGGAACTTCACCCCGGGCCGCTCGTCGCGGTCGTCCAGCAGGACATCGATCCGCTCCCGCCGCAGCTCCGCGTACAGGGTCTCGGCCGCCTCGGTGACCTGGACGTCGCCCTTGCCGAGGACCACCACGGCCACCTCGAAGGGGGCGATCGCCACCGGCCACACCATGCCCTGCTCGTCGTGGTGCGTCTCCACCACGGCGGCCAGCGCCCGCTCCACCCCGATGCCGTAGCTGCCCATGACGGGGACCACCCGGTCGCCCTCCGGGCCGAGCACCGAGACACCCAGCGTCTCGGTGTACTTGCGGCCGAGCTTGAAGATATGGCCGACCTCGATGGTGCGGACCACCTCCAGCCCGGCGCCGCAGTCCGGGCACGGCTCGCCCGTCGACACCTCGCGCAGGTCCGCCCACTGCCGCACCGCGATGTCCCGCTCGACGGCGACGCCCCGCAGATGGAAACCGTCGGTGTTGGCGCCGGTGGACATGCTGGTACGGCCGCGCAGCGACTCGTCGGCCACCACCGGCAGTCCGGCGGGGACACCGACCGCGCCGAGGCTGCCCGGGGAGGCACCCAGCGCCGCCTGGATCTCCTCGGGGGTCGCCGGGCGCACCGCGGTGGCGCCCAGGGTGTCGACCAGCTTCTGCTCGACCAGGGTGTGGTCGCCGCGCAGCAGCACCAGGGTCAGCCGGCCGTCCACCGCGTACACCAGGGTCTTGATCTGGCGCTCCGCCGGGACGCCGTGCAGCCGCGCCAGTTCGTCGATGGTGCGGGCGTCGGGGGTGGCGAACCGCTCCGGGGTGTCCGGTCCCGGGCCGTCGGTCACCTCGGGCAGGGCGGAGGTGGCCTTCTCGGTGTTGGCGGCGTAGCCGCACTCCGGGCAGCGGACCACCAGGTCCTCGCCTGCCTCCGAGGGGCACATGAACTCCACCGAGGCGCTGCCCCCCATGGAGCCGCTGGAGGCCTGCACCGCGACGGCGGGCAGCCCCAGCCTGGCGAAGATCCGCTCATAGGCGCCCCGGTGCAGGTCGAAGGCGCGGTCGAGGCCGGTGGCCTCGACATCGAAGCTGTAGGCGTCCTTCATGGTGAACTCGCGCACCCGCAGCAGGCCGCTCTTGGGGCGGGCCTCGTCGCGGAACTTGGTCTGGAACTGGTACCAGATCTGCGGCAGGTCCCGGTAGGACCGCAGTTCCTGGGAGAGCACGGTGAAGATCTCCTCGTGCGTCATACCGAGCGCCAGGTCGGCCCCCTTGCGGTCCCGCAGCCGGAACATCTCCTCGCCCATCACCTCCCAGCGGCCGCTGCGCTGCCAGATCTCGGCCGGGTGCAGGGCGGGCAGGACGAACTCCTGCGCCCCGATCCGGGTCATCTCCTCCCGGATGATGTCGACGATCTTGGACCGGACCCGTACCGCGAGCGGCAGCAGCGAGTAGTGGCCGGCCATCAGCTGCCGGACGAACCCCCCGCGCACCAGCAGCCGGTGGCTGACCGCGTCCGCGTCCGCCGGGTCCTCGCGAAGTGTGGGGGCGTACAGCTGGGACCAGCGCATGGGACCGGTGACCGACCTCTCGGGTGGGGGGAGCCCCCGGCGGGGGCCTCCCTGCGAAGGGGCGACGAAAGCCGCAGTCTAGCTCCGGCACCCGCCCCGACCTGCGTGATCTCGCCGGTCGGCGGGCCGCCGACCGCCGCTCAGACCGGCCCGCCCGCCCGGACCAGACCCGTCTCGTAGGCGAGGACCACCGCCTGGACGCGGTCGCGCAGGTCCAGCTTGGCCAGAATGCGGCCCACATGGGTCTTCACGGTGGCCTCGGAGAGGGTGAGCCGGGAGGCGATCTCCCCGTTGGAGAGCCCCTGCGCGACCAGCAGGAAGACCTCCCGCTCACGGTCGGTGAGCCGGGCCAGCACAGGGGTGCCGGCGGACGGCTGCGGGCCGGGCAGCACATCCGCGAAGCGGTCGATCATCCGGCGGGTGGTGGTGGGGGCGACCACCGCGTCACCGGCGTGGACCGCCCGGATCGCCGCGACCAGCTCGGTCGGCGGCACGTCCTTCAGCAGGAACCCGCTGGCCCCCGCCTTGAGCGCGGCGAAGGCGTACTCGTCCAGGTCGAAGGTGGTGAGGATGAGCACCCGGGGCGCGCCGGCGCGGGGGGCGCCGTCCGGGTCGAGGCAGATCCGGCTGGTCGCCTCCACCCCGTCCATGCGGGGCATCCGCACATCCATCAGGATCACGTCGACCTCCGCCGCGGCCAGCACCTCCAGCGCCTGGGCGCCGTCGCCGGCCTCGGCGGCGATCTCGATGTCCCCCTGCGACTGCAGCACCATCCGGAACCCGGTGCGCAGCAGCTCCTGGTCGTCGACGAGCATCACGCGGATCGTCATGGGTGGCGGTTCCTCCGGGTGTCAGACCGCGGTCACGGTTTTGAGCGGCAGTACGGCACGGATGCGGAAGCCTCCTCCGGGTCGCGGCCCGGCGTCCAGACGGCCGCCGACCATGCCGACCCGCTCCCTCATGCCGATCAGCCCGTGCCCCTGGCCGTCGGCGCCGCCCCGCTCGTACAGCTCCGCGGCGGCCCCCCGGCCGTCGTCCTCGACCAGGACGTCCACCGTCCCGTCGCCGAAGCGGATGTGGACGTCGGCGCGGACGTCGGGGCCGCCGTGCTTGCGGACGTTGGTGAGCGCCTCCTGCACGATCCGGTAGGCGGTCAGCTCCACGCCCCGCGGCAGCGGGCGCGGACTGCCCTCCAGGGTGAAGTCCACGGCCAGCCCCGCGCCGCGGACCTGCTCCAGCAGATCGGGCAGCTGCTCCACCCCGGGCTGCGGGACGTACTCCCCCGCGCCGGGCTCCGCGGTGCGCAGCACGCCCAGCAGCCGCCGCATCTCGTCCAGCGCCTGGCGGCCGGTGGCGGCGATGGTCGCCAGCGCCTCCCTGGCCTGTTCCGGGGAGCCGTCCAGCACATAGGCGGCGCCGTCGGCCTGGACCACCATCACCGAGACGTTGTGGGCCACCACGTCGTGCAGCTCGCGGGCGATCCGGGCGCGTTCGGCGGCGACCGCGACCTTGGCCCGGGCGTCGCGCTCCCGTTCCAGCCGGGCGGCCCGGTCCTCCAGCTCCGCGTAGTACGCCCGCCGGATCCGGGTCAGCCGGCCGAGCGCCCAGGAGAGCACGAACGGCGCCGACAGCAGCACGCTGACCAGGACCGTCTGGCCGGGCTGCGGGACGTTGGGGTCGGAGGTCCCGAACCGCCACACGGCGAGCGGACCGGCGGCCAGTCCGGCGGCCATGGCCGTCCGGGAGGCCCAGCGGGAGCCGAAGGCCGCCGCGGTGTAGGCGAGGACCAGCAGCACCACGTCGGCGACATTGGGCGTCCAGTCGGCCACCAGCTGGAACACCCCGACCAGCACACCACCCACCAGGGCCGCGTCCGGCACCCTCCGGCGCAGCGCCATCAGCCCGGCCAGGGTCAGCACGAAGACGGCGTAGGTGCCGCCGGAGTAGCCGAACCCGGCGTTGCCGGGGCCGCTGAGCAGGCTCACGCCCAGCACCAGCAGCGCCCACGCGGTGTCCACCGTCGTGGGGTGTCTGCGGAGCCAGGAGTAGAGCTGCTGCACCCTTCCAGCCTAGGCAGCCGCAGCGGGGGCTCTGGTCCACCGGCAGGGCGATCCGCTCTACTCCGCAAGTCGGAGAGCGGTACGGACGGTGCACCGGGGAAACCCGCAGAGCGGCCCCGGGGCCGGGGCGCGGAGAACGGCCCGGCCGGGCCGGTAACGTGCCGTGCATGAGCTGGACGGGCTGGCGCGCGGCCATGCAGCACGCGCTGTACGGGGACGGTGGCTTCTACCGCCGTCCGGAGGGCCCGGCGGGCCACTTCCGCACCTCGGTGCACGCCTCGCCGCGGTTCGCGGAGGCGGTGGCACGGCTGCTGGCGCAGGTGGACGAGGAACTGGGCAGGCCCCCGGAACTCGCCTTGGTGGACGTCGGCGCCGGGCGCGGCGAGCTGCTGCAGGGGGTGCTGGACGCGGTACGGAGGGACTACCAGGCGGTGGCGGACCGGCTGCGGCCGTACGCCGTGGAGGTCGCGGACCGTCCCGCGGGGACGGCGGCGGAGGTGGTCTGGTGCACGGAGCCGCCGGCCGGGGTCACGGGGCTGCTGTTCGCCAACGAGTGGCTGGACAACGTACCGCTGGACATCGCCGAGGCCGACGCCCACGGGGTGCTGCGGCAGGTGCTGGTGGACCCTTCGAGCGGAGCGGAGCAGCCCGGCGGGCCGCTGGCGGGTGCGGACGCCGAGTGGGCGGCCCGCTGGTGGCCCGGCCCGCTGGAGGAGGGCTTCCGGGTGGAGCTGGGCGGCAGCCGCGACGCCGCCTGGGCGGCCGCGGTGCGTTCGCTGGAGCGCGGGCTGGCGGTGGCCGTGGACTACGCCCACGGCGCGGACGCCAGGCCTCCGTTCGGCACACTCGCGGGCTTCCGCGCCGGGCGTGAGGTGCGCCCCGTACCGGACGGCTCCTGCGATGTGACCGCGCATGTGGCGCTGGACTCCTGCGCCGCCGCCGGGGAGGCGGCCGGCGCCGTCCACAGCCTGTGGACGACCCAGCGCGAGGCGCTGCGGGCACTGGGGGTGGGCGGCGCCCGTCCACCGCTGTCGCTGGCCTCCACCGACCCCGCCGCATATCTGCGGGCGCTGGGTTCCGCCGGTGAGGGCGCCGAGTTGACCGACCCGGCGGGGCTGGGCGGCTTCGGCTGGCTGGTTCAGGCGGTCCGTATGCCGGTACCGGAGGGCCTACGGGGCGCCCGGGAGTGGCAGACTTGCCGGTCATGAGGGAGACCACGGTCGGCATCGGCTCCGGTGCGGAGAACGTCACCGAGTTCGGCACCAGCGACATGGTGCTCAACATCGGCCCCCAGCACCCGTCGACACACGGGGTGCTGCGGCTGAAGCTGGTGCTGGACGGTGAGCGGATCGTGGCTGCGGAGCCCGTGATCGGCTATATGCACCGCGGCGCGGAGAAGCTGTTCGAGGCCCGCGACTACCGGCAGATCATCATGCTGGCCAACCGGCACGACTGGCTGTCGGCGTTCGCCAACGAGCTGGGCGTGGTGCTCTCCGTCGAGCGGATGCTCGGCATGGAGGTGCCCGAGCGGGCCGTCTGGGCGCGGACCCTGCTGGCGGAGCTCAACCGGGTGCTCAACCATCTGATGTTCCTCGGCTCCTACCCGCTGGAGCTGGGCGGCATCACCCCGGTCTTCTACGCCTTCGAGAGCCGCGAGACGCTCCAGCACGTCATGGAGGAGGCCTCCGGCGGGCGGATGCACTACATGTTCAACCGGGTCGGCGGCCTCAAGGAGGACCTGCCCGCGGGCTGGCTGGGCCGGGTCCGGGCCGCCGTCGCCCAGGTCCGCTCGCAGCTGGGCCGGATCGACGACCTGGTGCTGGGCAACGAGATCTTCCGCGGCCGCACCGCCGGCGTCGGGGTGCTGGCACCGGAGCTGGTGCACGCCTACGGGGTGAGCGGGCCGATCGCCCGAGCCTCGGGGGTCGACTTCGACCTGCGGCGCGACGAGCCGTACCTGGCGTACGGGGAGCTCTCCGACGTGCTGCGGGTGGCGGTCCGCGAGGAGGGCGACTGCCTGGCCCGCTTCGAGTGCCTGCTGGAGCAGACCCATGTCTCGCTGGACCTCGCGGACGCCTGCCTGGACCGGCTGGCGGAGCTGCCGCAGGGGCCGGTGAACCAGCGGCTCCCCAAGGTGCTCAAGGCCCCGGAGGGGCATACCTACACCTGGACCGAGAATCCGCTGGGCGTCAACGGCTACTACCTGGTGTCGCGGGGCGACAAGACGCCGTGGCGGCTGAAGCTGCGGTCCGCCTCGTACAACAACATCCAGGCCCTGACCGAGCTGCTGCCCGGCACCCTGGTCGCCGACATGGTGGCGATCCTGGGCTCGATGTTCTTCGTGGTCGGCGACATCGACAAGTAGGCCGCCCGGGCCCACGACGGCCCGGGCCGTACGGCTACTGGACCGCGCGCAGCGCCCGCAGATCCATCCGCTCGGTCTCGTCGTGCTCGGTCAGATCCACCACATCGGCCCCGGCATCAGCCCCACCCACGGCCTCCACCGGCTCCGCGGCCCGACCCGGCAACGGGGACACCTGCGGCTCCACGGGCTGCACACCCGGCTCGGCGCCCGCATAGGCGGCCTGGGCGGCGACGGCCTCGTCACCGACCACATCGCTGAGGTCGCCGACCGCCTGGGACGGCAGGACGGGCAGTCCGCCCTGCATGGTGCGGTCGAAGAAGCTGAAGCCCGCGCTGCGGGCGACCACCACCGGCCGCGGCCGCTGCCGCTCCAGCGGCACGATCGCGGTGGCGGGGGTGCTGGGGGTGTGCTCGGCCGGCGCCTGGGACCGCACGGCGGGCAGGGCCGGCACCGTACGGCCGGCCGCCTCGGCGGCCCGCCGGCGGGCGCTCTCCGCGTTCACCTGGGCGGCGACCCGCTGGGCGTGCTCCACGGCGGCGCGGCGCTCCAGGGTGCGCAGCACGGCGGCGGCCCTGACGTAAGCGGCCGGGGTGACCGGGTGACGGGCGGTCTGCTGCGCGGTACGGCGGCGGGCCGCCTCGGCGTCCCTGACGGCCTGTTCGGCGGCCGCCACGGCACGCTCACGCAGCAGCCGGGCGTTCTCCGTCTCCGCGCGGGCGAGCCGGGACTTCTCCACGGCCAGTCGGCGGCCCAGCCGCGACAGCCGCTCCTCCGCCACCTCGACGGCGTACTCCAGCTCGGCGACCTGCTCCTCGTGGCGCTCCTCGGCGCGCTGCCGGGCGAGGGCGGCGGCGTCCAGCGCCAGCTCGCCCGCCCGGTCGCGACGGCGCAGCAGCAGGGCGGCGGCACCGGCGGCGGCCACGGCGGCCAGACCCACCGCCCGGGTCACCGCGGTGTCGTCGTCGAGCAGGACCAGCGCCCCGGCCGCAAGGGTGAGCGCTGCGACGGTGAGCACGGGAAGGATCCGGCCCAGGGTCGACGATTGACGGTGGCGTCCGCGTGGCATGGCCAAAAACTAGCGTGCCGTTCCGGGCGGTGTCAGCCGCCGGGCCGAATCGTGTCTAGACAGGGACAAACGCTCACCGTACGCGGCCGCTCCGTCACATCCCCGTGCCCGGACGGATGCGCTCCGTCCGGGCAGGGCGTGCCCGGTCCGCGGTACCGCGGCGCCGGGGTCAGCGCGGCGCCGGGGCGGTGGGGTCGTCGTGGTCCTCGGGAAGCTTGCAGATGTGCTGGATCCACAGCGCCGCCACGATCACCGCGAGTCCGGCCAGCACGGTGAAGCCCGCCGTGACCGCCTGGGTCTTGCGGGCCGGCTGGTCCAGCAGGGAGAGCAGAAAGACGCCCGCGCCGCCGTAGACACCGACCGCCAGCGCCGCCACCAGGGCACTGGCCTGGCCCAGCACCACCACCCGGGCCGCGACCAGCGGGTCCACCCCCTTGGCGTCGGGCTCCCGGTCCCGCTGGGCCCGCAACCGGCCACGGATGGAGATCGCCGCGGCCAGCAGCACCACGGCGACCACCGCCAGCACCACCGGTGCGGCCGTGGGCACTCCGGGCAGGTCTCCCACCGAGTCCCAGAGCTTGGCGCCCGCCCAGGCGAGCACCCCGGAGACCACGGCGATACCGGCCAGCAGGGCCGGGCGAAGCGGCTTCACGCGGAAGGCGTCCTTCCTGACAGGGTCCGGACGGCGGATTGCCGCCCGTCGGCGGCGCGCCACCGGCAGCACCACCGTACTGGGGCGACAACGTCCGGCCGCCCGCCGCCCGTTCCTGCGGTCCCCCACCCGGGGGCGGCCCCCGGGCCCGGGGCACGACCCGCGGGCACCACGCCGGGGCGCACTACTCGGGGAGCCTCAGCTCCAGGTCGTCGCGGCGGCGCACACCCTCACCGCCGACCTCGTCCAGCAGGTCCGCCACCCGGCCGTGGCCGGGCAGCTCCGCGTCGGGCTCGGCGTCGTGCCAGGGGGCCAGCACAAAGCCCCGCTCATGGGCCCTGGGGTGGGGCAGGGTGAGCACGGGGTCCCTGGAGATCACACCGTCGTAGGCGACGATGTCGACGTCCAGCGTCCGCGGGCCCCAGCGGACCTCACGGGTGCGGCTGAAGGCGTCCTCCACCGCGCCGGCCCGCTCCAGCAGGGAGCCCGGGCCCAAGGTGGTGCGCACCACGACCACGGCGTTGAAGTAGCTGGGCTGGTCGGCGGGGCCGCCCACCGCCTCGGTCTCGTAGACCGGCGAGACGGCCTTCACCCGGATGCCCGGGGTGTCCTCCAGCGCGTCGACGGCGCCCTGCAGGGTCTCCAGGCGGTTGCCCAGATTGCTGCCCAGGGCGATCACCGCCCGCTGCGGATTGTGCAGGGTGCTGTCGGCGGAGTCGACGGTGTACTCGACGCGGGACGGCACGGGCGAGGTCGTCGGGTCGCTGCTCATCTGGATTGCCTCGCTTCGTCGCGGGGGCCGGTGACGCGGAGGGTCACCCGCGGCTCCGGTGGATGGTGATGGTCACGTCGTCGAACGGCACGGTGATCGGGGCGTCCGGCTTGTGCACGGTCACCTCCACCTCCTGCACCGGCTCGTGCTTCAGGCACTGGTCGGCGATGCGCTGCGCCAGGGTCTCGATCAGGTCCACCGGATCGCCGGAGACGATGGCGCAGACCTCCTCGGCCACGATGCCGTAGTGCGCCGTACGGGACAGGTCGTCGGTCTCCGCCGCCGGACGGGTGTCCATGTGGAGCACGACGTCCACCACGAACGTCTGCCCCTCCTCGCGCTCCCGCTCGAAGACGCCGTGGTTTCCGCGGGCGCGCAGGCCGCGCAGTGCGACACGGTCCAGCAATCGAATCACTCCAGAGACAGAAGACCGGTGGGCCCCGTTGCCCGCCGTCAGACGAATCTACCGTCGGCCTGTGACAGGGACGGCAGGTCACCGGCATGGCGCAGCCGTCCTACCCGGGTGGTGCGGCGCTCACGCCTCACCCCGTCCCCGGACCTGGTGAACATCCGGTGGAGGCCCGGCATTCCCTCCGCGGCGGCTGCGGCGGATGTCCCCGCTCAGCCCTCTTCGCCCTCGTCGACGCTGGTCAGCACCGGTGAGCCATGGTGGGACCAGAGCCGCCAGCCGTCCGCGGTGCGCCGGAAGAGGTTGCTGGCGACGACCTTGCCGCCGACCAGGGGCGCCAGCTCCCCCTCCGTCTCCGCCTCACCGCTGGAGAGGATGTTCTCGGTGCAGGTGACAAGTGCCACATCACCGGACAACTCGACCTCGACATCGGTGAGGAAGAACTGGATGTAGTCGGTGTTGGCCATGATCAGCATGTAGGAGCGCAGCACCCTGGCCCGGCCCCGCAGCATCGGCCACCCGGGGTGCACACAGACCACCCCGCCGGTGTCGTCTGCGTCCGCGCCGGACAGCCAGACATCGGTGAGCGCGTCCGCGTCACCGCGCTCCAGTGCCTCGTACAGGGCGGTGTTGACCGCCAGCACCGCCTCCCGGTCCGCCGCCGCCCGCCCGGCCGTCTCCCCGCCGGCCGCGGTCACTCCGCCGCCTGCTGCCAGGCGGCGACCACCCGGACCGCGTCGGCGCTCGCCCGGACGTCGTGCACCCGTACCGCCCAGGCGCCGGCCTGCGCGGAGAGCGCCGACACCGCGGCGGTGGCGTCGTCCCGCTGCCGGGGCGGGCGCGGCTCACCCGTGGCGGGGTCGGCCAGCAGCGCGCCCAGGAACCGCTTGCGGGAGGCGGCCACCAGCACCGGACGGCCCAGCGCCACCAGGGCGTCCAGACCGCCCAGCAGCGCCCAGTCCTGGGCGGCGTTCTTGGCGAAGCCCAGCCCGGGGTCCAGGATCACCTGCGAGGGACGCACCCCCGCGTCGACCACGGCCTCCATCCGCTGCTGGAGCTCCTTGACCACATCGGTGACCACGTCGTCGTAGACCGCCAGCCGGTTCATCTCCAGCGAGTGTCCCCGCCAGTGCATCACCACGAAGGGGACGCCGGTCTCCGCCGCGACCCGGGCCATGTCCGGGTCGGCGAGGCCGCCGGAGACGTCGTTGAGCACCGCGGCCCCCGCGGCCACCGACTGCTCGGCGACGGCGGCCCGCATGGTGTCCACACTGACCACCGCCCCGGCCGCCGCCAGTTCGCGGACCACTGGGATCACCCGGCGCAGCTCCTCCTCCTCGCTGACCCTGGCCGCCCCGGGCCGCGTGGACTCGCCGCCGACGTCGATCAGGTCGGCGCCCCGGGCCACCAGCTCCAGTCCGTGGGCGACCGCGGCCGCCGGATCCAGCCAGCGCCCCCCGTCGGAGAAGGAGTCCGGGGTGACGTTGACGACGCCCATGACGGCGCAGCGGTCCAGCGGGGCGAGGCCGGGCAGCGGCGCTATGGCGGCAGTACTCATGTGACCCATTATCGGCCCGGCGGGCCGCCCGGCTCAGGCGGCCAGGCGGGTGCCGTCCGCGTCCGGTGCGTCCCCCGTCCGCTGCCTGCGGCGGCCGAACCGGGGCATGCCCACCGTGATGAAGGCCTCCGCCTGCATCGCGGCGAAACCGATCCGGGGCAGGTCCCGCGCGGTGGGGTAGACCAGGAACCGCGGCTCCCACTGCGGCTGGAACTTGGCGTTGAACTTGTACAGCGACTCGATCTGGAACCACCGCGACAGGAACACCAGCAGACCGCGCCAGGCCCGCAGCACCGGCCCGGCGCCCAGCCGCTCCCCGCGCGCCAGCGCGGAGCGGAACATCGCGAAGTTCAGCGAGACCCGCTTCACCCCGAGCTCCGGCGCGGCCTGCAGCGCGGCCACGATCAGCAGCTCGTTGAGGCCCGGGTCGGCCGCCCGGTCGCGGCGCATCAGCTCCAGCGAGATGCCGTCCGTGCCCCAGGGGACGAAGTGCAGCACCGCCTTGAGGTCGCCGAGCGCCGGGTCCTCCCACTGGCCGGGCTCCGCCGCGCGGTGCGCGGTGACCACCAGGCCGGCGTCGTCGCAGGGGTCGCCGAAGCGCCCCAGCGCCATGGAGAAGCCCCGCTCGGTGTCCGTACCGCGCCAGAGGGCGGCGGCGCGCACCACCCGCCTGCGCTCCTCCGCGGAGAGCTCGGCGACCCTGCGGACCCGGCAGCTGTAGCCGTTGCGCTCGATCCGCTTGACCATCTGGCGCACATTGCGCATGGCGCGTCCGGAGAGCGAGAAGTCGTCGGTGTGGACGATGGCCTCGTCGCCCAGTTCCAGTGCGTCCAGCCCGGCCTCGCGCGTCCACACCTCCCCGCCGACCTCGCTGCACCCCATCACCGCGGGCACCCAGGCATGGGCGCGGGCCTCCGCCATGAAGACCCTGATCGCGCCGGGCCAGGCCTCGACGTCGCCCACGGGGTCGCCGGAGGCCAGCATCACCCCGGAGACCACCCGGTAGGAGATGGCCGCCTTGCCGCTCGGCGAGAAGAGCACGCTCTTGTCGCGGCGCAGGGCGAAGTAGCCCAGCGAGTCGCGGGCGCCGTGCCGGTCGAGCAGCGCCCGGACCCGCTCCTCGTCCTCGGAGCTGAGCACCGCCGCGGGCTCGGAGGGGCGTAGCGCCAGGTAGGCGGTGACCGTGGCGGTCAGCAGGCCGAGGCCGGCCAGCGAGTAGCCCACCAGGTCCGAGGTGCGCTCGAAGGTGTAGTGGATGGGGCCGTTGAAGCCCACCAGCCCGTAGAGGACCTCCTCCAGCCGCTCGCGCAGGCCCGGGTTGCCGATCTCACTGCGCGGATGGACGGAGACGATGATCAGCCCCAGTCCGACACTGGTGGCGCCCAGCCCCAGGAAGCTCCACAGCGCCCGCCAGCGGGTGCGCGGATCGGCCTTGGCGTAGAACTCCCGGCGGTGCGCCAGCATCACGGCCAGCAGCACCAGGGAGACCACCGCCGTGACGGTGGCGTGCCAGCGCAGCAGATGGAGCACCGCACTCACCGGCAGCAGCACCATCACGGCCCGCCAGGCGCGGCGCTTGCGGCGCCGCAGGGCGTGCGCCAGCAGCACCAGCAGCACGCCGATCATCAGCGAGCCGGCGGTCGCCAGTGTGGTGACGCCTCCGGGCAGCAGCGCGGCCAGCTCGTGCATCCGGGTGTGCCTGAACCGCGGGAACACCGCCCCCGCGATGTCGACCAGGCCGATGAGCAGAGCGGCGTAGCCGACCGCCGACGGGACCCAGGCGCGCGGTGCCGCCGCGGCCTGGTCGCGCAACGATCGCAGGCCCGGGCGGCGCCCCGGGTCGCTGGAGGGCTCAGTGGACACTGGTGCGCTCATAGCTGTTCAGCGTAGGGGCGGATATCACACGTCCCGTAGCCCTCAAGTATGAGACGTGATGGTTCCTCATGACTACGCCCCCTTTGTACGGCACCCGCCGTTCGTGCATTGGGACGTAGCGCAGCGGCGGCCGGTTCCGGCCTCCGGTGGGGTCAGCGGCCTATGATCAGGCTCATCGCCTCGGCCCGGGTGGCGGGGTCGCGCAGCTGACCGCGGACCGCCGAGGTGAGGGTCTTGGCGCCGGGCTTGCGGATGCCGCGCATCGACATGCACATGTGCTCGCACTCGAAGACCACGATCACTCCGCGCGGCTCCAGGATGCGCATCAGCGCGTCGGCGACCTGGGTGGTCAGCCGCTCCTGGACCTGGGGACGGCGGGCGTAGACGTCCACCAGGCGGGCCAGCTTGGAGAGGCCGGTGATCTTCCCGCTCTCGGACGGTATGTAGCCGACATGGGCGACGCCGCGGAACGGCACCAGGTGGTGCTCGCAGGTCGAGTACACCTCGATGTCCTTGACCAGGACCATCTCGTCATGGCCGATGTCGAAGGTGGTGGAGAGGACGTCCTCGGGCTCCTGCCAGAGACCGGCGAAGATCTCCTGGTAGGCGCGGGCGACCCGGGCGGGGGTCTCACGGAGGCCCTCGCGGTCCGGGTCCTCGCCGACGGCGATCAGCAGCTCACGGACCGCGTTCTCGGCCCGCTTCTGGTCGAACACACCGATGGTCGGCTCACCGTCGAGAGTCACCGGGTCGGTCATGCGATCCTCACTTCTCTGGTGGTCACTTCTCTGGTGGTCCAACTCTGGTGGCCCAAAGCCGTGGTGCGGGGTGGAGCGGCCGGACAGCGGCACGGCCGCATCCCCAGGCTAGAGCGCCGGGGATGCGGCCGTTCATTCCGGGTGCGGGGCCCGGAGGGGGGTCAGACGCCGGAGGGCGGCTCCTCCAGCGGAGGGAGCTTGACCGTGTCCACCGGGGAGTCGGTCACCGACGGGGAGGCCGGCTGGCTGCCGTTGGTGAGGGCGAGCTCCTTGGGGGACTGCACCGGCGGACGGGTGGACGGCGTACGACGGGTGGAGCCCGTCCAGGCCGGCCGCGGCGGGCGCTTGACGATCGGCTTGAAGATCTCGGCGATCTGCTCCTTGTTCAGGGTCTCCTTCTCCAGGAGGGCCAGAACCAGGTTGTCGAGCACGTCGCGGTTCTCGACCAGGATCTCCCACGCCTCGTTGTGCGCGGTCTCGATCAGCTTCTTGACCTCTTCGTCGACCAGCGCGGCGACCTCTTCGGAGTAGTCGCGCTGGTGCGCCATCTCACGGCCGAGGAACGGCTCGGACTGGTCGGAGCCGAACTTGATGGCCCCGAGGCGCTCGGTCATGCCGTACTGGGTGACCATGGCCCGCGCGGTGGCGGTGGCCTTCTCGATGTCGTTGGCCGCACCGGTGGTCGGGTCGTGGAAGACCAGCTCCTCCGCCGCACGCCCGCCCAGCATGTAGGCCAGCTGGTCGAGCATCTCGTTGCGGGTGGTGGAGTACTTGTCCTCGTCCGGCAGGACCATGGTGTAGCCCAGGGCCCGGCCGCGCGACAGGATGGTGATCTTGTGCACCGGGTCGCTGTTGGGAGAGGCCGCCGCGACCAGGGCGTGTCCGCCCTCGTGGTACGCGGTGATCTTCTTCTCCTTGTCGCTCATGATCCGGGTCCGCTTCTGCGGGCCGGCCACGACACGGTCGATCGCCTCGTCCAGGGTGACGTTGTCCACCAGCTTCTTGTCGGAGCGGGCGGTCAGCAGCGCGGCCTCGTTGAGCACGTTGGAGAGATCGGCACCGGTGAAGCCGGGGGTGCGGCGGGCGACGGCCTGGAGGTCGACGTCCGGAGCGATCGGCTTGCCCTTCTGGTGGACCTTGAGGATCTCCAGCCGGCCCTGCAGGTCGGGGCGCTCCACGGCGATCTGCCGGTCGAAGCGGCCCGGGCGCAGCAGCGCCGGGTCCAGGATGTCGGGGCGGTTGGTGGCCGCGATCAGGATCACGCCGCCCTTGACGTCGAAGCCGTCCATCTCGACCAGCAGCTGGTTGAGGGTCTGCTCACGCTCGTCGTGGCCGCCGCCCAGGCCCGCACCACGGTGCCGGCCGACGGCGTCGATCTCGTCGACGAAGACGATGGCCGGGGCGTTGGCCTTGGCCTGCTCGAAGAGGTCGCGGACCCGGGACGCACCCACACCGACGAACATCTCGACGAAGTCGGAACCGGAGATCGAGTAGAACGGCACCCCGGCCTCGCCGGCCACGGCGCGGGCCAGCAGGGTCTTGCCGGTACCGGGCGGGCCGTAGAGCAGCACGCCCTTGGGGATCTTGGCGCCGACGGCCTGGAACTTGGCCGGCTCCTGCAGGAACTCCTTGATCTCGTGGAGCTCCTCCACCGCCTCGTCCGCACCCGCCACGTCGGCGAAGGTCGTCTTCGGGGTGTCCTTGGTGATCAGCTTGGCCTTGGACTTCCCGAAGTTCATCACCCGGGAGCCGCCGCCCTGCATCTGGTTCATCAGGAACAGGAAGACGATCACGATGAAGACGATCGGCAGCATCGACAGCAGGATGCTGAGGAACGCGTTCTGCTTGGTCGGGGAGACGGTGTAGCCGTCCGGGAGCTTGTTGCTCTCCTGAGCCGACTGCAGCTTGTCGGCGATGGCAACGCCCTGGTCGCCGATGTACGACGCCTTGACCTTGTTGCTGCCGTCGATCTTCTGGTTGTCCTTGAGCTGGATCTTGACGGTGTTCTCGTCGCCCGTGGTCAGCTGCGCCTGCTGCACCCTGCCGGCATCGATGGCCGCCACGACCTCGCCGGTGTCCACCGTCTTGTAGCCGTTCGAGGACGAGACGACCTGCATCAGTACGATGACGGCAAGAACGGCCAGCACGATCCACATGATCGGCGCACGGAAGTATCGTTTGACGTCCATCCATGCGGGGCGTCGCCGCCCCGTCCCTCCTGCCACTCAACGGCGCCGGGCGGTCTCTTCGTCCGCCGGCGCATCCGGGTTATGTGCTTCGACCTCATGCGGTCCCCGCTCGCGGTACCAAGTCGCAGTACTAAGAGCGGGTTATTTGAACAAGTAGTACAGCTTGGACGGTACCGCAGCCACCCACCTCAAGGACGAATGCGGACCGCTGGAAGTTCAACGGCGGGTGGCAGCGCTCTGTTCCCAGCCACCGCCACCCGCCCGCAGACGGTCGGCTCAGCCGCCGTAGACGTGGGGCGCCAGGGTGCCGACGAACGGCAGGTTGCGGTACTTCTCCGCGTAGTCGAGGCCGTAGCCGACCACGAACTCGTTGGGGATGTCGAAGCCCACGTACTTGACGTCGATCTCCACCTTGGCCGCATCGGGCTTGCGCAGCAGGGTGCACACCTCGAGGGAGGCGGGGCCCCGGGAGCCCAGGTTGCCGATCAGCCAGGAGAGCGTGAGGCCGGAGTCGATGATGTCCTCGACGATCAGCACGTCACGGCCCGCGATGTCGGTGTCGAGGTCCTTGAGGATCCGCACCACGCCGGAGGACTTGGTCCCCATGCCGTACGACGAGACCGCCATCCAGTCCATGGTCACCGGCGAGTGCAGGGTCCTGGCCAGGTCGGCCATCACCATCACGGCGCCCTTGAGGACGCCCACGATCAGCAGGTCCCGGCCCGCGTAGTCCCGATCGATCCGGCCCGCCAGCTCGGCGAGTTTGGAGTCGATCTCGTCCTTGGTGATCAGCACCTTGGCGAGATCGGTGCCCATGTCCTTGTCGTCCACCGCGCGGTACTTCCTCAAGCGTTTGGGGTCTGGGTCCGGAAGAACAGACTGCCACACCTGCGGCGGGCCTCGACGCCCCCGGGCAGGTGCAGCGGCCCCTGGCCGCGCCAACCCGTGACCAGCTGCTCCACCGCCTCCACATGCCGGGCGAAGAGGTCCCCGGGCGGGCTGCCCGCCCGCACCGCGGCACGGCGCAGCACCCGGCGGCGCACGGCGGCCGGCAGCTCGGCCAGCCGGCCCGCGTCCAGCGGCCCCTCCGGGTCGGCCGGGTCGCGCAGCTCGCGCTCCACCTGGTCGGCCCAGACGTCCAGGGCGTCGGCGTCGTCACGGAACAGCCGGGCGGTACGGGCCAGCGCCTCCACCACACCGCCGCCCAGGTGCTTCTCCAGCACGGGCAGCACCTCATGGCGGACCCGGGAGCGGGTGAACGCCGGATCGGTGTTGTGCGGGTCGTCCCAGACCGCGACGCCCTGGGCGGCGCAGGCCTGCCGGGTGGCGGCGCGGTCGACCTCCAGCAGCGGCCGGCGGTAGCGGCCCGCGGCGGGCGGCATCCCGGCGAGGGAGCGGGCGCCGGAGCCGCGGGCGAGGCCCAGGAGCACCGTCTCGGCCTGGTCGTCGCGGGTGTGGCCGAGCAGTACGGCGAGGGCGCTGAAGGCGGCTGCGGCGGCCACCGCGCCGGCCAGGCCGTGGGCGAGCTGGGCTCGGTCGGGGTGCTGGGTGCCGCCGTGCAGGGAGTTGCTGTAGAGGGTCGCGAGTACGGCGACGCCGAGGGAGAGGCCGATCTGCTGGACGGCCTGGAGCAGCCCGGAGGCGGCACCGATCTCCTTGGGTGCGAGTCCGGCGAGGATGGTCATGTTGAGCGGGACGAAGCCGAGGCCGAGTCCGGCGCCGAGCAGGACCAGCGGACCGAGCAGCCCGGTCGGGTAGCTGCTGTGGGGTCCGGTGGCGGTGAGCCACAGGCTGTCGGCGAGCATCAGGGCCGAGCCGGTGACGATCAGTGCCTTGGCGCCGTACTTGGGGATCAGCTTGGGAGCGCTGCGGGCCGTGGCGAACTGCGCGAGTGCCATCGGCAGAAAGGCCAGTCCGGTGGCCAGCGGGTGCAGGCCCAGGCCGTTCTGGACGTACAGCGAGAGCAGGAAGTAGGTTCCGCCCATCGTGGCGAACAGCAGCAGGAAGATCGCGTACGCGCCGGGGCGGGCCCGCTGGGCGAACAGACGCAGCGGGATCAGCGGCTGACGGACCCGGGTCTGGGTGATCGTGAAGGCGATGAGCAGCAGGACGCCGATCGCCAGGGCGAGCACGGTGGTGACCGAACTCCAGCCGGCCGAGGAGGCGTTGATCAGCCCGTAGACGACGGCGGTCATGCCGGCGGTGGAGGTGAGTGCGCCGATGACGTCGGGGCGGCTGGGGTGCTTGTCGGTCTCCGGGAGCAGACGGGTGGCCAGGACGACGGCGGCCAGGCCGATCGGTACGTTGACGAAGAACACCAGTCGCCAGGAGAGCGTGGTGAGCAGGCCGCCGAGGATCAGTCCGATGGTGATGCCGAGTCCGGCGACGGTGGAGAAGACGCCGAGCGCGCGGTTGCGTTCCGGGCCGTCCCGGAAGGTGACGGCGATCAGCGAGAGTGCGGCGGGTGCGGCGAAGGCGAAGCCGATGCCCTGGGCGGCGCGGGCGGCGATCAGCAGCGCGGGGTTCGGGGCGAGTCCGCCGAGCAGCGAGGCGGCGACCACGACCAGCAGGCCCCTGACGAACATCCGCCGCCGCCCGAGGATGTCGCCGGCTCGCCCGCCGAGCAGCAGCAGTCCGCCGAAGGCCAGTGAGTACGCGCTGAACACCCAGGCCAGGCCGCTGGAGGAGAAGTTCAGGCCGGACTGGATACTGGGCAGCGCGATGTTCACGATGTTTCCGTCGACCGCCACCATGAGCTGGCAGGTGACGATCACCGCGAGGGCCAGCGAACCGGCCCGGCCCGGTCCCGGCGACGGTGCGGCGGGCGCGGGCGGCGTGGAGGGCGTGACCTGGTCCACCGGACCGGCAGCTTCGGTCTGCCCGGCAGGGGTGGGCGGCTCGGCCACCGATGGCTGGTCGTGGGTCGTCATGACCGGCTCCTTGAGCACAGGACGAGGCAGCGTCGAGGGAACAGCCGCGGTCGACGCTTGTAGACTGCTTCATGGTAGGGACGTATCCAACTCTGGTCAACGAGCGTTGAATGCTTGGCCGGGTGGCGCGTGCGCAGAGGAGGCCCGGCATGGCAGATCCCCACACCGACGACAGCGACCCGGACGGCGTGCCGGCCGGTCGCGGTGAGCGGCGCACCCGCAGCCGGCAGGCGATCCTGGCGGCCGCCCGGGAGCTGTTCTCCGGACTCGGCTACGAGCAGACCACGGTGCGCGCGGTGGCCCACCGTGCCGGGGTGGACCCGGCGCTGGTGATGAAGTACTTCGGCTCCAAAGAGCGGTTGTTCGAGGCCGTTTCGGAGATCGGACTGGGCTTCGGCGCCGTGCTCAGCGGTCCGGCGGACCGGCTCGGCGACCGGCTGCTGGCCCATGTGCTGGCCGACATCGACGGCCGCCCGGACCGCAGCATGCCGGTACTGCGCTCGATGCTCACCCACCCGCAGGCCGCCGAGGCGGTGCGCTGCGCGGTCGCCGACCCCGGCAACAGCCCGGTGGCCCGGGCGCTGACCGGCGACGACGCCGAGCTGCGGGCCGCCCTGGTGGGCACCGTGGTGCTCGGCCTGCTGGTCTCCCGCTACCTGCTGCGCGTTCCCGAGGTCGACCAGGCCCCGGCCGAGCAGCTGGTCGACCTGCTCGGGCCGTGCCTGCGGCCACTGCTGGCCGACCATGTCGACCATGTCGACGAGGTGGATCAGGTGGACGGCCCGGCCGCCGGTGCCGGGTCCGCCGGCCCGCTGGCCGCACTCGCCGCCGCCGAGTCGGCCCGGCTGGCGGCGGCCGAGGACGTGGACCGGCTGGCCCGGGAGGCACTGGCCGCCGGGGCGTCCTTCGGCGAGGTCGGCCAGCTGCTGGGGATCAGCCGACAGGCGGCCCGTAAACGCTGGCCGCGCACCGAGGCGGCGGAACCCTCTGCGACAACCTAGGTTGTCACTTGCTCTGGCGGCCGCTCCGGCCGTTCGACTGACAACCCTGGTTGTCACGGGAGGCATCAGGTACCGGCCAGCGCCTCGACCACGGGTGCGAACGCCTCCTGGTGGACGTCCATCACGGTGAAGTACGAGAAGCCGAAACTGTCCCGCAGCTCCTTCACCTGGTCGATGATCTCCTGCACGCTGCCGATCAGCAGCAGCGGCGTCTGCTCCCGTTCGGTCAGCGGCACCGGCAGCTGGGTGGCGGCCACCTGCCGGATCGCGGCGTCCCGGTCGTCCGTCACGATCACCGCCTGGAGCAGCAGGTTCTTCTCCACCTGCGCCGCCCGGTCGCCCACCACGCGGTCGAAGTAGGGCGCGGGCGGCGGCGACCGCAGGGACACACGCGGACACCACCGCCCGTACGGCGTGCTGGACTCAGTGCTGGTGCTCGTGGTCGGTGAGCTTGAAGGCCAGCCGACCGTGTGCGAATGCACCGCCCGCCCTGAGCGCGGCCGCCACCCACGCGGCCTCCGCCAGCTCTGCCTCGCCGGCACCGGCCTTCACTGCCAGGTTGCTGTGCCCGTCGATGCAGTAGGCGCACTGGGTCGTGAGCGCCACAGCGAGAGCAATGAGCTCCCGGTACTTGAGCGGGATCACCCGGCCCTCGGCCGCGAAAACAGCTCCCTCGAATTCACTGAACGCCTTGAGCACATCCGGCGTGTGCTCCTTGTAGACCTTCGTGTAGGCCTTGTCGCTCCGACTGAGGTAGTCGCTCATGGGCGGAGTCCTCTCCTTTCAATAATTACCGCGGCATATTTTTTGTCAGGATTGTCTTTGCCGCCGCGCCCGATTCTCGCGGCGACCGCCTTCCCGAGACACTTCGGACCTGACCCGGCGCATCGGATACGCAAGACCGGGACCGATACGGCCGCACAGCCGTGCAGATGCGGCGGCCCCGGGTGGAATACGCGACCCATTTCGATCGGCATCGGCGTCACCGAGGCCGAGCTCAGCCTGCTTCCCTCGACGACGCAAAGGTCACGCCCCTCCCCCACGGTCCGAGAATTGCAACGCCGCCAAGCCGTGCATCGACGAGTCCCCTTTGCCGCGCTGGTCATCCGAGACCATGTGTCACGCCTGGTGTGCAATCGCCGCGCCGACTCGCTCTCCTCCGCTTGTGCCGGCGCCGTTGATCCCGGCTCCCGGAACGGCCTCGAGCAGTTCCCGGGTGTACTCGTGCCGAGGCGAGCGGAGCACCTGCTCGACCGGGCCCGTCTCGACCACGACGCCGCCCTTCATCACCGTGACGTCGTCAGCGATCAGGCGTACGACACCGAGGTCGTGGGTCACGAACACGTAGCTGAGTCCGAGCTCGGCCTGCAGATCGACCAGCAGCTGCAGGATCTGTGCCTGGACCGACACATCGAGCGCGCTCACCGCCTCGTCGAGCACGAGGATCCCGGGGTTCGGCGCGAGCGCCCGCGCGATCGCGACCCGCTGCCGCTGCCCGCCGGAGAGCTCGGCGGGCAGCCGGTGCAGATGGCTCTCGTCCAGTGCCACCGCCCCGAGCAACTCGACGACCCGGGCCGTCCGTTCCTGTTTCCCGGTCGCCAGTTTGAAGGCCTGCAGCGGCTCGGCGACGAGCTTGCCGACCGTGAACCGCGGGTCCAGCGAGGTGAACGGGTTCTGGAAGACGAACTGCAGGTCCCGGCGGATCTCCCGCAGCTCTCTGCGGCCCAGGCCGGTCAGTTCCCGGTCGCCGATGTGCACCGTGCCGCTGTCGGCGGCGGTGAACTGGACCAGGATGCTCGCCAGCGTCGACTTGCCCGCGCCGGACTCCCCGACGATCGCATGGGTGGTGCCCTTGCGCACGACCAGGTCAACGCCGTCCAGTGCCCGCAGTTGTCGCCTCCGGCCCCGGCCGCCGCGCAGCTGGTAGGTCCTGGTGAGTGCGCGCGCCCGCAGGACCGGCGAGGTGTCGGTGGGGCGCGCCCGCGGCCCTGACGTCGGCTCGAGCCGGCCGGCCTGCCGCGCGGGGGCCGCGTCGAGCAGTCGGCGGGTGTAGTCGTGGGTGGTGTTCTCCAGCACCTGGCGTACCGGGCCCTCCTCCACGATCCGGCCGTCCTGCATGACCAGGATCCGGTCCGAGCGGTCCAGTGCGACGCCGAGATCGTGGGTGATCAGGAGGATGCCGATGCCGAGTTCCTCGCGCAGCCTCATCAGGTGGTCGAGGATCACCTTCTGCACGGTGACGTCGAGCGCGCTGGTCGGTTCGTCGGCCACCACGATCCTCGGCCTGCCCGCCAGCGCGATCGCAATGAGCGCACGCTGCTTCATGCCGCCGCTGAGCTCGTGGGGGTACTGGTGGAAGACCCGCTCGGCGTCCTTCAGGCCCGCGGTGCGCAGGCTCTCCAGCGCGGCCTCCCTGTGCTGTGCCGCGTTGCGGGCGTCCGGCGCGTTGAACCGGACCGACTCGATCACCTGCTGCCCGATCTTCTTGACCGGGTTGAGCGAGGTGTTGGGGTCCTGGGGGATGAAGCCCACGTAGTTGCCCCGCACCCGGGCCATGCGCTGGTCGCTCCAGCCGGTGACGTCGACACCCGAGTACGCGATCGATCCGGCCCGGATCCGCGCGGAGGGCGGAAGCAGGCCGAGCGCGCCCTGGACCAGGGTGCTCTTGCCCGATCCGGACTCCCCCACGAGCGAGACGAACTCGCCAGGATCCACGTGGAGATCCACGCCGCGGACAGCCGGTGTCCACCGGCGGCGCCCCGTGCGGTAGTCGATCGCGAGGCCGGCGATCCGCAGCAGCGGGTCCTCCTCCCTCTCGGGCACATCCGTCATCGGCGGTGTTCCTTCCGGTACGAGGTGCTGATGCGGTGGGCGGCGACGACGACGAGTGCGAGTGCCAGGCCCGGCATGATCGCGGCCCAGGGGTGGGTCGCCACGTAGTCGCGGCCCTCGGCCACCAGCAGGCCCCACTCCGGCTGCGGCGGCGGTGCGCCGTAGCCGAGGAAGCCGAGCGAGGCGACCGCGAGCACAGCCGTTCCCACCTCGAGCGCAGCCAGCGCGACCACCGAGCTGAGCGAGTTGGGTACGACGTGCCGGAGCATCACGCCCAGCCGGCCGCGCCCGAGGCCGTACGCCGCCCTGACGTAGTCCTGGGTCACGACGGCGAGCACCTCGGCTCTCATCACCCGCGCGAACGACGCGATGGAGGAGATGCCGACCGCCAGCGCGATGTTCTGCGTGGAGTACCCCAGGACCGAGACCACCACCATCGCGAGCAGCAGGCTGGGGATCGCCAGGAACACATCGACCAGCCGCATGACGGCGGTGTCGACGATCCCTCCGCTGAAGCCGGCGATCAGCCCGGCGACCGTGCCGATGCCGAAGGCGATGAGGACGGCCAGCAGGGTCGCGGTCAGGGTGGTGTGCGCGCCGTACACCGTGCGGGCGAACAGGTCGCGGCCCAGCCGATCGGTACCGAACCAGTGCTCCACGCTCGGTGGTGCGAAGCTTGCGGCACTGTCGCCCTCATAGGGGCTGTAGGAGGTGAACAGCCGGGGGGCGACGGCCCAGCCGATCACGACCAGCACGATGATCCACGAGACCATGAGCACCGGTTGTCGCGCGAGTCCGCCGAGGCGTCCGAGCAGCGGGCGGGCGGAGCCGCGCCGGGCCGGCGCGGCGAGCGTGTCCAGTGGGACGGTCATCACATTCCTCCTCAGGCCGCCCGGGGTGAGCCGACAGCGAGCGCGGCCCGCAGTCGCGGATCCAGCAGCGGGTAGATCAGGTCGACGATCAGGTTGATCAGCGCGAAGCTGGCCGCCACGAGCACCACGACCCCCTGCACCAGCGGGACGTCCAGCGTGTTGATCGCGGCCTGGGTCATCCGACCGATGCCCTGACGGGCGAAGACGGTCTCGGTGATGACCGACCCGGCGATCAGGTTGCCGAAGGTGATGCCGGCGATGGTGAGCGCCGGCAGGCCGGCGTTGCGGAAGACGTCGCGGACGATGATGCCGCTGCGGGTGGCCCCCTTCGCCCAGCTCGTCGTGACGTAGCCGGAGCGGAACTCGGTGGCGAAGCTGCGGACGAGGAGCTGCGCGATCGGCCCTGCCACCGGGATGGCCAGTGTGATCACGGGCAGCACGAGGCTCTTCACGCCGCGGTCGCCGAAGGCCGGGAACCAGCCCAGCTGGAACGAGAAGATCTGCAGCATGAGGATGCCGGAGAGGAAGACCGGCACCGAGACAGCGCCCGACGGCAGCGCCTCGACCAGGTTGCGCACCCATGGCCGGCGGGTCGAGGTTGCGACGAGCGCGATCGCGAAGGCGACGAGCAGGGCCAGCACGAGAGCGCCGGACGCGAGGACGAGGGTGCTCGGCAGCACGTCGAGGATCGTTGCCGTGACCGAGCGGCCCGACTGCACCGAGTTACCGAAGTCGCCGGTCAGCGCGTGTCCCAGCCGGGCGAGGTACTGCAGGACCACCGGCTTGTTGAAGCCGTAGCTCTCCGCCACCTGCGCGCGGACCTCCGGCGTGACGGTGTTGAGCTCGGCGGGGTCGAAAAGCAGATCCACCGGGTTGGCCGGCAGGACGAACAGCAGCACGAAGGTCAGAGTGAACGCGGCCCAGACCACGAACAGGGCCCGTCCGGCCTTCAGCGCGAGGTAGCGCAGCACGTAGATCCTTCCATGAGGGCGGTACGGTGGCCGCCGCACCCGTCGGGGCACGGCGGCCACATGCCGTCACCTCCCGTTGCTCTTCCAGGCGTTCACGAAGTGGTTGCGGGACTGGGCGTCGAAGACGATCCCGTGGACGTACTTCGCCTGGGCGATCACCTGCGAGGGGTTGTAGACCGGGTTCACCAGTGCGTACTTGTCGAGCAGGAGGTCCTGCGCCGCCTTGGCGTACTGCCTGCGCTCGGTCGGGTCCAGGGTGAGTTCCAGCCGGCCCAGGGTCTTGGTGACCTCGTCGACGTCGACCCCGGTCGAGTCCTTGCCGAGGTAGGAACCGTTGCCCAGCAGCGGGCTGTACTGGAGGTTGAGGACCGCAGGGTCGTTGCGTGAGCGGTTGGCCGCGGTGATGTTCCAGTCGGTCTTCGCCTTGGCCACGTTCGCCGTGTAGTCCGGGATCGGGACGACGGTGAGCTGCAGGTCGACGCCGATCTTCTTCAGGTCCTGCTGGATCGACTCATAGGCCGGCTTGTTCACCACCAGGTTGTTGATGCCAAGCAGCTTGACCACGAGCTTCTTGCCGTCCTTCACCCGGATCCCGTCCGGGCCCTTCGTCCAGCCGGCCTTCTCGAGCAGCTGCTCGGCCTTCTCCGGGTCGTACCTCAGGACCGAGCCGCTGTAGTCGGCATATCCGAAGACCGACGGCCCGAGGACCGAGGTCGCCACCGAGTAGGAGTCGGTGAGCACCGTCTTCCTGAGCGCCTCCCGGTTCCAGCCGAGCTGGATCGCCTTGCGCACCGCGATGTCGTTGGTCGGGAACAACCGGGAGTTGAAGTTGAAGAAGATGGAGGTGCCGGACACCGCCCTGTGGATGATCTGGAAACCCTGGCCGGCCAGTGACTTCTCGTCCGTGGTGCCCACGTCGAGCGTGGCGTCGATCGCGCCTGACTCCAGCGAACCGGTCCGCACACTGGCCTCCGGGATCGTGTTGAACACGATCTTGTCCAGGTACGCCTCGCCCTTGTGCTTGAGCGCCGGCGGGGACCAGTTGTAGCCCTTGCGCCTGACCAGGACGGTACTGACCTGAGGCTTCCACGACTGGTACACGAACGGTCCGGTGCCGATCACCTTCGTCGGATCCGTCCGCTGCTCGGCGCTCAGCTTCAGCGTCGAGAGCGACAGGAAGCCTGGCTGGGCGTTGGCGGTGAAGGACGAGGCCTGGAGGAAGCTCGCGAGGGGCTTGTCGAAGCGGATGACGGCGGTGTACCTGTCGGGGGTCCGCGTCTCGACGTAACCGGGCAGCAGGGTGGCGCCGTTGGGGAGGATGCCGAGCTTCTGGTCGCCGTGCACGTACTGATCGAAGTTGGCCTTGACCACCGCCGAGTCGAACGGCGTCCCGTCACTGAAGGTGACATCCGTACGCAGGTGGAACGTGAACTCGGTCAGGTCCTTGTTGTACTCCCACGACCTCGCCAGCCACGGCGTGATCCTGCCGGTGTCCGGGTCCTGCCACGTGAGCTTGTCGGTGATGTTGTTGCCGATGAGCGACTCGGCGTAGTTGGTGCCCCATTGCGGGTCCGGGCTGCGCTGGTAGTCGATCAGCGCGAACTGCAGTGTGCCGCCGCGGACGGGTTCGCCGTCGCCGGCGGCCTGGTCACCGGAGCCGCCACCGCGGGTGAGGGTGAACCCGCTCGCCGCGATCAGGAGGACGGCGACGACACCGGCGACCCAGGGCCACTTCTTACGTCTGGGCGCAGCGCGTTCGATGGAACTGCGAAGGTCGGACATCAACATTCCTCGTGACGAATGGACGGGTGACAGGACGCTCGGCGGCCAGTCGGCGGTGTGCGGGCCTGATGGCTGTCGCGGTCCCCGCGACGGCCTGGCGGAGCGCTGTGCGTAGGCCCGGAGACCGAGGGCGGACAGTCGCCGGCCTGCCGAAAATGCCTGGGAGTCAGCAGTGGGCGGTTGAGGTGAAGCCCGTCATGAAAGGTGCGCTCCCCTGCGGATGCTCAGTGATGCGAGGACGCCTGCTCACGAGTCCTGGAGGGGATGCCAGCCGAGCAGCGGCGCGACTTCGTGGGCGGTGGTGGCGAGCAGGCGGAGGTGCTCGTCGTACTCGGGTACGCCGGGGACGAAACTGACGAGCAGATCGGTGACGTGGGCAAGGGACGGGTCGGCGGCGAGGGACTCGGCGACGGCCTCGGACGGCCCGAGCAGTGACCGGTCGCGCTCCAGGTACTCCTGGACGTCGAGCTCGGCGACGTCACGGCGCTGGGGAGCCCATGACTGCCAGCGGCGCACACCGGGTGTGACGGCGCGGATCGCACCGGCCCGGTCGGGGTGCGGATAGACCGCGCGCGAGATCTGCACGCGCGGCTCATACCCCGCCCCGGCCGCGGCCTCGCGGTACGCGGCGACGATATCCGCCTGCTGCTCGGCGCTCTGCCGGCCGGGCCAGTCGCCGGCCCGGGAGAGCTGCAGCCCGTCACCGGCCCTCGCGGCGGCGACGGCCGCGTCGACGGCCCGCGTCGGCTCGCTCGTGGTGGCCTGCCACAGCCGCTGCCGCACACCGGGACCTGGTGGGTGCAGCACCTCTCCGGCCTTGTTGACCGGACGCCCTTCGAGAATCCCGTGCAGTCTCGCCACGCTCTCGTCGAACAGCCGGTACCTGTCGTCGAGACTGCGGCCGAATGCCTCCCAGGCGGTCGGGAACGGCCCCGAGCCGACACCGAGTTCCAGCCGCCCGCCGCTCAGCTCGTCGAGCACGGCCGCGTCCTCGGCGACGATCAAGGGGTCCGCGAGCGGCAGCACGAACACGCCGGTACCGAGCCGGATCCGGCTGGTGTGCTCGGCGATCGCGGCCAGCAGGACGAGCGGGGCGGAGACATGCTCGTTCCCTTGGCGGAAGTGGCGGTGGATGACCCAGCCCGAGTCGTACCCGAGTCGCTCGGCGGCCACGAACAGGTCGATGGCCTGGCGATATGCCGCGGCAGGGGTGAGGTCGGAGTCGAGGTGGAGCAGGAAACCGAGCCGGAAGGGCCGGCCGCCCGCCACTCCGGCTCCGATCACGCCTGCTGTCTCGGCCGCGGGCATCGGCCCCGTGGTCGCCGTGCTGGTCGATGCCTCGGTCGGGGATGTCATGGATCACTGTCCGTTCAAATGGTGAAGGGCCGGCCCGGGCTGCGACGTCTCCTGCGACTACCGGCCGCGGTCATACGCCGGCTCGGAGACAACGCCGTTGACGAGGCGCTCCACCGGGCATGGAGGTTCGGCGTGTCGACGCCCGCCCGGTGCCAGGGGCGACCGTAGGTGCGGTGGAATGTGGGTGATCGGGTCGTGCCGGTCTTCCGCCGGATCACGACAGCCGCGTCCGCGGCGGACCGCACACGCCGTGGTCATCGTGGCGGTGGTGAGCACACCGACCGCTCCGACGCTGTCGTTCGGGAAGAAGTGCCGCCGGCCGGCCTGCCAGGGCCACGGCCGCGTCGATGCTCAGGACGGGTCGATGCTCAGGACGGGTCGGACGATCGAGGACCGAAAGTCCGGAATGTGGTTCACGCCACGCGGGTCGTCAACACCGCGCGCTGGAAACCCTCAACAGGTCGACACAGCGCTCACTGGTCAACAGCGGGTCCAGGAGGCTCATGGGGACAGAGTCTGTGGTGGACCGACATTCCTTGTCAACCGTCGTCTTGAAGCGCGAACACCCGGTCATGGATGGGCATTTGCGCGATGCGCAAGTGTTCGACTCGGAACATCCAGGGCTGCGGCGTGGGTGGAAGCAGTACTCCTTCTCCAGAGCGGTCGCGAGGCCCCCGACCTCGCAGAGTGCCTCCGGTGCGCTTGCCGGGAACCATCTCCGTGCAGGTCACGCGGCGAGTTCGAGCTCCTGAAGGATGCGCCCAGACGTTCGTGCCGAAAAAGGAGGACCTTGTCGGGGCGTCACCGGCCCTTGACCAGGAGCGGCCTCGACCGATCGGCCCATCAGCTGATTAAATGCCATGCATGTGCCACTGCCAGGACCTCACGCGTCGACGCCACGTCGATCTCGTGCGCGTGTCCAGCGGCCTCTGTTCGCCTCGCGCCGCCCGCTGAGCGGGCCCTCTTCGCGCGCTTGCCCGCCGTGACCCTCAGGTTTCGCCTGCCCGTATCCGGGCGGCGTCCCTCCTGACACCTCGTCGGCCCGGCGTCTCTCCCCCGGCCGACCGTCATCTCTCCGTTTCTGCTGACTTGTCCGCGACGGGACACAAGCGCGTGGCCGGTTTCCCGGCCCGGGCCGCCGTCCCGCCGCTGCGAAGGAGTTTCCATGCCCACCGTGCTCTCCGTCTCGGGAAGCCCGTCCGCGACCTCCCGCACCGGTCGCCTGCTGCGCCACCTCGACGCGCGCCTGGCCGAGCAGGGACACCATGTGATCCCGCTCGACGTACGCACCCTGCCCGCCGAGGCGCTGCTGGGGGCCGACCCCGGGCACCCCGCGATCCAGGACGCGGCCCGACTGTTCGAGAAGGCCGACGGCATAGTGATAGGGACACCCGTCTACAAGGCCGCCTACTCCGGTCTGCTCAAGACCCTCCTGGACCTGCTGCCCCAGTACGCCCTCGCCGGCAAGGCGGTGCTCCCACTGGCCACCGGCGGCAGCCCCGCCCATGTCCTCTCCGTGGACTACGCACTGCGGCCGGTGCTCACCTCCATGGGAGCCGACCATGTGCTGCCCGGCTGGTTCGTGGTCGACAAGCACATCACCGTCGCCCTGGACGGCACCGTCACCGTCCAGGAGGAGACCGCCCGCGAGGTCTACCGGGTCTCCGACGCCTTCTCCGCCGCGCTCACCGCCCGCCACCGCATCCTCGCCGCCGCCTGATTCCCCGGGCCGGCCCGGTCAACGGCGTTGCCGGCGACCGCGGCCGGCTCTGCAGCCGGCCTCTCCTGCAGAGCTCTGGTCCTGCCAGGCTCAACGTCCCGTTCGGCGGTGCCAGCTCCTCGGTCCTGAGCATCACAGCGCGACGTCGTGATTCTCCGAGCCACCTCGGCCTGGACCGACCTCGTACAACGGCTGCTCCAAGTCGAGCCACCAGGCGTACGGCGCCGTCGTACTCAACGCCGATGGCGCAGCCAAGCTCCGGCCGGAGCCGGACAGTCGCCCCCTCAAGCCTGGCCGGCGCCCCGGAACCTTGGAGCTGACTGGCACCCACGCACAGTCCCTCGGTCATGCGGACCGGTCAGGAGCCGGATTGTCCGGCCGTCTGCGCCCGCTCACCAGCGCAGACGGCCGGACAATCCGGCAACCGGCTCTTCAGGACAGAGCCGATCCCAGCACCGCGACGCTCACTGGCGCGCTCAGACCGCCAGTGGTGAACAGAGCGTCGGAGGGGCCCGCACAGCGATGACAAGGCCACGTCCGGATGGACCCCGCCGCACCGGACGACGGCATGACGAGACCAAGGAGCGAGAGATGAGCAGCTCTTCCGATGCGCCCCCGATCGAGCCGGGCGCTGTGGCTGCGGCCGAAGGTCGTGAAAACCCGGTACTCAGGCGTCTGCCCACGCCGGACTCACCGGACCTGGAAGAAGCCATCACCAGGACGGGCGCAGACAAGCGGCGTCGGCTGGAGGAAGGCGGCGAGAGAGCCACGCGAGCGCTGGAGTCTCGTGGCGACCGCTTCCTGAGACACTTCGGACCCGACCCGGTGAACTGGGTGCGCAACACCGGGGCCGATCATGACGTCGTCGTCGTGGGCGGCGGGCAGGCCGGACTGGGCATCGGCTTCGCCCTGCGGCGCGCCGGCATCGGCCGCGTAGCCGTGATCGACGCGGCGCCCCCGGGTGAGACCGGCGTCTGGAAGACCGTCGCTCGCATGCACACGCTACGGACGCCGAAGATCTGGCCGGAGCCCGAGTTCGGTCACCCGGAGCTGAGCTTCCGCGCTTGGTACGAGGAACGCCACGGGCTGGCTGCCTACGAGGCGCTCGACCGCATCCCGCGCCTTCCGTGGGCGGCCTACATCGACTGGATCGAGCAGACCCTGCGGGTACCCGTACGGCACCGCACCCGCCTGATGAGCGTCGCGCCGCACGAGCACGGACTCGCCCTGGAACTCGTCGTCACCGATGAGGACGGCAGCCAGGAACGCCGCACCGAGGTCACCCGCCGACTGATCTTCGCCAACGGCGTCGAGGGAACCGGCGGCTTCTTCTTCCCCGATGCCTTCGAGGGTCTGCCGCGCGAGCTGTACGCCCACACCGGCGAGCCCATCGAGTTCAAGAACCTCATCGGCAGGAAGATCGGTGTCCTCGGCGCGGGCGCATCCGCACTGGATGCCGCGGCCACCGCGCTGGAGGCCGGCGCCGCTGAGGCACACGTGTTCACCCGGCACGAGAAGCTGCTCATTCAGGGCGAAGCTCCCCAGGGCCCTGCGAATGTCGGCGCCCGCGAGAACTTCCACCGGCGCTCCGACGCCGAGCGATGGAAGCTCAAGGTCACCGCGGCTCGTGCAGGCCGCAGTTGCACCTTGGCCTCAGTCAGGCGGGCGGCCGCGTTCGACGGCTTCGCGGTGCACCTCTCGGCCGGCTGGAACAAGGCCGTCGCCACCGCGGACGGCGTGCAGGTCGAGGCCGACGACGGCACCCACCGGTTCGACTTCCTGATCGCCGGTACGGGCTACCAGTACGACCCGAACACCCAGCCCGAACTCGCGCCGATAGCCGACCAGGTCGCCCTCTGGGAGCACCGTTACCAGCCGCCGGCCGAACTGGAGAACGTCGGCCTGGGCCGCTGGCCGTACCTGGGCGACGGTTACGAGTTCCAGGAGCGTGAGCCGGGCACGGCTCCGTGGGTGACCCGCATCCATGTGTTCTCGGCCGGCGCCGCCATGAGCTTCGGCATACCCGTCGGCGATACGCAGTCGCTGCCAACCGGCATCCCGCGGCTCGTCGATGCGGTCGGCGCAGCCTTGTTCGCCGAAGACGCAACGCTGCCGCCGGCATCCGCTGCTGGAAAGACGCCGGACGACAGCACCGAGGATCCGTTCCTGCAGTTCTACGTCGGCCGTCTCTGGCGAGCAGTCGGGCGCGGATAGTGGCTGTGGGAGGCCGGCACATCGGTGACAACGCTTTGGAGGCGCAGTGCTGGTGTCCGGCCTCCAGCAGTGCCGTGGGGCCGGTGGTGGTCGACGTGGTTGTTCCCCACGCCAAGGGCGGTGGCCCGTTCGTCTTCCAAGTTCCACTCGCGGGCGTGGGGGAACTCCTCTGCCGAGATCCGGTTGTGGCGCTCCACGCGTGATGCGCTGGTGGCGTGACTCGAGTAGTGCTCGGGTGAATGCATCGGCGCGGTAACACGCCTCGTGGTCCGTGACGATCCTCGGGGATCCGGCCGGCCTTCTTCACATCGACGTGGACCATGTGACCTGGCCACCTGACGTTGATCCTGCGGGGCTCCCGGTTCGGTTCGCCGTTCCGGTTCGATGGCCGTCACACCGGCTGGAGACCGGCAGATGTGTGCGGTTACGGCTGTCGGCTGAACTCGGGGCTGTGGTCGATGGCCCACTGTGCGAAGGAGCGGGCCGGCAGACCGGTCAGGCGCTCCACGTCATCGGTGACAAGGCGTGATTCCGGTCGCCGCGCTGAAGCCGCGAGGAGGGCATCGACCAGCTGTTCGGGGCGGCCGTCCGCGAGCATCCGTGCGCGGGCGACTTCCCCGGGAACCGGCTCGAAGCGCAGGTTTCGGCCGAGCGCGGCACCGAGGATTCCGACCTGGTCGGCCCTGCTGAGCGGCTCGGGCCCGGTCAGCAGGTAGGTGCGATCCGTATCGTTCCGGCGTCGAAGAAGCACCTCCGCAGCCGAGGCCGCGACATCACGCTCGTCCACGACTGCTGTACGCGCTGTGTCCGGGCCTTCGACCACGTCGCCTGCGCGCAGTTGTGCCGCCCAGCCCCGGGTGTTGGACGCCAGCGTGTCACTGCGCAGCACGGTGGGATGCAGGCCGGCGTCGCGGAGCCGGCGTTCCATGTCCGCGTGTACCTGCACGATCGGGTCGCTCTGGCGAACAGAGGCGTCATCGACCGCGGTTGAGGAGAGGTAGACGACGCGCGGCGCTGCTGCGGCGAGTTCTGCGATGAGTGGTTCGGCGGGTGCGGAGTCCAGCAGCGGCCATAGGAGGAAGACGGTGTCGATGTCGTCAAGCGCCGCACGGACGGAGTCGGCATCGGTCAGGTCACCGCGCACCGATGCGACGCCGGGTCGCGGGCCGACGCGGCGACGGTCAAGGCACCGCACAGAGGTTGCGCGCCCGTGCAGCCTGGCGAGGAGCTCACGGCCGAGGTTGCCCGTCGCGCCGGTGACCAGGACCGATCGGGAACAAGCGGGAGTAGGCGGGGTGGGAGAACTGTCAGGCATGCTGACGACGCTAAAGGTTCAGGTCGACATCAAGGCAAGGGCGGAATGGCGATAACGATCGGCGAGGCGGCTGCGCAGCTTGGAGTCGAGGCGCATGTGCTACGGCACTGGGAGCACGTCGGGGCACTCACGGTGCCCCGGGACGCGAACGGTTACCGCCTCTACGACCGCGACGTCCTGGAGCAGGCACGAACCGTGCTGAAACTGCGGCACATAGGGCTCTCGCTGCCGGAGGTCACCGCCGCGATGTCCCCGAAGAAGTCCGCAGCGCAGGAGGTCGTGCGCGCGAAGATCGCTGCGCTCGAAGCGGAGGTCCACAGCAGACAGCAAGCCATCACCTTCCTCCAGCACACCCTCGAGTGTCGCCATCGGTACCTCGAGGAGTGCCTGGAATGCGCGACGTTCGTCCGCAACCCTTGATCTTTCGACGTGAGGACTTCGACGACCGTAGCGCTTGGTCAGTGGCAAGCGACCGCCGAGACAGGGCGCCCGGTGGGTGCTCAGAAACCCTGCGAGTGCACTGCTTCCGACCTTCGACGAGGAGGATGCAAAGGCCGCACGGACGCCCGCCGAGTCGTCCGGCCGAGTTCGGCCGTGCCGCCCTACGCGGGGCCCTCAGCCGCTCGGCGTTGATAGCGCACGAGCGGCAGGAGCGCGACGGCCGCGACAGCGGTGATCGAGCCCAGCAGGATCAGGAACCGCCAGTTCTCCAGCCATGCGGCAGCCAGCGGCGTCCCGGCACGGGCGAATGCCATCGGCACCGCGGTGACCGCCATGATGCTCGCGAACCGGGTGACCCCGAAGGTACCGGCCACGACCGACGGCCGAGCCACCACACTGATCCCGTAGCCGAGTCCGAAGGCCATGATGCACAGCACCGTGGGCAGGACGGACACACCCGCAAGCGGCAGGAGGAGCAACCCGAGTGCTTGCGCGGCGAAGGAGAACGTCGTCACGGGCAGCATGCCGAATCGCGCTGACAGGGGCGCCAGCGCCAGGCGTGAGGTGAGCTGCAGGACACCGACGGCAAGCGGCAGTGTCGAGGCGGTGTGCGCGCTGAAACCGACGTTCTGGAAGTAGGTCACCATCATGACCAGGAAGCCGGACGTGGTGCCGGCCTGAGCGACGAATGAGACCAGCAGCAGCCAGAATCGCACTGTCCTGATCGCGTCGCCCAGCTGGAACCCGGTGCGCCTGGTGATCCGGCTGTGGTGCGTGGCGCGCCCCGGTACGGCCCACAGGTGCGCGGGAACGACGATGAGCACCATGGCGACCGCCAGCACGCCGAGTGTGGTGCGCCACCCGAGCCCGCCCTGCAGCCACCCGATGAGCGGATAGAAGAAGCTCGTCAGAAAACCCGTGATCATGGTGATGGTCACGATGGCGCCGTCGCGGCGGTCCTTCCCGGTCGCGACCACCAGGACGGCGAACGCGGCATCGTACGTGGACATGGCGAGAGCCAGGCCGATGAGCACGAACGCCGCGTACAGTCCGGGCAGTCCGGTTGACCGCGACCACAGGAAGACGCCCATCGCGCCGCTCGCGGAACCGGCGGTCATCAGGGCCCGTCCGCCGTACCGGTCCATGACCCGCCCCACCGGGTAGGCCGCGAAGGCGCCGATGAGCGTGGAGAGGGTCGAGGCCACCGCGATGGCGGTGCGCGAGCTGTGCAGGTCGTGGGACATCGGAATCAGAAGCACCGAGAAGCCCTGCGAGAGACACCCGTAGCCCAGGGTCTGGGTGACCGCGAAGATGATCACGAGCCGCCGGCCGTCCGGCTTGTCGGGACGGAGGGCCTGCCGCTGGGCCTCGCGGGCCGTGCGCACGCTCATCCGCGCACCAGCAGCCGAGCGGCTCCCACGACCATGGCAGACGGGGACGGGTCACGTGGCTTCATCGTGCCTCAACTGTTCTGTGAACGGGAATCCCGACGTGCTCACTCACGACGGTTGACACCGGGCTGCGGAGGCGCGGTGTCCCCGCGACCTGACGGTGCTGTAGTTCCTGGCCCTGCGCCCTGCGGGAGCCCGGGGCTGAGACGCCTCCCGGGCTCCCGTGCGGATGTTCAGAGCCGCCCCGGATCGGACAGGGATCCCTGGCGAGGCAGCCCCCGGCGGGAGATCGTCGTCGAGACGGAGGAGGAAGTGCAGCCGAAACGGCCGGCCGCCCTCCACCCCGGCGGCGATCTCCCCGGCGGTGTCAGCTGCGCTGACCCGTTCCGTGCACGCCGTACTCGTCGATGAGGGCGAGATCCTCGTCGGTGAACTCCGGGCCGTTCAGGGCACGCACGTTGTGGTCGAGCTGCTCCGTGGAGCTGGCGCCTATCAGCGCCGAGGTCACGGCGGGGTTGCGCAGCACCCACTGGAGGGCGAGCTGGGCCAGCGACTGGCCGCGGTTCTCGGCGAGCTTGTTCAGCTGCGCCGTGCGCTGCCGGTAGGTCTCGTCGATCTGGTCGGGCTTGAGGAAGTCGCTGTTCTGGGCGCGGGCGCCGTCCGGGATGGTCTCGAGGTACTTGTTGGTGAGCAGGCCCTGGGCCAGCGGCGAGTAGACGATGAGACCAAAACCTTCCTTGACGGCCAGGTCGGCGAGGCCGTTCCGGTCGATGCTGCGGTCGTAGACGGAGTAGCGCGGCTGGTGGATGAGCAGTGGTACGCCCTCGGCCCTGAGCAGCTGGGCGATGGCCTCGGCGCGGTCGGTCTTGTAGTTGGAGATGCCGACGTACAGGGCCTTGCCCGTCTTGACGGCCGTGGCGAGCGCGCCGGCGGTCTCCTCCAGCGGCGTCGTCTCGTCCGGGGTGTGGTGGTAGAAGATGTCGATGTAGTCGGTGCCGAGGTCGCGCAGGCTCAGCTCCAGCGAGGTCAGCAGCGCCTTGCGACTGCCGCCGCGCAGGTTCGGGTTGGGCCCGAAGATGCCACCGGCCTTGCTGGACAGGATCAGCTCGTGGCGGTAGGGCGCCAGCTCCCGGCGCAGCACACGACCGAAGGTCTGCTCGGCGGCACGGTGCGGCGGGCCGTAGCGGTTGGCGTTGTCGATGTGGGTGATGCCCAGGTCGAACGCGTGCAGGATGATGTCACGCTGGGTGTCGTAGGCGTAGTCGGCGCCGAACTTCTGCCACAGACCGAGGGAGATGGCCGGCAGGTCGAGCCCGGACCGCCCGGTGCGGCGGTAGGGCAGGGATTCGTAGCGGTTGTCGGCCGCCTTGAAGACGTCCTCGTAGTTCGGATACTGCTCGCTCATGGGGTGCTCTCTCTTGTCACTCGTCGGGCTTGTCGGGGGGCTTGTGGGGGGA
>NZ_LIQR01000026.1 GCF_001418575.1 Peterkaempfera griseoplana
ACGAAGGCCGCCACCCCCCGGCAGAACCCCCGGGGGGTGGCGGCCTTCGTCAGGAACGGCCTGGTCGACTCGGCCGCCCCGGAGAGCTTCGCCGCGGCGGCGCCGCGCTGCACGGTCTTCCGGGCGACCCCGGCGGACGGCGGGTCATAGCCCGGGGCGGCTGTGCCGCCGGGGACGGGAATGACCGTTCCGCCGAGGCCGGGCCGGGGCGGGGCCCGGCGGCCCGGCGGCGTGCGGGGCGCCCCTGGGCGCCGAGGCCGTCTAGGAGGACGGACGGACGGCGGTGATCAGCCAGGCAGCGCCGTTGAGACGCACACCGTCCGGCTGCTCGTACGGGCGCAGCGCCTCGCTCAGCGCGTCGCGCACGCGCTCCGCGGCGGCCGGGTCCGCCTGCTCCATCACGAACCGGACCGGGCCGGAGCCGAGCAGAAAGCCCGCCGCGTCGTCCGCGTCGCGGCCGAAGGTCATCGGCGCCTCCACCAGGGTGGTCTCCACCTGCTCGAATCCCGCGTCGCCGAAGACCCGGCGGATCGTCACCGGGTCGGCCAGAGAGAACATCCCCGGCTCGCCGATCGTGAAGTCGGGCACCGGGCAGAAGGGCCGCAGCACGTCGAACACCCGCACCCACTCGCAGCGGCGGGGGTCCGCCTTGCACAGCAGGGCGACCCTTCCGCCGGGTCGCAGGGAGCGGCCGACGTTGGCGAAGGCGGCCACCGGATCGGCGAAGAACATGATGCCGAAGCGGCTGATGGCGGCGTCGAAGACGCCGGACGGCAGCGGGTGGACCTGGGCGTCGCCGCGTACGAAGCGGACGTTGGCCAGTTGCTCCGCCGCCGCGAGTTCGCGTGCCCGGTCCAGTTCCGCCTGCGACAGGTCCAGCCCGACCACCTGGCCCTCCCCGGCGTGCCGGGCGGCCAGCCGGGTGGTCTGGCCCGCGCCGCAGCCGATGTCGAGGACGTGGTCGCCGGACGCGATGGCCGCGGCCCGCAGCAGCGGTTCGTTGAACTCTCCGTTGACCGCGTTCCAGCGTTCGTGGTGGTCGGCCCAGTGCCGGCCTTCGTCGCCGTTCCAGGCCTGGTCCTGCTGGTCGTTGACGCTCGCACGCATGGGATCGCCTCCCGGCGGTGGTCTCTGTCCACATCTGGTATGGGCATCTGCCCATACTGTATGGGCGCTTGCCCATACTTGCAACGGAGCAAGCGGAGTCCCCACGGGCACGGCCGACGACGCACCTCGCCCCACGGCTGAAACCCGCCGCCCGAGCTGCCGGACCGTCACCGGCGAGAACAGGGCGACCCGTCACCAACCCCGGCCCGACACACGCGGCCCAGGACGGCCCGAGGGAGGCCCCGGCGCCTCCCGGGAGGCGCGGAGCACCGCCCCCGGCCAGGGGCCGGACAGCCACCGCCGGAGCCTCACCGGGCAGCACCGCAGGGGGTCGACCCGGGTTGGCCGTGGCCCTGCGGAGACCTAAACTCGGCCTCCGCTCGACCAGGTGGAGGGACCGTGAGCGGGCCGGCGCAGGGCATGCCGCACGCAAGCAGCAGGTCGGCGGTGCTCGATGTGATCAGGGCTGCGGGCACCATCAGCCGCACCGGGCTCGTCCAGGCCACCGGCTTCACCGGGGCGACCATCTCCACGGTGGTCCGGCGGCTCATCGACGACGGGCTCGTCCGGGAGATCGGCCGCGCCGCGTCCACCGGCGGCAAGCGCCGGGTGCTGCTCCAGCTCAACCCGTCGTCCCGGTACGCCGTCGGGGTGCATCTGGACCACGCCGGGATCACCTACGCCCTGGTCGACCTCGGCGGCACGGTGGTCGCGCAGATGTCCCGGTCCGGCGTCGGCTCACGCGCACCGCAGCGGGTGGTCGAGCGGATGACCAGGGAGGTCGCCTCACTGATCGAGGGGGCCGGCGTCCGGCGCGACCGGGTGCTGGGCCTGGGGCTGGTCTCCCCCGGGCCGCTCGCCCCCACCAGCGGTATGCGGCTCACCCCTCCGTTCATGCGGCACTGGGAGGACTTCCCGCTCGACCGGGCACTGGCCGCGGCCACCGGGCTCCCGGTGGTGCTGGAGAACGACGCCACCGCTGCGGCGCTGGGCGAGCACTGGTCGGGCGGCGTACCGGGCACCGTCACCTTCGCCGCCCTCCACATGGGGACCGGCATCGGCACGGGGCTGATGGTCGGCGGCGTCAGCTACCGCGGCAGCAGCGGCAACGCCGGCGAACTGGGCCACATCTGCCTGGACATCAACGGGCCCAAGTGCTGGTGCGGCGCGCGCGGCTGCACCGAGGCCATGGCCGGTCCCGCGGCGGTGGTGGCGGCAGCCCGCGCCGACCGGGAGGTCGCCCGAGCCGCCGGCCTCGGCGCCGAACCCCGCTCCGTGGCCGCCGACTTCGCCGCGGTCACCCGGGCCGCCCGGCGCGGCGAACCGGGCGCCCTCGCCCTGCTGGAGCACTCGGCCCGCTGCCTGGCCGTGGCTGCCCGGACCCTCGCCACCATCATGGACCTCGAGCTGCTGGTCCTCACCGGCGCCGGCTTCGCCAAGGCCGGCCCGCTCTATCTGCCCGTGGTCCAGGGGGAGCTGGACCGGGCCTTCTTCCCCCGCGCCACCCACCGCGTCGAGGTACGGCTCTCCCAGTCGGCCGCCACCGCCCCGGCGGTGGGCGCCGCCACCCTGATCCTCCGCGCCGAACTGGTCCCCCTCCGCGCCGGCCTCCGCCTCCCCGGCGACCTCGCCGGCTCCGAGCCCGCCCCGGCCGCCGTCCCGGAGGCACCGCCACCCGGTCCCGGCGCCACCCGGTGACCGCCACGGTCGCTGCGCCGGGGCCCGGAACTCGGGGCTGCGTGAGCTCTGCCCGAACGTGGTGGGCGGCCGCCTCCCGGCAGGGTCCGCAGCCTCGCCCATCGACTTGTGCTCCTGCAGCGGCCGGATGAGCCCGCCCTGCGAGCAGCCGGGGCGCAGAGCAGCCGACCTTCGCCGCAACGCCCACGCGTCCCGCTGTCCTCGGCCTCGCTCGATCACAAACCGGACGTCAGACGATCACGCCGAAGCCCTGGGGGTTGAAGGTCGAGTTCAGGAGTCGCCCTGGTCTGAATCTGTCGGTTTTGCGACGAAAGAGCTCGTCCAACTTCGAGTGGCGGAGTTCACGTTGGATGCCGTGGAAGTCCAGCACCACCGGGCAGTCGGCGAACCAGTCCCCGTCCTCGACGAAACGCACCACGGCGAAGCCCGTCAACCGCCTACCGGCGAGCGCCGCCAGACGTGATCCGTGCGCCTGTCGAACTGCCTCGAGCCCGACCAGGAAGGACGGCTCGAAACCAGAGATCCCCATGTCCACAGCTCGTCAGCGGCCCACTGTTGCCGCGCCCCCGAGCTCAGCCTACTCCGCCGCGATTCGCCGGCGGGCCTCCCCTTCTGCGATGTACTGCGCGGCCTGCAGCAGTGCCCGCTCGCGCGCGTCGAGGTCGCCGAAGGCGCGAGCAACCGAACAGTGGTCCGGCCACGGTGGGCGCCGGGCGGGCCTGGCCGGAATGCGGCCAACTGTCCTTGCGGCCAGGGATACTGGTGTCGTCCGACCACGAAGCAACGGGGGCTCAACAGTGACATTCGCACGGAAGACAGGCCGTCCTGGCGCGGACGGCGTGCGAGGTGCGCGGCATGCGGTCGTCGTGGGCGGGAGCCTCGCAGGGCTGCTCGCGGCGCACGTCCTCGCCGAGCACGCCGACCGGGTGACCGTGGTCGAGCGCGACCGGTTCCCGGAGGGCCCGAGGCCGCGACCCGGGGTGCCGCAGGCCCGGCATCCGCATGTCCTGCTGGAGGGCGGGCAGGTGGCTCTGGAGTCGCTGCTGCCGGGCTTCCTCGCCGAGCTGCGGGCGGCGGGGGCACCACGCGTGGGCATGCCCTCGGACCTGGTGCAGCAGCAGGACGGGCGCTGGTTCCGGCGGCTGCCCGCGACGACGCACATCTACACCGGTTCCCGCGCGCAGCTGGAGGAACTGCTGCGGCGGCGCGTCCTCGAGAACCCGGTCATCGACACGGTGGAGGGGGCCGAGGTCGTCGGCCTCCTCGGTGACGCCTCGCGCGTACGGGGCGTGCTGCTGCGGGACCGCTCCGACGACGCCCGGGGGGAACAGCGGACTGTCGAGGCCGACCTGGTCGTCGACGCCTCCGGCCGGGGGACGAAGGCTCAGCAGTGGCTGGCGGCGATCGGCGCCGTCGCCGCGCACGAGGAGACCATCGACACGGGTCTCGCCTACGCCTCCCGCGTCTACCGCGGCAGGAGCGGCGGCCTCCCCGACGCCACCCACGGCTACTACGTCTACCCCAGTCCCGCCCAGGTCCACGCCGGCGGTGCGCTGCCCCTGGAGGACGGCACCCACCTGGTCATCGTCTCTGGGCTGCGCGGTGACGAACCGCCCACGGACGACGACCAGTTCGTGTCGTACGTCAAGAAGAGGCTGCCGCATCCGCCGCTGCACGACTGGCTGGACGAGGCCGAGCCGATCTCGCCGGCGTTCGGCTACCGGCGGACCGCGAACATCCGCCGCCGCTACGACCTGCCCGGCCGCCCGGCCGGATTCCTCGCCACCGGTGACGCCCTGTGCACCTTCAACCCGGTCTACGGGCAGGGCATGGCCGTCGCCGCGATGAGCGCGGTCGTGCTTCGCGACACACTGGCCGATCGGCGCCGGGTCCCCACGACGCGGCGCGTGCAGAAGGCACTTCTCGCGGCGTCCCGGCAGGCATGGGACATCTCCGCCGGGGCGGACCGCTCGATGCCGGGCGCGGTGGGCACCGCCGTGGCCTCCAAGCCGGCGGACCGCGTGGCCGACTGGTATCTGCAGCGCGTCCTGGAGCGCTACCCCGGCGACCCCGTGGTGGGGGCCTCCTTCCGCTCCGTCCTGGGCCTCTGCGCTCCCGTGACGAGCCTGTTCGCGCCGCCCGTGGCCCGAGCCGTCCTCCTCCGCCCGGCCGCGCCGACACCTGCCGAGCCGCCGATGGCGCCGGAGGTAGCCGAGGGCTGAGCCAGGTCTTGGTTGACGGAGCGTCACATCAGCACGCGAACCGGCTCACCCACCCGCGCGAGGCACTCCCCCGACCACACAGGCCACCGGTGGCGGCAGCGGCGGCATGACCAGGAGCCCGTGGCCGTCGGGGTCGGTGCAGACGGGCGACGCCGGGCCCGTCCGTCCGGTGCGGGCCCGGTATCGGTCGGTCGTCGGGGGCCCCGGCCAGTCCCCGCGACCGTCCAGCGGCCCCGGGCCGCAGCGTGGCTGCGGTCGGCCGGTCCCTCAGCCGGGGAACTGCACCGAGGCCAGCAGACGGGCGGTCTCGGGGTGGCCGATGTAGTCCAGGAAGAGCACATGGGAGAGCGGCAGGTACCAGCCCTGGGGCGAGAAGCGGTAGCCGCTGTCGCATCCGGCCTGCCACCGGTCGTAGTCGGCCTTGCGGTTGCCGACCGGGCGCAGTCCGGTCTCCACCGGGCGGGAGCCGGCGCCGAAACGGATGCCGTTGAAGTCGCCCCCGGGCGGCGCCCCGTCGACCGGGCACGGCTGCACATCGGTGGCGGTGTACCAGCCGCCGTTCTGGTCGGCCGTGTAGAGGCGCTGCTCACTGCCGCGGATGCGGCCGGTCTTCACCGCGATGCCCGCACAGCCGAAGACACTGGGCAGTCCGGCGCTGTTCACGGGCTGCGCGCAGGCCTGGTCCGTGCCGTAGGTGATCAGGTGCCAGGTCGGCGGGATCTCGAAGGACACCCCCGCGAGCGCCACCCGGTGCCAGGGACGCCCGGCGGCCTGCGTCGCGCCGGTGGAGGCGGTCGGCGCCGCCGTTGCGGTGGCCGCGCTCCCGGTGGATGACGGCTCCGCGGCGGGCCCGGAGGCGGTGGCCGGGGGAGCCGACGCCTGGGGAGCCGAGGCCGAGGGGGCGGCGGAGGCCGGTCCGGACGGTTGCCGAGGGGCGGAGGTGCAGGCCGCGGCGCCCAGCGCCACCAGTACGGCGGCCGGCAGCAGCAGGCTGCGCTGAGTCGGTCTCATCGGCGTCCCTTCGATCCGGTGTACTGCCCTTTCACACGCGGTGGGACGCCGCGCGGTTGCACACCCGGCCGGGCCACCGGCCCGTCCCGGCAGCCCGTGGGGCTGCCGGGAGCCGACGGTCAGCCGTCGGCGGAGGCCTCGGAGTCGGCGGCGTCGGCCGCGCTCTGGGCGGCGTCCACCAGCTGCCGCATATGGGTCAGCTGGTCGCCGTCCGTGGACGGCCCGCTGGTCGCGGGCGCCGGCCCTGAGCCCGCCGGGGCGCCCTGGGAGCCGCTTCCGCCGCAGCCGGACGCCAGCACCGCGCACAGCACGGCGGCGGCCACGGCCGCCGTGGTCCTGGTCACGCGGGTCATGAGGAGGCCCCACCGGAGTGCGCGCCGCACCACTTGGCGACCTCGGCCAGGTCCGCACGCCGCTGCCGGAGGGTGGGCGTCAGCGACTTGCGGACGGTGAGCCGGTGCTCCAGATAGGTGGCGATCTCCGTGTGCCCGGCCTGCTTGGCGGCGAGGACCCGCTTCTCCAGGCGCGCCACCGAGCCCCGCCGGCCCGCCTTGCCGTCGAGCCTGCGCAGGGCGCGGTCGATCCGCTTCTCGATCCCGGGCACCCGGCGGCACAGCGCCCGGGCGCCGTCACCCGGGGCGTGGGCGGTGGCGCCGGCGGACGGGGACGCGCTCTGCGGCGCGGTGTCCGCCGTGGCGGGGCCCGACGCCACCAGCAGGGCGGCGACGGCGGCTGCGGCGGCGACAGCGGCCCTCTGCTTGGACTGCATGATGTCCTCCTTCGCGGATGGGCAGGCTCGGCTGCCCGTGCGTACGCAGGGGACGTTAGGGGCCGTCCTTGTGGAATTCCTGTGGGACGGCGGCGGCGGTGAGCCAGTCCCGGCGCAGGGGCAGCGTGGGCTCGCCGGAGGGGCCCGGGAGCTGCGCGGCGAGCGCCAGTCGCACCTCGAACCGGGTGCCGCCGCCCGGCCGGTCCTGGACGGTGACGGTCCCCCGGTGCAGGGCGATCTGCTGGGCGACCAGGGTCAGGCCGAGTCCGGAGCCGGGGCTGCCGGGACGGCGGTGGAACCGCTGGAAGACCGCGTCCCTCAGCCGGCCGGGGATGCCGGGGCCGTGGTCGTCGACGGTGAGGACGGCGGTCGGGCGCGCCCGGTCGCCGCCGGCCCGCAGGGTGATCTCGACCCTGGGCGGCCCCGTCTCTGGGCGTCCGTGGACGATGGCGTTGGCGAGCAGGTTGTCCACCAGGGAGCGCAGTCCCGGTTCCCAGCCGTGCACCCGCAGCCCGGTGGCGGCGCGTACGGTGACGACGGCCTCGGGGTGGCGGCGGCGGAGTTCGGCGGCGGCCGCGTCCACCGGTTCGGCCAGGTCGACCGGGCCCATGGCGTCCGCCTCGACCAGGTCGCCCTGGGCCAGGGTCCGCAGCATCACCAGCAGCCCCAGCAGCCGGGCGTGTTCCCGCGCCAGGTCGTCGAGGACCTCCTCCCGGTCGGCGCCGGCGAGCCCTGGGTGGGCGGTGATGATCTCCAGATTGGTCTGCATGCTCATCAGCGGGGTGCGCAGCTCGTGCGAGGCCGCCGCCGAGAAGGAGCGGGCGGTGGCGAGCGCCTCGGCGGTACGGGCCGCCTGCTCGTCGTAGCGGGCGAGGACGGTCTGCAGGGTGCGGGCCAGGTCGTCGACCTCGGTGATCCCGGACGGCGAGTGGTCCAGGCGGGCGGCGCTGGTGGAGGGGTCCAGGCCGCTGGTGCGGCGCTGCAGCCGCCGCAGCGGCCTGCTGACCCGGGCGGTGACGGCCCAGGCCAGCGCGCCCGACAGCGGTGCGGCGAGCAGGGCCACGGTGAGCACCCGCCGCCGCACCAGCCGGAGCTGGGTAGCGGTGGCGGTGTCGGGCGCGAACAGCCACAGGGTGCCCTGGGCGGACGGCCGGGTGACGGTGACCGGTACGGACAGCACCCGCCACCCCGCGCCGCCGGCCCGCAGGGTGGTGGGCCGGGCGGCCTGCTGCGGCAGCGGGACGGAGTCGTCGGGCTGCGGCCCGCCTTCGACACTCCCCTGCGGCCCGGCCAGCCGGACGCCGACGTCCAGGGCGGCCGTGTAGAGCCGCCGCTGGCGGGCCTGTTCCACGGCGGCCGGGCGCTGGTTGGCGGTGGCCCGCAGCAGTGACCGCGCCTCCGGCAGGACGGCGGCGGCCCGCTGCCGCAGCTGGGTGTCCAGCTGGGTGTGCAGGTCGGAGGCGACCAGGCGCAGCAGCAGCAGTCCGCAGGCCAGCACCAGCAGGGGGACGGTGGCGCCGACCGCCAGCGCGGTCCGGGTGGAGAGCCTCACGGCGTGTCCCTCCCGTCGTCCGTACGCAGCACGAAGCCGACTCCGCGCACGGTGTGCAGCATCCGCGGCTGCCCTCCGGCCTCCAGCTTGCGGCGCAGATAGCTGACGAAGGTGTCCACGGCGTCGTTGCGCACCTCGAAGTCGTAGCCCCAGACGCGGTCCAGCAGCTGGTCCCGGGTGAGCACGATGCCCGCGTTGCGGGCCAGCACCTCCAGCAGTGCGAACTCCCGCCGGGTGAGGGCGAGTTCGGTGCCGTGGAGGAGCACCCGGCGGGCGGCGGGGTCGATCTCCAGGCCGCCGGCGCGCAGCAGGCCGGTGCCGGTGGGCGGGCGGCGGCGGAGCAGCGCCTGCAGCCGCAGCACCAGTTCCTGCAGCGCGAAGGGCTTCACCAGGTAGTCGTCGCCGCCGGCCTGGAGTCCGGCGACACGGTCCGCGACCTCGTCGAGCGCGGAGAGCATCAGCACGGGGGTGTCGTCGCCCTGCTCCCGCAGGGCACGGCAGACCTCGATGCCGTCCAGGTCGGGCATGGAGATGTCCAGCACCACCACGTCGGGCCGGGTGTCGCGGAGCGCGGCGAGTGCGGTGCGGCCGCCGGCCGCCGCCGTGACGGTGAATCCGGACAGCCGCAGTCCGCGCTGCAGGGAACGCAGGATGGCCGGGTCGTCGTCGACCACCAGGACCCGTCCGCTGATGGCGGGCATCACCGCTCCCTCCTGCGTACCGGCGCCGCGCCCGGGTACCGCGGCGGCCCCCGCAGCCGCCGTCGCCCTCACGGCCACCCTCGCCGTCACCGTCGCCGTCACCGTCTCTGTCGCCGCGATGGTACGGCCTGCCGTACGGAGGCCGGTCACCAGTCGCGGGCGGTCCGCAGCAGCCGGTCGCGGACCAGGGTGCGGTGCGGGTTGCCCGCGGCGCCGGGGCGTTCGGCGAGGTAGCTGGTGTTGATGGGCGGGTCGTCCGGCTCCAGCAGCGGCACCAGTGCGCCGGAGCGGAGCTCGTCCAGGCAGAGGTAGCGCGGCAGTACGGTGATCCCGGCCCCGGCGGCGACGGCGGAGCGCACTCCGCGCAGGTCGGGGACGACCACGGCGGCCGGGCCGGTCAGCCGCACCCCGAAGACGTGCCGCCAGTAGCGGCGGGCGATCGGCAGGTCCTCGGCATAGGTGACCAGCGGGACGCCGTGCAGTGCGGCGGGTCCCAGGGCGGCGACGCGCTCCGGTCCGATGCGTCCGGCCCAGTCGGGGGAGGCCACCAGGACGAACTCCTCGTCCGCCAGCGGCGCTGCGGTCAGGGTGCGGCCGCGCGGCCGGACGGTGGAGATCACCAGGTCGTACCGGGCGGCCCGCAGCCCGGCGAGCAGGTCGTCGCTGAGTCCGCTGGTGATCCGGAGCCTGACGCCCTGCTCGACCAGCGGGGCGAGGGCGGGCAGCGCGCGGACGCAGAGCATCTCGGCCGGCCCCGCGAGGTGCACCGGCTCGGCGGGGACCTCGGTGCCGGGGCGGCCGCGGTCGGTGACGGTCTCCAGCGCGTCCAGCGGTCCGGCCACCTCGGCGGCCAGTTCGTCCGCCACCGCGGTCGCGGTCACCCCGTGGGGCCGCCGCTGGAACAGCTCCCGGCCCAGTTGCCGCTCCAGCGCGCGGATCTGGGCGGTGACGGTCGGTTGGGAGAGGCCGAGCAGCCGGGCCGCGGCAGTGAAGGACCCGGCCCGGTGGACGGCGAGGAAGGTACGTAACTGTGTCAGGTCGAGCCTTGCGGAACGCTCTGTCGATGCGTCAGGCCGGCTGGGCGTCATCCGGTCGATCGTAGGCCCTGCGCCGAGCGGGCCCGGAACCCCCGTCCCCTCCGGCCGGCCGGGTCGTACAGCGCGGAGGTGCCCGGACCCCGTTCGGGGTCCGGGCACCTTCCTGCCGTTCGGTGCGCCGTCGGCCGCCGCCCGTGGCGGAGGCCGGCCGTGTCACCGTCGGGTGTCAGCCCCTGTCAGTGCCTCAGAAGTCGTCGCGGTCGTTGCCACGACCACGGCCCTCGTCGCCACGCCCGTTGTCACCGCGGCCACGGCCCTCGTCGCCACGACCGAAGTTCTCCCGGCCACGGCCGCCGCCACCGCCGCCGAAGCTCTCCCGGCCGCCACCGCCGCCACGGCCGAAGCGCTCGTGACCGAAGCCGCGCACATTGCGGCCCCGCTCCTCGGCGTTGACGCAGACGGTGCCACCGGAGGGGTTGAGCAGGGCAAGGATGTTGATGCTGTTGCCGCAGATGTTGATCGGGATGGTGATCGGCACCTGGACGACATTGCCGGAGAGCACACCGGGCGAGCCGACGGCTGCGCCCTCGGCGCCGGAGGCGCTCGCGACCCCGGCCCCGGCGGCACCCAGGCATCCGGTGAGGGTGGCCAGCACGGCGGCCTTCTTGATCATGTTCATTTCGAAGCTCCTCGGGTGAGAGAGATTGCAAGCTCTCCTAACCGCGCCGGGGGTGCCCGGACACCCTCGGCCCGAGTGCTCACCCGCCCGGCCCTCCAAGTGCCCACGGACGGAGCACGGGCCGGGCCCGGACCACCCCCGCAGACCCGTTTCACGCGTGCTCAACGCCTTACGGGGCGGCCTGGTTGGGCCGGTCGGCCGAGCGTGGACGCGCGCCGGGGGCAGCCGTGCCTACGGTGTCCCTCAGGCACCGGGACCGATCCCCGGGCGCCGCCGGTCGCGCATGCCGGTGGCGCCCGGACCGCCCTGCCCGGCGCCCGCAGACCGCGCGGCGCCCGCACCTCCGGCCTGATCGGTCCCCGCAACCCGCCCCCGCAACGGGCCCGGCGCCGGCCGTTCCCGAACGCCCCGGCCGCGGGCCGCTGGGGGCGTCTTCGGCACCGATGTGGTGCGCATGATGCACACGATGCCGCGCCGTCGCAAGCGCATGCCCGGCCCGGGGACGCAGCTCGCCGTCCGCGTCCGGCCGGCCACACACCGGGCTCGGGGGACGGCGGCCGCTCAGCGTCCGGTCCGGTCCTCCCCGGCGCCCAGCGCCCCGGCGAGTACGGCGACCACCGCGGTCGCCGCCGCCACACCCAGCAGCGCGACCCCCGCCAGCGCCATGGCGCCCCGGTGCAGATCGACACCGAGCGTGCCCACCCCGATCCCGGCGACCGCCGCCAGCAGGGCGGTCAGCAGCAGTGCCCCGCAGTGCCTGGCCAGGACCGCCGCGGCCTGCGCCACCCGGTGGCGCTCGGCACGGCCGCGCCCGGTCAGCACCGCGTCCAGTCGGGGGGATTCCCGCACCAGATGGTCCTCGATGTCGGAGAGGATCCGCCTCTCCTTGCTGGTCAGGGTCATCGTGCCCTCCACGCCGGGCCGGAGCCGCACCCTTCTCCTGCCCCGTACGGGCGCTGCCACTCCCCCCACCTGCCGGACCGGACGGGTACGGCGGCTGCCGGGCCCCGGAGGGCGCACGAGGCGCACCAGGGGGCGGAGGAGGTCCACGGGAGGGCCGGACGGCGGTGAGCGGCAGCCGGTGCCCGGCCCTTCCCGGGGCTGTCCGAAGGCGTCGCCCGTCTCCCCGTTCCACGGGCGATGCCTTCGGTGTGCCGTTCCCCCGTCGGCCCGGCGGGAGGGAGCCCACCGGACCGCGACGGCAGGACGAGCATGACGGGCCGCACCAACAGACCGCTAACATCCGATCAACGGATTTTCCCGTCTTGGCCGGACCCACCGGTCGATGCTGCTCGCGGAAGGGCAATGGGATGCGTTTCGGCCTCCTCGGACCCCTGACCGTCTCCGACGGCGCCACCGCTTCGGGCGTGACCTCGCCCAAGGGGCGGGTCCTGCTGGCCTCACTGCTGCTCCGGGCCAACCAGCCGGTCCCGGTGGACACCCTGCGCAGCGCCCTGTGGGGTGAGCGGCCGCCCGCCACCGCCACCGCCTCCCTGCACAACCACATCTCCCGGCTGCGCCGGCTGCTCGGGCCGGACGGCGAGGAGCGGCTGTCCTCCACCCCGGACGGCTATGTGCTGCGCACCGGCCCGGGCGAACTGGACGCCGAGGTCTTCGACGGCCATCTGGACCGGGCGCGCGCCGCACTGCGGCGGCAGGAGTGGGACACCGTCGGCCGGGAGACCGCCGCCGCGCTGGCACTGTGGCGGGGCCGGCCCCTGGCCGAGGTGCCGGCCCTCCCCGATGCCGAGCCGCGGATCCAGCAGCTGGTCGAGGCCCACCTCCAGGCCCTGGAGTGGCGCTTCGAAGCCGATCTGCAGCTGGGCCGCCACGACGGCCTCGTCCCCGAGCTGGCCCACTGGACCGCCGAGCATCCCCTGCGCGAGGCCTTCCACCGGCAGCTGATGCTGGCGCTGCACCGCACCGGACGCCGGGCCGAGGCGCTGGAGGTGCATCAGCGGCTGCGTCGCGCCCTGGTGGACGAGCTGGGCGTGGAGCCGGGCCCGGCGGTGCGGCAGGCCCACCAGGAGGTGCTGGCCGAGGCGGAGCCCGAGGCCGCCGGGCAGCCGCAGCCACCACTTCCGGTTCCCGCGCAGCTGCCCGCCGACCTCGGCGACTTCACCGGGCGCGTGGACGACGTCCGGCGGCTGGAGGCGCTGCTGACCCCCGCCGCCGGGGACGGCGCCGCGCGCGCCGTGGTGATCTCGGCGGTGTCCGGCACCGCCGGGATCGGCAAGACCACCCTGGCCGTCCACGCCGGGCACCGCCTGGCGGCGCGGTTCCCCGACGGACAGCTGTATGTGGACCTCCAGGGCGTGACACCGAAGCCGCCGGCCCCCTCCGAGGTGCTGGCCCGCTTCCTGAGCGACCTCGGGGTGCCCGACGGGCAGATCCCCCAGGACGAGGAGGCCCGCGCCGTCCGCTGGCGGACGCTCACCGCCGGACGGCGGCTGCTGCTGGTGCTGGACAACGCCCGCGACGCCGCCCAGGTCCGGCCCCTTCTCCCGGCCGGGGGCTGCGGTGTGCTGGTGACCAGCCGGCGCAGACTGCCCGGTCTGGCCGGTGCCGCCCATCTCCACCTGGAGGTGCTGGACGACGCGGACGCCCTGGCCCTGTTCGCCGCGGTGGTGGGCGTGGAACGCACCGCCGCCGAGCCGGAGGCGACAGCCGCGGTCCTGGCGTGCTGCGCGGGGCTGCCGCTGGCCCTGCGGATCGCGGCGGCCCGGCTGGCCGGACGCCCCTCCTGGCCGGTGTCCGCGCTGGCCGAGCGGCTGGCGGACGAGCAGCGGCGGCTGGACGAACTACGGGTCGACGACATCGCGGTGCGGGCCAGTTTCCAGGTGAGCTACCGCGGCCTGCGGGCGACGGCCGCGGGCACCGACCCGGCGCGGGCGTTCCGTCTGCTGGGACTGGTGGAGAGCCCGGACCTGGGGCTCGACGCGGCCGCGGCGCTGCTGGGACTGACACCCCGCGACACCGAGGACGTCCTGGAGCTCCTGGTCGACGCCTGCCTGCTGGACAGCCCGCACCCGGGCCGCTACCGGCTGCACGACCTGCTGCGGGTCCACGCCGCGGAGCGGGCGGCGGAGGAGGAGACGGAGGAGGAGCGGCGCGAGGCGGTACGGCGGCTGGCTCACTGGTGCCTGGTGACCCTGACCGCGGCGGACGAGATCCTGCTCCCCGGGTCGGGCCGGCCCGATGTGGCGCCCGCCGACCCGGCCCACCCGGCGCTGCGCTTCGTCTCCGACACCGAGGCCCTGCGGTGGTGCGAGCGCGAGCTCCCCACCCTGCTGGCCGCCACCCGGGCCGCGGCCGCCCACGGACTGCACCAGCCGGCGTGGCAGCTGCCCGCGCTGTGCTGGCGCCGCTACATGTCCAACGGCCGGTACGACGAGTGGCGTACCGTCAACGAGCTGGGCATGCGCAGCGCGCTTCTGCTGGGCGACCTGGTGGCGCAGACCCATCTGCTGAACTCCGAGGGCGCCCTGGCCTGGCGTACCCGCCGCTTCGAGGACGCGGAGCGCAGCCTCACCGCCAAGCTGCGCATCCACCGGGAGCTGGGGGACGTCCCCGGGGAGCTGTCCGCGCTGGGCAACCTCGCCGTGGTCGCCGAGCACCAGGGGCGCTACGAGGAGAGCCGCGACCAGGCCCGGCACGCTCTGGCGCTGGCCCGCAGGACCGGGGAGCGGGCCACCGAGGGCACCGCGCTGACCAACATCGGCAACTGCGAGCACCGTCTGGGCAACCACGAGGAGGCGCTGCGCCACCACCACGCCGCCCTGGTGGTCTGGCGCGAGCTGGAGCACGGCGCCGGCGTGGCCATGGCGCTGGCCAACATCGGCTCGGTGCAGCTGCATCTGCGCGACTACGGCAGCGCGCTGTTGCGGCTGCGGGAGGCGCTGCCGCTCACCAGGACGGTCGGCAGCCGGGTGAACGAGGCCGAGGTCCTCGCGGACCTCGGCCGGGCGATGATCGCGCTGGGCCGACCGGACGAGGCCCGCCGTCACCTCGATGAGTCGCTGGCGGTGTGGTGCGCGCTCGACCGTCCCGAGGCGGACGGGGTCCGTGCGCTGCTCCGCGAGCTGGACGCGCCCACCGTCCCCGCCCTGCCGGACCACCGCTGAGCCGCCGGGCTCAGCCGTCCGCCAGCAGCCGCCTCAGGGCGCGTCCGAAGACCAGCCGGCCGGACCAGCGGGTCGGCCCGTCGAGGAGCCCGGGAAGGTGGCGCACCCGCAGGTCCTCGCACCAGCGCACCACGGAGCCGTCCCCGTCCGGGACCACCTCGATCTCGGCCCAGCCGAGGACCGCACGGCCCCGCTTCTCCAGTCGGCAGCGGCCCGGCCGGCCGCCGTCGGGGGGCTCCCAGAGCACGATCTCCATCGGGTCGTCGAAGCCGGCCCGGCCCAGCGCGGTGCGGGCCACCACCATGGTGCCCACCCGCGACGGCGGCGGGGGCGTCACCGTGATCCGCGTCAGCGGCACCTGGCGGCCCTGCCGCTGCCAGTCGGTGACGCGCTGCCATGCCTGCCCGGCGGACAGCGGCGACCGGCGCTGCAGTCGGAACGGTGCCATGCCCCGAGCTTAGGACCGGCCCGGCGGTTTCCGCCCGGGCGCACGGCCCGGCGCGCCCGCCGGTCCGCCGTACGGTCCGGCCGCGGGCCGCCGCCCGGCAGGGGCACGGGTACGGGACGCCGGCCCAGGTGAGGGACGCCGGCCCGGGTGAGGGACGCTAGCCCTTGACGACGCCCAGCGGGGTCAGCCGGACCACCCGGCGGCAGAGCCCCGCGCCCTCGGCCGCCTCCACCACGGCGTCGACGTCCTTGTAGGCGCCCGGGTGCTCCTCCGCCAGCCCGCGCCAGGAGGACGGCCGTACCGCGATGCCTCCGGCCTCCATCCGGTCCCGCAGCTCCCGCCCGCTGACTCCGCGGGCCGCCTGGTGGCGGCTCTGCAGCCGCCCGGCCCCGTGGCAGGTGGAGTGGAAGGCCCGGCCGCCCGGGACGCCGGTGAGCACATGGGAGGCGGTGCCCATGGTGCCGGGGATCAGCACCGGCTGCCCGTGGTCGCGCAGGTCCGGCGGCAGGTCGCGGTGGCCCGGCGGCAGCGCCCTGGTGGCGCCCTTGCGGTGGACGCAGAGCAGCCGTGGCACACCGTCGACGTCGTGCTCCTCCAGCTTGGCGAGGTTGTGCGAGATGTCGTAGACCAGCTCCAGGCGGGCGCCGAGCAGCTGGGCGAAGACCTGTCTGGCGGCGTCGGCGAGCAGTTGGCGGTTGGCCCGGCCGTAGTTGGCGGCGGCGGCCATGGCGCCCAGGTACGCCCGTCCCTCCGCGGACTCCACGGGGGCGCAGGCCAGCTGCCGGTCCGGCACCCTGATGCCGTGGTGCGGCATCCGCTGCTCCATGCGGCGCACATGGTCGGTGCAGATCTGGTGGCCCAGCCCGCGCGAACCGCAGTGGATCATGACGCACACCTGGCCGGGGCGCAGACCGAACGCCTCGGCGGTGGCGGTGTCATGGACGGTCTCCACCTGCTGCACCTCCAGGAAGTGGTTGCCCGAGCCGAGGCTGCCCACCTGGTGCAGGCCCCGTTCCAGGGCCCGTTCGCTCACCTGGCCGGGGTCGGCCCCGTCCACCGCGCCGCCGTCCTCGCAGCGGTCCAGGTCGCGGGGCTCCCCATGGCCGCGTTCCACGGCGTGGCGGGAGCCGGCGAGCAGGATGCCCCGCAGTTCGCCGGGCTGGTGCAGGTCCCAGACGGCGCCGCGGGTCATCCCGCGGGGCACGACCGGGTCCAGGGCGTCCATCAGCCGCCCGAGGTGGGGGGCGAGTTCCCCGGCCGAGAGGTCGGCGGCGAGCAGCCGCACGCCGCAGGAGATGTCGAACCCGACCCCGCCCGGGGAGACCACACCGCCCTGCGCGGGGTCGGTGGCCGCGACGCCGCCGATGGGGAAGCCGTACCCCCAGTGGATGTCCGGCATGGCGTACGAGGCCTGCACGATGCCCGGCAGGGTGGCCACATTGCGCACCTGCTCCAGCGACTGCCCCGCGTCGCTGAGCAGTGACCGGGTGGCATACACCACCCCGGGCACGCGCATCGCGCCCTGCTGCTCGACCCTGAGCTCGTAGGGGCCGGTCCGGCTCACGTCCATGACGCTCTGGCGGTACCCGGCCCACCGCCGGCGAAACGGACGGACTGCCGTATATCAGGCGTCCATCCCCCTACCTGGCGTCAGACGTCGACGGTGAAGGCGCACCGCCAGCCGCAGCCGTCCCGGACCAGTTCCAGCCCGTGCAGCGACACCGCCTTCGGCACGGCCCCCACGGCCTGCGCCGCGTCGGCGCGGACCATCTCCAGCCGGGCCTCCAGCCCGCCGCCGGGAAGCGCCGCCAGCCGGACGGAGGCGGGCAGTTCGCCCTGGGCGTCCAGCCGGTAGACCACCTCCTCCAGCAGCTCCACCAGCAGGTCCTGGTCGGGCGCCGGTTCCAGACGGACGGTGGCGGTGCGCCGCTCGGCGGTCGCGGGGACCTCGGAGAAGCTGCCCACCAGCCCGGTCACCGCCTCGGCGAGGCAGCGCTCCCGGTCGGGCGCCCAGGCCTCGATCCGGCTGTCCGCGGTGTGCGGGAGACTGCGGTGGCCGGCTGCGGGCCGGCCGGGTCGCTCGGTCATCGGGCTCCTTCCTGCGCCGTCCGGTTGTGGGCGGCGGCCGGTCGGGTAGGTGTGCGGCGTGGAGTGGTTCTCCGACGCGGACTACTGGCTGAGCAGGCTGGTGCTGCAACGGGCGCTGGCCGCGCTCTACCTGGTCGGCTTCCTGGTCGCGGCCAACCAGTTCCGGCCGCTGATCGGTGAGCGGGGGCTGCTGCCGGTGCCCCGGTTCCTGGCCCGGACGCCGTTCCGCCGCTCCCCCGGCATCTTCCAGCTGCACTACTCCGACCGCTTCTTCGCCGCCGTCGCCTGGTCGGGCGCGGCCCTCTCGGCCGCGGTGGTCGCGGGGGCCGCGGACCTGGTGCCGCTGGGGGCGTCGATGGGCCTGTGGGCGGTGCTGTGGGTGCTCTATCTGTCGATCGTCAACGTGGGGCAGACCTGGTACGCCTTCGGCTGGGAGTCGCTGCTGCTGGAGGCGGGTTTTCTGGCGGTCTTCCTGGGCAACGCCCGGACGGCGCCCCCCGTGCTGGTGCTCTGGCTGCTGCGCTGGCTGCTGTTCCGGGTGGAGTTCGGCGCCGGGTTGATCAAGATGCGCGGCGACCGCTGCTGGCGTGATCTGACCTGCCTCTACTACCACCACGAGACCCAGCCGATGCCCGGACCGCTCAGCTGGTTCTTCCACCACCTGCCGAGGCCGCTGCACCGGGTGGAGACCGCCGCCAACCATGTCGCCCAGCTGGTCGCCCCCGTGGTGCTGCTGCTGCCGCAGCCCGCGGCGACCGCCGCGGCCTGTCTGGTGATCGCCACCCAGCTGTGGCTGGTGCTCTCCGGCAACTTCGCGTGGCTCAACTGGCTGACCATCGTGCTGGCCTTCTCCGCGGTCGACGGCACCCGTGCCGCCGGGCTGCTGGGGCTGCCCGCCGCCCCGCACCAGGCCGCCGCGCCGGGCTGGTTCCAGGGCGTGGTGCTCGCCGCCACCGCGCTGGTGGTGTGGCTGAGCTACTGGCCGGTGCGCAACATGCTCTCCCACCGGCAGCTGATGAACTGCTCCTTCAACACCGTCCACCTGGTCAACACCTACGGGGCGTTCGGCAGCGTCGGACGGGTGCGTCACGAGGTGGTCCTGGAGGGCACCGCCAGCGCCCGGCCGACCGCCGACACGGTGTGGCGGGAGTACGGCTTCAAGGGCAAGCCCGGCGACCCCCGGCGGCTGCCCCGCCAGTTCGCGCCCTACCATCTGCGGCTGGACTGGCTGATGTGGTTTGCGGGGATCTCCCCGGCCTACGCCCGACCCTGGCTCGGCCCGCTGGTCGCCAGGCTCCTGGAGAACGACCCGGCCACGCTGCGGCTGCTGCGTACCAACCCGTTCCCCGACGCACCGCCGGCGCTGGTCCGCGCCCGGCTGTTCCGCTACCGCTTCACCGACTGGCGGGAGCTGCGCCGCACCGGCGCCTGGTGGCACCGGGAGCCGGTCGGCGAACTGCTGCCGCCGGTGCGCGCCGCCCGCTGACCGGGCGCGTCCGGCGGCCCGGGCGGTCAGGCGGACGTCGTCTCGGTGTCCTGCTGCCGCGCCTCCGGCAGCAGCTCCCGGATGTCGTGCGGAAGCACATGGCCCAGCTTCTGCATCAGCTCCGGCGACAGGGACGCGTCCAGGACGTCCAGCACCGCGCCCGCGTCACGCAGCGCGACCTCCTCGGTGGTGCCCGCCCGCCAGGCGATCCGCCCGGCGAAGGTCGTCAGGTCGAAGCGCTCGCCCTTTCTGCGGTCCTCCCGGGAGGAGCCGTGCGACACGGCCACCCCCACCATCGGCCGGGCGATCTCCGGGGGCAGCTGCGCCGCCACATGCTCGGCGAGGCCGACCGGCACCCGCTCCGCCAGGGTCTCCAGGGTGGCCAGCACCGCCCGCTTCGCGGCCTTCCGGTCGGGAAGCTCCCCCCGTGTGCGGACCTGGTCGATGAACGCGTCGAGATGCATGATGCCCGGCCTCCCGTCGTGGAGCTGCGCACAGTCTCAGGGGTCGCGTGTCCAGCGGCGCGGCGCCAAAACTCGGATCACCCCACGCGGCGGCCCGTCACTCCGGGCGGACCGCCGGGGACCCGTCCGGCTCCCCCCGGCCGGCCTCCGCTCCGATCCGCCGGATCACCAGGACGGCGACGTCGTCGCGCTGCTCACCGGAGGTGAAGCTGTCGAGGTCGGCGCGGAGCGTCCGGGTCAGCTCGTTGGCGTTCAGCCCGGACCACCCGGCCAGCCGCTCGCCGAGCGGGTAGAAGGTGCCCCTGCGGTCCCTGGCCTCGGTGACCCCGTCGGTGCAGAGCAGCAGTGACGAGCCGGCCGGGAAGTCGAACCAGCCGACGGTCCGCGGATCGGGAGACAGGCTCTCCAAGCCCAGCGGCACCCCGGGTTCGCCGAGGTCGACCGACCGTGCCCCCGAGTCGTCCAGCAGCTGCGGCGGGATGTGCCCGCAGTTGATCACCTGGCAGGACGCCTGCTCGCCGACGCCGAGCACCAGCGCGGTGACGAACCGTTCGTGCTCGCCCTCCCGGCTGGCGAAGAGATTGTGCCGGACCACCGCGTCCTCCATGGCCGTCACCACCGCGGTGAGGGTCGGTTCGCGGTGTGCGGCCTCGCGGAAGGCCCCCAGCACCGCGAACCCCGCCCCGATCGCCTGCAGGCCCTTGCCCTGCACATCGCCGATCAGCACCCGGCTGCCGTACGGGGACGCCACCGCCTCGTAGATGTCCCCGCCGACCAGCCGGTCGCTCTCGAGGGGCCGGTACAGGCCGCCCACCAGCAGCCGATCGGTGACCAGCGGCAGCGGGTGCAGGATCTCCCGCTGCAGGGCGGCGGCGGTGGACCGCAGCCGCCCCAGCTCGGTCTCACGGTGGATGCGGCGCCGGCAGGCCTCCACACTGAACCCGCCCAGCACCGCGCAGAACACGAACCCCAGCACCGTCTCGGTCACGCTGTGCTCGGGCAGATGGTTGAGCGACACCCCGATGGCGAGGGTCGCCCACACCGCGGCCAGCACCGTCTGGGTGACGGTGCCGAAGATGGCGGCGAAGGCGGGAAGGAAGATCAGCAACGGCGCGAGCCGTACGTCGATACCGCTCAGCGCCCCGACGCCCAGCACCACCGCGGTCACGCCCAGCACCGCCGCCACCACGAGCTGCAGCGTCGGTCCCCGGCGGGGCGGCGGCTGCGACGCCGCTCCGCGCCGCGACCGGAAGGTGGCTCGCACCAGCTCCGCCCTCCCTGCTCCTCGGCGCCGCCCGCCCCGGGCACCGTACGGGGCGTCCCCTCCGATCCTGGTGCACCTCGCCTGCCCACCGCCTGCGCAGGTACCCCGAAGGGATGAGCGAACCGCCCCCGGCGGGCACGCAGCCAGTCGGACCAGGCACGCCGCCGATCAGAGCAGGCACGCCGCCACTCGGACCAATCGCGGGCCCGCGGGGCGGCGGTGCGGTGGACTGCACCCGCCCGTCCTCGCCCTCGGGGCGCGGCCCACACCCTGGAGGTCACCGGATGAAGAAGCTCGGACTGCTGGCGGCGGCCGCGGCCCTGGTCGCGGTGGCGGGCGTGCCCGCGCCCGCGCGGCCCGCCCTCCCCGACACCACCGACCAGCAGTTCCTCACCGAGGCGCTGCGCGCGGTGAACGCGGTGCGCGCCCGGCACCACGCCCCACCGCTCACCTTGGACCGCCGGCTGTCCGGCTGGGCCGCCGCCCGCGCCCACGACCTCTCCCGGCAGGAGGGCCTCCACGGCGTCCACGGGGGCGCCCACCCGGGCACGGGCGAGAACCTCTACTGGGGTGCGTCCTCACTGCCGGCGAGGCGCAGCGCACAGGACGCGGTGTCCTCCTGGTACCAGGAGGCCCGGAACTACGACTTCGCCCACCCCGGGGGCGGCCGCGGCACCTCGCGGTTCACCCAGCTGGTCTGGCGGGCCAGCACACGGCTGGGTGCGGCCCGGGTGTCGGGGCGGGGCGCCCACTGGTACGAGACCTACATCGTCTTCCTCTTCCGCGGCCCGGGGAACATCCCCGGGGAGTACGCGCGCAACGTCCGGCCGGCCGTGCCCGGCCCGGTCCGGCCGGGCAAGGGGACCGCTCCGCGGCCCGGTACGGGCAAGCCGGGCGCGGGCGTCGCGGGGCCCGGCACCGGCGGCGCCCGCGCCCGGCTTGCC
>NZ_LIQR01000260.1 GCF_001418575.1 Peterkaempfera griseoplana
GGCCCGGGGAGACCCCGGCCGGCACCCTGCTCGGCGACGTGCTGGACGCGGCCGGGGTGTCCCCGGGCCAGGGTGTGCTGGTCGGCGGCTACCACGGGATGTTCCTGGATGCGGACGCCGCCGTGCGGGCGCCCTGCTCCCGGGCGGGGATGTCGGCGGCCGGCGGGTCCTTCGGCGCGGGCATCGTCATCCCGATCCCGGAGGACACCTGCCCGCTGGGTGAGGCGGCCCGGATCGCGGACTGGCTGGCCGTGCAGTCCGCCGGGCAGTGCGGCCCCTGCCGGATGGGTCTGCCGGACCTCGCCCGGGTGCTCACCGACCTGGCCAACGGCGGCGGCGGCACCCGGGCGCTGGAGGAGGCCCGGCGGATCGCCGGCGGGGTGATCGGCCAGGGTGCCTGCTCCCACCCCGACGGCTCCTCCCGCTTCATCCTCTCCGCGCTCACCGCCTTCACCGACGACCTGGCCAACCACAGCCTGCGCGGCGGCTGCGGACGGCGGGTCCGCGGGGTGATGCCGCTCTCCCCCTGGGGGCCGGGGCAGGACCAGGACCAGCTGGCCGGTCCGACCCTGGTCGTGGACTGGCAGCGGTGCCGGGCGCACGGCCTCTGCGCCGCCCTGGCCCCGGAACTCTTCAGCCTGGACGCCCACGGCTTCCCGGTGGTCAGCAACGCGCCCATCCCGGTGTGGCTGGAGAACGACGCCCAGCGGGCGGTCAACCAGTGCCCGGCGCTGGCGCTGCGCTTCGGCAGACCTCGCTGACCGGCGCCCACGGGACCCGACACCCGGGGAGCCGGCACCCCAGGAATGGGCGCGACGGACATCGGCACCGGGGGGAGAACGCCGAAAGGCCGCCTCCGCGAGGGAGGCGGCCTTCCGATCGTCCGCTGTGGAGCTTAGGGGATTTGAACCCCTGACCTCTTGCATGCCATGCAAGCGCTCTACCAACTGAGCTAAAGCCCCGAGACCTGCCGCGCCGCCGGTCGGAACCCTTCCGGGCCCCTCGGCGACACCGCTCACTCTACACGTTCGCGCGAGCGGTCCACGAATCCGTTCCGGTGTGCGCGCCGCCCGGACCTCCCCGGTCCGGGCGGCGCGGCGCAGGTCAGCCGACGGGCTGCACCGCACGCCGGGTGCGGGCCGCGAACACCGCCCCTCCCGCGGCCACCAGGCCGATGGCCGCGGTGGTGACCGCGAGGGCCGCTCCCGAGTCGGCGGCCGGCGCCGGATAGACCACCCGGCTCAGGAACAGCGTGCCCGGCAGTGCCACGCCCACCACCTGGCCGAGCTGCACCACGGTCACCATCAGACCGCTGGCGTCGGCCGCGTCGGCCTGGGCGACCTTGCCCAGCGCCCGGGCGAACAGCGGGCTGTAGGCGCAGCCGGACGCCAGACCCACCACTGCCAGCAGCAACTCCTCGGCGACCCCCACCTGGGCGCCGTGCCGCATCAGCAGTCCCATGGCGGCGTCCCCGGCACCCATCACCAGCAGCGCCAGCACCGGCAGCGAGCGGTGCAGCCGGGCCGGCACCAGCCGGTGCCAGTACAGCCCCGCGGAGCCGAAGCCGACCGCCATCGGAACGAAGACCAGCCCGGCCCGCAGCGCACTGTCGCCGAGCCCCGCCTGCAGATGCAGGGCGAAGACGAAGAGGAAGCCGGCGAAGCCGGTCAGCGCCATGAAGATCGCACCGGCCGCCGGCCGCAGCCCCGGAGCCGCCAGCACCCGACCGGAGATCAGCGGGGAGCCGCCGCGCGCCGTGACCCGCCGCTCGACCACCACGAACACCGCCAGGGCCGCTGCTCCGCCGGCCAGCATCACCCAGCCCCAGACGGGCCAGCCCAGCTCGTGCCCCAGCACCAGCGGCACCACCAGCAGGCCGATCGCCACCGCGAGCACCACCAGGCCGACCAGGTCCAGGGAACGTTCGCGGTTGCCCGGGATCGCGGGCAGCAGCCGCCGTCCGGCGATCAGCAGGGCCACCCCGATGGGCACGTTGACCAGGAAGACCGGACGCCATCCGCTGCCGAAGAGGTCGGCGCTCACCAGGGCGCCGCCCAGCACCTGGCCGACCACCCCGCCACCGGCGAGCACCGCGGTGTAGACGCCCAGGGCCCGCACCCGGGCCGCACCGGTGAAGGTGCGCTGCACCAGCGACATCACCTGAGGCACCATCAGGGCGGATCCCACGCCCTGCAGCAGCCGGAAGCCGATCAGCGCGCCGGTGGTCGGCGCCACTCCGCAGACCAGCGAGGAGAGGGTGAAGACCGCCAGGCCGGTCTGGAAGAGCCGGCTGTAGCCGTAGCGCTCCCCCAGCCGGGCGCCGGTGATCAGCAGGACCGCGTAGGCGATGGTGTACCCGGCGATCACAAACTGCAGCCCGGCGCCGGAGGCGTGCAGATCGGTACGGATGGTCGGCGCCGCCACATTGACGATGGAGACGTCCAGCAGCGCCATGAACTGGCCGGTGAGGATCAGGAAGAGCAGCAGCCCCGGCCGGGACGGGCCGGGCGGCGGTGCCCCCGGGACGTGTGAGCGGGGTTCGGAGCGCTGCCGGGGGACGGTGGACGAGGCGGTCGCGGAGTGCATCTGGGTCTCGGTCACGACTCAAGCCTGAGGGGAGTCCGGTACTGGTGGTTAGAGCCTGCTGATCCTGGTACCAGCAGCACCTGCCAGAACTCCGCCCGCCCGGTGCAGTATGGGGGAATGAGCGTGACGGGCAAGACGCCGACCCCTGCTGCGACCCCACGGAAGCGGGCCGAGCTCACCGCCTTCCTCAAGGCCCGCCGGGCCCGGATCGCCCCCGAGGACGTCGGCCTGCCGCCCGGTCTGCGCCGCCGCACCCCCGGTCTGCGGCGGGAGGAGGTCGCCCAGCTCTCCGGGGTCGGGGTCACCTGGTACACCTGGCTGGAACAGGGCCGGCCGATCAACGCCAGTGAGCAGGTGCTGGACGCCATCGCCCGTACGCTGCGACTGGACCGCGCCGAACGCGACCACCTCTTCCGGCTGGCCGACAGCGCACCCGGCAGGCAGCAGCCCTTCGAGGACTGTCCGCTCGATCCCGAGCTGGCGGTGATCCTGGAGGCCCTGGACCCGCTCCCCGCGGTGATCTACAGCGCCCGCTACGACGTGATGATGAACAACCGCGCCTACGGGGCGCTCTTCCCCCGGATCGGGTCCGGGCGGCACAACGCGCTGTGGTCGGTCTTCGTGATGCCGGGCTGCTGCAACCCCTTCGTCAACCGGAGAACCGAGCTGCCCAGGATGGTGGCGGTGCTGCGGGCCGGTTACGGGCGGCATGTCGGGGAGCCGGAATGGGAGCGGTTCATCCGGGAACTCAGCGCGGCCAGCCCGGATTTCGCAGCGATGTGGGAGCGGCACGATGTCGCGGACACCGGGGCCGCGATCAAGGTCTTCCGCCATTTCTCGGTCGGCGAGCTACGGATGGCGAGCACCACTCTCGCCGTGTCCCGGGCGCCGGAGCACCGGCTGATCGTCTACACGCCCATGGACGAGCGCACGTCCGAGCGCATCGCCTGGCTCATGGACCACCCGGACGCCCCGGTGGCCGACCACACCCACTGAGGGGCGCCCCCAACGAGAAGATCCCGGCAGGACGTCGGCCGTCCTGCCGGGATCTCCGGCTGTGGAGCTTAGGGGATTTGAACCCCTGACCTCTTGCATGCCATGCAAGCGCTCTACCAACTGAGCTAAAGCCCCGTGGAGCCTAGGGGATTTGAACCCCTGACCTCTTGCATGCCATGCAAGCGCTCTACCAACTGAGCTAAGGCCCCGCCGCGTCCGTTCGGACGCTGCGAACGAGGAAGACTTTAGCGGCTGGGGCCCGGAACTGCGAAATCCGGCCGCTTCGCAGGTCCGGCCCATCGCTCGCGCACGGTCAGGTGTCGTCGCCGATGACCGGTTCCGGCAGGGTGCCGGCGTTGTGCTCCAGCAGCCGCCAGCCGCGCGCACCGCGGCCCAGCACGGACCAGCAGCAGTTGGACAGACCGCCCAGGGACTCCCAGTGGAACGGTTCCAGGCCGATCAGCCGGCCCACACTGGTACGGATGGCGCCACCGTGGCTGACCACCACCAGGGTGCCGTCCTCCGGCAGCTTCTCCACGGCCTCCAGGATCACCGGCACGGCTCGGTCGGCGACCTCGGTCTCCAGCTCGCCACCACCGCGCCGCACGGGCTCGCCGCGCCGCCAGGCGGCGTAGTCGTCGCCGTACTTCAGCTGGATCTCGGTGTTGGTCAGCCCCTGCCAGACACCCGCGAAGGTCTCCCGCAGCCCCTTGTGGTGCTCCACGGGCAGACCGGTGACGGCCGCCAGCTCGGCGGCCGTGTCCGAGGCACGCTGGAGGTCGGAGGCGATGATCGCGTCCGGCCGCAGCGCGGCCAGCAGCCTGGCGGCGCGGCGCGCCTGGGCACGGCCGGTCTCGGTCAGCGGGATGTCGGTGGAGCCCTGGAAGCGGCCCTCCAGGTTCCACGCGGTCTGGCCGTGCCGCCAGAAGACGACGCGCGGGCCGCGCCGCAGGCCGCTCAGCTGAGGCTCCCGTCAGCGGCTTCCACGGCGTTGCCCGCGGCGTCGGTGCGGGCGCCGTCCGGACGGTTGCGGGTGGCGACCGCGTCCTCCGGAAGCTTCAGCTCCGGGCAGTCCTTCCAGAGCCGCTCCAGGGCGTAGAAGGAGCGCTCCTCGGAGTGCTGCACATGGACGACGATGTCGATGTAGTCCAGCAGGATCCAGCGGCCCTCGCGCTCGCCCTCGCGCCGGACGGGCTTGGCGCCGCACTCCTTGAGCAGCCGCTCCTCGATCTCGTCCGAGATGGACTTGACCTGGCGGTCGTTGGGGGCGGAGGCCAGCAGGAAGGCGTCGGTGATGGCGAGCACCTCGCTGACGTCGTAGGCGATGACGTCATGGGCGAGCTTGTCGGCTGCTGCCTGGGCGGCGGTGGTGATGAGCTCTACGGCCCGGTCGGTAGCGGTCACGGTCTGCTCTCGGTAGGAAGCGGTTTCGCCTCCCAGGATCTCACGCCTCCCGCGTACGCCGGGATCGATGTCTCCGCGGGGGTGTACGCACGGGCCGCCCGGACGCCGAGGGGCGCGCCGGGCCGCATCCGGGACCGGCTCCTCCGTGGAGGGCCGGGCGGTGCGGTCCTGCGCGCCCCTGGCCGGGTCAGCCATCAGGTCACCTCGGTGACCCGGTGCCGGTCACTGGGTGGGCTTGGCCGTGCCCTTGTAGTCCTGCCCGAGGACGACCAGGATGTCGGCCGTCTGGCCGCCGGTGACCTTCTTCACCGCCGTCGTGGGGACGTTCAGCGTCAGCGCGAGCTGCCTGGCCGCCTCCGCCCGGGCGTCGTCGGTGTACCGGATCTGGGTCCTCGCCACCGGGGCCAACGCCTTGCCCAGCGGCGGCACGAAGGTGTAGCCGCCGTTGACCACCTGGATCTGCGCCTGGTCCGCCTTGGCGGTGGTGCCGGTGCCGTTCTGGATGACCACCCTGGCGGGCCCGCTCCCGCTGTCCGCGTTGTGCACGGTACCGCCCAGCACCTGCTTCACCAGGGTGCCCGCGGTGGCCGGGTCGACCGTCCCGTCCGCCTTGACCGGGAGCGTGGCCACCGAGAAGTGCCCGGCTCCCGCGTGGCGGGCGAGAGCGGCCAGCGAGGCGCCCAGCTGCCGCTCGGACAGGGACGGGTCCATGACGGCGTTCATCCGCTTGACCACGTCGGTGGCGGAGGAGGCGTCGGTGGGCATCGCCTTCAGCACCGCGGTCAGCACCTGGCCGAACCGGGCCTGCTGGGCTGCGGGCTGCTCCGTCCGCCCCTGGTAGGTGGCGTAGGCCACGGCGGCCGTGCCGTTGAGGTCCTGCGACTTGCCGGCGTTCACCACGGTCCTGCCGCCCGCCACGACCGAGGTGTCGGTGTCCAGGGTGATGCCGCCGAGCTGGTCGACCAGGATCTGCAGATACGGCGTGTCCAGCCGCCAGGTGCCGGAGATGGGGGCGCCGAGCACCGTGGTCAGGGCGTCCTGGGTACCGCCGGCGCCCTGGTCGTCCAGCGAGCTGCCGAGGGTGGTGGTGCCGGAGTCGCCGCCGTCGTCGGGGAGCAGCAGAGTGCCGGGCAGCAGCAGGGCGGAGCCCTTGCCGCCGGCCGCGTCGTCGACCAGCAGGGCGGTGGTGGTCTTCCCCTTGAGGTCGTGCAGATGGACCACGACCACCGCGCGCTTGCCGCCGGGCACGGCACCCGCGGAGTCACCGCCGAGCGCGCCGGTCTTCCACAGGTAGCCGACACCGCCCGCGGCGGCCAGCACCAGGACCACCACCAGGGCGACGATCCGGTTGCGGTAGCGGCGCTTGCGCTCGTCGCGCCGCTCGGTGCGGGTCTCGGCGAACTTCAGCCAGTCGATGACGTCCTCGGACTCCTCCTCGTCATCGACGAAGGTGAACTCCTCGCCCTCGTAGCCGGGCGGCCGGGCGCCGGGGGCGCCCTGCCCCGGAGCGCCCCGGCGGGCCGCCGGGCCCTGTCCGCCCTGCTGCGGAACGCCCTGCTGCTGGCCGCCCTGTTGCTGCCGGGGCGGCGGTACGGGACGGCCGGGCTGCTGGGCCGGGACGACCGGCTGCTGCCCGGTGTGGGGCCCGGCCACGGGGTACTGCCCGGTGCCGTACGGGTCGGCGTAGCCCTGCTGCTGCGGCTGGGCGTACTGGGCCGTGGGGTAGCCGCCGGTGTCGTACGGCTGCTGCCCGCCGCCCTGACCCGTGCCGTAGGGGTCCTGATGGCCCTGCTGCGGGTACTGGGGGTACTGCGGATACTGACCCGTGGAGTAGCCGCCGGTGTCGTACGGCTGCTGCCCGCCGCCCTGCTGACCCGTGCCGTAGCCCCCTCCGTAGGGGTCGACGGCGGGGTACTGCCCGGTGCCGTACGGGTCGGCGTACCCCTGCTGCTGGGCGTGGCCGCCCTGCTGCCGGGGCGCCGGGCCGCCGTGGGCACCGGGTGACCAGTTGCCGGGATCGTCCCAGCCCTCCTGGTTCTGCTGTTCCGCGGGCGCATAGCGCCCCGCGGACCAGTCGTCGCCCCCCGGTCCCCTGCGGTCTGCCGATCCGGTCACGCCGCCCCTCAAGGTGTTCCGATTGCCTGTGTGTGGCTGGTCAGACGCCGGTGGCGGTCTGGCCGCCCCTGCGGTGGTAGAGCGCCCGCTTGTCGATGTAACGCACCACGCCGTCGGGGACCAGGTACCAGACCGGCTCCCCGCGGGCGACCCTGGAACGGCAGTCCGAGGAGGAGATGGCCAGTGCCGGCACCTCCACCAGGGACACACCGCCCTCGGGCAGTCCAGGGTTGGTCAAAGTGTGCCCTGGACGGGTGACTCCGATGAAATGTGCGAGCCCGAACATCTCCTCGGCGTTCCGCCAGGACAGGATCTGCTCCAGCGCGTCGGCGCCGGTGATGAAGAAGAGGTCCGCGTCGGGGTGCTCCCGGCGGAGGTCCCGCAGGGTGTCCACGGTGTAGGTGGGGCCCTCGCGGTCGATGTCGATCCGGCTGACCGAGAACTGCGGGTTGGAGGCGGTGGCGATGACCGTCATCAGATAGCGGTCCTCGGCCGGGGAGACCCGCCGCTCGCTCTTCTGCCAGGGCTGGCCGGTGGGGACGAAGACCACCTCGTCCAGCGCGAACAGGCTGGCCACCTCGCTGGCGGCGACCAGGTGCCCGTGGTGGATCGGGTCAAAGGTGCCGCCCATCACGCCGAGGCGCTTCTTCACCGGCGCGGCGCCTGCTTCGGCCTGCTGTTCCATGCCGACTCACCTTACGGGATGCCGCCGGATGCGGAACCGGCCCTCCACCGGGCGGGCGGAGGGCCGTTCTGCTGCAGGCCGGGCTGACAGGTTGCCGCTCAGCGGTCGCGGTTGAAGCGGGTCGTGATGAAGAGCAGCAGCAGCAGGGCGAAGAGCGCACCACCGCCGGTGAGGGCGGGGTTGAGGCTGTCGTGGTGGCCGCCCTCGGCGAGCAGGCTCAGGGCGGGGACTGCGGCAGTGGTCATGGTCGGCAGGACCTTCTCGGGCTCGGGGGCGGAAGCGGGGTCCCGGTCCCGGCCGTACCGGCGGCTGCCGCCGCCTCCGGGGCACCGGTGGCCCGCGTGCTCATGGTACGGGTGGGCCGTCCGCAACCGCGCGGCGGCTCTGCTGCGTCTGCTCCCGCATGGGGTGTCACCAGTCCGCTCAGCGGTGGTTGTTGCGGCTGGCGCGAGCGATGGCCCATGCCAGCAGGACCACACCGACGACGGCGGCGATCAGCACGATGCGCAGGAAGACGCCGGGGCCGCTCTCATTGGAGATCGGGGCGGCGAGCATCATCAGGGTCTCGGGGGACATGGCATGGCTCCTCGGTCGGCGGTCCACTGCCCAGCCTAGACCGGGGCGTTCCGGACACCGCGCCGGGTCCGCTCCACCGGAGGGGGGACGCGGCGGCACCCCGCCCCGTAGGGTGACCGGCGGGGACGAGTACGAGAAGGCGACGGACGAAGCGGACGGTGGGGGCCCGCGGCAGCGGGAGGCCCTCGTCGACCAGGAGGTACTCACGACATGACGGACCCCACCAACGGCAGCAGCAGCGTGCCCAGCCGCAACCGCAAGCGGTTCCCCGGCATATCGACGCGGGCCTGGGAGCACCCCGCCGACCGGTCGGCGCTGGTCGCCCTGCGCAAGCTGTCCGGTTTCGACGACGTGCTGAAGAGGCTCGCCGGACTGGTCTCCGAGCGCAGCGTGCGGCTGATGTTCCTGGCCACGGCGGTGAAGACCTCGGAGCGCCAGTTCCCGCACATCCACGACATGGTGCGCGACGCGGCCTACATCCTGGACCTGGACAAGGTCCCGGAGCTGTACGTCACCCAGGATCCCAAGCCCAACGCCATGTGCATCGGCATGGAGACCCCGATCGTCGTGCTGACCACCGGCCTGGTGGAGATGCTCGACGAGGAGGAGCTGCGGGCGGTGGTCGGCCACGAGGTCGGCCACGCCATGTCCGGCCACGCCGTCTACCGGACGATGCTGCTGATCCTCACCAACATCGCCACCCGGATCGCCTGGCTCCCGCTGGGCAACATCGCGATCATGGCGATCATCACCGCGCTCAAGGAGTGGTTCCGCAAGTCGGAGCTCTCCTGCGACCGGGCCGGCCTGCTGGTCGGCCAGGACCTCCAGGCCTCGATGCGCGGCCTGATGAAGCTGGCCGGCGGCCACCACCTGGCCGAGATGAACGTGGACGCCTTCCTGGAGCAGGCCGAGGAGTACGAGAAGGCCGGCGACCTGCGGGACGGTGTGATCAAGCTGCTCCAGGTGCTGCCGCAGACCCACCCCTTCGCGGTGGTGCGGGCGGCCCAGCTGAAGAAGTGGGCCGAGGGCGACGAGTACCGCTCCGTCCTGGCCGGGGCGTACCCGCGCCGGGAGGACGACGTCAACGCCTCACTGGGTGACCAGTGGAAGGCCACCGCCGAGTCGTACGCCAGGTCGGTCAAGGAGAGCAAGGACCCGCTGATGGGCCTGATCCGGGACATCACCGGCGGCGCGGGCGATGTGGGCAGCAAGCTGCGCGACGTCTTCAGCGGCTCCCGCAGCGGCGGGGCGGCGGAGGACGGCGACGCCCCGGCGGACGGCGGCGCCACTGCCTGACCCGCGGGAGGCAGCGGACCCTTCGGGGTCCGGACGCTCAGCGGGCCGGCAGGCCCGCCATCGGCCCGCTGAGCACCCCGCACAGCTGCCACGCCGGACGGTGCAGGCGGTCCAGCGGGTCGACGCCGAGCGGTGCGGTGCCCTGCCGGCCGTCGGCCGAGGGGCTGCCGGAGGTCTGCGGTTCTCCGGTCCCGGTGGCCTGGCCGGCCAGGATCGGCCGCAGATAGCGCTCGGCGTGCGCGTCGCACGCCATGGGGCCCGCCTGGACCACGGAGTCGACCAGTTGCAGCTGGGAGGCGTCGATGTCGGCGCGGTCGAACTGGAAACGCAGTTCCCGCCGGACGGCGAAGAGCGTCACCGGCGCTCCGGGGACGGACAGCTGCTCAGGGTCGAAGTCGGTGCCGGTGTCGTCGGAGGGCGAGGCGGACCCGGGTGAGGCCGTGCCGGTGGAGGCGGTACCCGGCGAGGCCGTGCCGGTGGAGGCGGTACCGGGTGAGGCGGTACCGGGTGAGGCCGTCGTGGCAGCGGTGGAGGCCGGCGCGGTGGAGGCCGGCGCGGTGGAGGCCGCAGCCCGGGCCGCGGCCTGGGTACCGTCCCGGGGCGCCGCCTGCAGCGCATAGACGAAGGTGTGGTCGGTGACCACCTCGAGGGTGTCGTCGTCCGACTCCTCGACGGTCATCCCGCCGGAGACCTTCACCTTGGAGACACCCAGGGTCACCTGCGCCGGATCGAACCGCACCAGCCAGCCGGTGGCCGCATGGTGGAGGTCGTCCCGGGGGTTGCCCACGCTGTCGTCGAACTGCGCCCGCTGACCGGGCGCCAGCTGATCCCGTACCGCCCCCGTACTGCCCTCGACCAGGACCTTGGAGTCCAGCGACGAGGCGACCAGGTACTGCTGCACCGCGGCCAGGGCACGGGTCACCTGCTCCACCGAGAAGTGCCGGGTGGCGGTGGCCGGCGGCGGCAGCAGACCCACACTGCCGTCGTAGAAGGTGCTGCCCGCGGCCTTCTCCAGCGCTGCGAAGGGGTCGTCGCCGGATCCGGCCGCACTCCCCCGCTTCCTGGTGCCGGGTGCGGCCGTGACGGTGGCGGCCGGGGCCAGCGGCACGATGCTCATGGTCAGCCGGCTCTTGGCCACCGGAGGCTCCCGGTAGGGGTGACGGATCCCCATGTAGACCGCGGCGGCGAACGCCATCGCTATCAGCAGCATCAGGGCGAAGGCCTGCCGGGGCAGCGACGCCGACGGCCGTGCGGACCGGGAGCGGGACCGGGTACGGACCCCCCGCTCCGCCGCGCTCAGCCGCTCGCTCGCCGAGAGTTCCTGGATCCGGGCAGCCCTGACGAACGACTCGTCGAACACGACGGATCGGAACTCGTCGTCGCCACCGGGAGCGCCCTCGGGCACGCCGTCCGGCGGCTCCTCCCGGCCACCCATGGAGCAAGGGTATGTCTCCGGGGCACGGCTGAACGAGGGCGAAGCGGTCAAGTTCTGACATCAGCTCACCGGAGCTCGGCGGAGCGCAGGGAAATCAGCGCAGGTCAGAGCTGCTTCAGGCTCTCAGGCAGGGAGATTTGGACGACTTTCGGCAGGACCCGGAAGACGTCAGCCGGCCGCCGCGGAGGGCGCCGTGACCACGGGCTGCCGCTGCGGCGCCTTCACCGAGGGCGTGCCGACGCTGCCGCTCTCCGAGCGCGACGGCCCCGGCGTGGCCGAGGAGGCACCGGTGCCCCGGTAGACGGCGGCCACCGCGACCGCCACCACACCCAGGCCCATGATCACCGCGAGGAACCAGGCCACCGGCCGGTGCCAGCGGACATGCACCGCGGCATGCCGCCCCCGGTGCGGGGCGGCCGGGCGGATCCGGCGGCCCGTGAGACGGCTCCTGACGCGGCGCGAGGCCGGCCCGGGCCAGTCCCCGTCGTACTCCTCGTCCCGGTAGGGGCGCAGCTCCTCGGGCAGGCCGTCGTCGCGCGCATCGTCACCGCCGCCGAACGCACGGCCCGCGCCGGTCGCCTCCAGCTCCAGCCGGGCCTCCACCGCGGCGAGCATCCGCTCATGGGCCGAGGGCTCATGGACGGTGGCCGCCCGGATGAAGGCCTCGTCGAGAACCACGGCTGCGAACGCATCGTCCGCACCACCGTGGTCGGCGCCGTCCGGGTCCGGCGAACCCCCCACTTCCTCGGGCACGCCTTCAGCGTATTACCGCGCGGGCCGTTTGTCTGTGGGTCGTCCGAAAGCCCACCGGCCCGACCGAAAGCCCCACCCCGACCGGGACACGGTGGCCGGTTCCGCCCGCCTCAGGGGCGGATGTGGCCGTCTCCCGTGAGGATGTACTTGGTGGAGGTCAGCTCGGGCAGGCCCATCGGGCCGCGGGCGTGGAGCTTCTGGGTGGAGATGCCGATCTCCGCCCCGAAACCGAACTGCCCGCCGTCGGTGAACCGGGTCGAGGCGTTGACCGCGACCGTGGTGGAGTCGACCAGCTGGGTGAAGCGCCGGGCCGCCGTCTGCGAGGTGGTGACGATGGCCTCGGTGTGGCCGGACGACCAGCGCCGGATGTGGGCCACCGCGTCGTCCAGGGAGTCCACCACCGCGGCGGCGATGTCGTAGGAGAGGTACTCGGTCTCCCAGTCCTCCTCGGTGGCCGGGACCACCGTGGCCGGGCCGCCGTGCTCCCGGGCAGCCTGCTGCACCGCCGCGTCCCCGTGGACGGTGACGCCGGCCCCGGCCAGCGCGTCCAGCGCCACCGGCAGGAAGGCGTCCGCGATGTCCCGGTGCACCAGCAGCGTCTCCGCGCTGTTGCACACACTGACCCGCTGCGCCTTGGAGTTGAGCAGAATCTCCACGGCGCTGCCCAGGTCGGCCTGCGCATCGACGTAGACGTGGCAGTTGCCGGTGCCGGTCTCGATCACCGGGACCAGGGACTCCTCGACCACGGTGCGGATCAGGGAGGCCCCGCCGCGCGGGATCAGCACGTCCACCAGACCGCGGGCGCGCATCAGCTCCTTGACCGACTCCCGGCTCTCGCCCGGCACCAGCTGCACGCTGTCGGCCGGCAGCCCGGCCGAGGCGACCGCGTCCCGCAGCACCTCCACCAGCCTGGTGTTGGAGCGGTAGGCCGAGGCGGAGCCGCGCAGCAGCACGGCGTTGCCGGACTTCAGACAGAGCGCCGCGGCGTCCACCGTCACATTGGGCCGGGCCTCGTAGACGATGCCCACCACCCCCAGCGGCACCCGCACCTGGCGGACATCCAGCCCGTTGGGCAGGGTGTAGCCGCGCAGCACCTCACCCACCGGATCCGGCAGTCCGACGACGTCGCGGACGTCGGAGGCGATGGCGGCGATGCGCTCCTCGGTGAGGGTGAGCCGGTCCACCACCGACTCGGCGGTGCCGGCCTCCCGGGCCCGGGCGACATCCTCGGCGTTGGCGGCGGTGATCTCCGCCGTACGGGCCTCCAGGGCGTCGGCGACGGCCAGCAGCGCGGCGTCCTTGGCCGAGCGCGGCAGTGGGGCGAGCACGGCGGCCGCCTCCCGGGCACGGCGCGCAGCGGCGAGGACGGGCGAATCGGTGGCGAAGGCGTCGGCGCTCATATCCGAAGCGTACTGACCCGGCAAGCCGTTCCCGTGGCGATTTCCAGCAGTTGAGACACCCGGGCACCGTCGCGGGCGGCGCAGGCGGGCGGATCAGGCGGGCGGCTCAGTACGGGTGGACGCCGCCCAGCACGGCGGCAGCGTCGCCGTACCCCTCCGAGAGCCGCTTGTGGTACGTCGACCGGTCCACCACCTCCAGGCCGACGATCTCCCAGGCGGGCAGCTGCGCGGACGCCCGGTGCTCGCCCCAGAGCCGCAGCGCGATCGCGGCCGCGTCGTGCAGGTCGCGCGCCTGCTCCCAGTAGCGGACCTCGGCGTGGTCGGCGGCATAGCGCGCGGTGAGCAGGAAGGGATGGTCGTGGGCCAGCTGCTCCAGCCCGCTGCGCAGCTCGGCGAGCGGAGTGGTCCGGCCGGCCACGCTGAGCACCACATGCCAGAGCCGGCCCTGCTCGGCGACCGCCGCCGAGAGCGCGGACCCCGGCTCCCGGCCGGCCGCCGGGACCTCCACCGGGCCGTCGAGGCCGTCGCCGACGCTGGTCAGTGTGCGTCCCGCTGCGCCTTCGGGCAGTGTCTCCTGGCGCCTGCGTCCCACCGGGGGCCTCCTGTCCGGCGATGCCTGTCCGGGTCCGAACGCCCCGGACCCGCTGCGCGCTCCTGCTCCTGCCGCGCCTCAGCCGCGCAGCACCACCAGGTCGTCCCGGTGGACGACCTCACGCTCGTATGCGGGACCCAGCTCCCGGGCCAACTCGTGGGTGGACCGGCCCAGTAGGCGGGGCAACTCCCTTGCATCAAAGTTGACCAGTCCGCGAGCGACGATGTGGCCGTTTTCGTCAAGAAGGTCCACCGGATCGCCCGCAGCGAAATCCCCCTCGATGCCCGTCAGCCCTGCTGGGAGCAGCGACTTGCGGCGCTCCACCACGGCCCTGACGGCGCCCGCGTCCAGGCTGAGCGCCCCACGCGGGTGGCTTGCGTGTGCCAGCCAGAGGAGCCGGTCGGCGGCACGGCGGCCGGTGCGGTGGAAGAGGGTGCCCGTGGGGCGGCCGGCCAGCGCGTCCGCGGCCTGGCTGGCGGCGGTGAGCACCACCGGGATGCCGGCTCCGGTGGCGATCCGGGCGGCCTCGACCTTGGTGACCATGCCGCCCGTGCCGACGCCGGCCCGGCCGGCGGTGCCGATCTCGATGCCCTCCAGGTCGTGCGGGCCGCGCACCTCCGCGATCCGGCTGGTACCGGGCCGGCTCGGATCGCCGTCGTAGAGGCCGTCCACGTCGGAGAGGAGCACCAGCAGGTCGGCGCGGACCAGATGGGCGACCAGCGCGGCCAGCCGGTCGTTGTCGCCGAACTTGATCTCGGCGGTGGCCACGGTGTCGTTCTCGTTGACGATCGGGACCGCGCCCATCGCCAGCAGCTGCTCCAGGGTGCGGTAGGCGTTGCGGTAGTGGGCCCGCCGGCTGGCGTCCTCGGCGGTCAGCAGCACCTGGCCGACCCGCAGTGCGTGGCGGGCGAAGGAGGCGGTGTAGCGGGCCACCAGCAGCCCCTGTCCGACGCTGGCGGCGGCCTGCTGCCGGGCGAGGTCCCGGGGGCGGCGGGTGAGCCCCAGCGGGGCCAGGCCGGCCGCGATGGCGCCCGAGGAGACCAGCACCACCTCGGTGGGCGCGGCATCACCCGCACGGGGGACGCGGGCCTTGGCCAGTACGTCCACCAGGGCGTCCACCCGGTCCGCGTCCAGACCACCGGTGGCGGTGGTGAGGGAGGAGGAGCCCACCTTCACCACGATGCGGCGGGCCCGCAGCACATCCTCCCGCAGACGCCCCGCGCCGTGCCCGTCCCCCGCCTCAGCTGCGGCCACCGCCACGCCCTCACTCCCAAGCAGATCCGCTGGTCCGGCGGGCACCCGTACGGCGGGGCCCGCCCCCTCGCAATCTACGCGATGGGGCGGGAGACCCCGCCCGCCCATCCACACACCGGACTCGGCGGCTCCCCGGCCCCGCCGGGGAGGGGGCCCGATGCGCGGACGGGCGGCCGCAGGAGGCCCGGTCGCCGGAGAGGGCTACTCGTCGTCCTCGTCGTCCCCGTCGTACGCGTCGTCCGCGCGGCCGGAGGAGAGCGGGTCGAAGGCCGCGTACTCGGCGTCGGCGTCGTCGCGGCCCCGCTCGCGATCCCGGCGGCGGTCGACGGCCGGCCGCTGGGTCTGGAAGCGGTGGTCCTCGCCGCGGCGGCCGAGCATCTCGGCCCCGCTGGCCATGGTGGGCTCCCAGTCGAAGACCACGGCGTTCTCATCCGGGCCGATGACGACCTCGGCGCCCTCCTTGGCACCGGCCTTCCACAGCTGCTCCTCGACGCCGAGGCGGGCCAGCCGGTCGGCGAGGTAGCCCACGGCCTCGTCGTTGGCGAAGTCGGTCTGGCGCACCCAGCGCTCGGGCTTGGCGCCGCGGACCCGGAAGAAGCCGTCCTCGACGGTGACGGTGAAGCCGGTGTCGTCGACCGCCTTGGGCCGCAGCACGATCCGGGTCGCCTCCTGGACCGGCTTGGCGGCGCGAGACTCGGCGACGATCCCGGCCATGGCGAAGGAGAGTTCGCGCAGGCCCTTGTGGGATGCGGCGGAGACCTCGAAGACCCGGTGGCCGCGGGCCTCCAGGTCGGCCCGGACGATGTCGGCGAGGTCCTGGCCGTCCGGCACGTCGGTCTTGTTGAGGGCGACCAGCCGGGGCCGGTCCTCCAGGCCGCCGTACGCGGCCAGTTCGGCCTCGATGGTCTCCAGGTCGGAGAGCGGGTCGCGGCCGGGCTCCAGGGTGGCGCAGTCCAGCACGTGCACCAGGACGGAGCAGCGCTCCACATGGCGCAGGAACTCCAGGCCGAGGCCGCGGCCCTCACTGGCGCCGGGGATCAGACCGGGCACGTCGGCGACGGTGTAGACGGTGTCGCCCGCGGTCACCACACCCAGGTTGGGGACCAGGGTGGTGAAGGGATAGTCGGCGATCTTGGGCTTGGCGGCGGAGAGCACCGAGATCAGCGAGGACTTGCCGGCGCTGGGGTAGCCCACCAGCGCCACGTCGGCGACGGTCTTGAGCTCCAGCACCACGTCGCGGGCGTCACCGGGCTCGCCGAGCAGCGCGAAGCCGGGCGCCTTGCGGCGGGCGGAGGCCAGGGCCGCGTTCCCGAGCCCGCCGCGGCCGCCGGCCGCCACCACGAAGGCGGTGCCGTGGCCGACCAGGTCGGCCAGCACCTCGCCGTGGGAGTCCAGCACCACGGTGCCGTCGGGCACCGGCAGCACCAGGTCCTGGCCGTCGGCGCCGAAGCGGTTGCCGCCGGCGCCGGGCTTGCCGTTGGTGGCCTTGCGGTGCGGGGAGTGGTGGTAGTCGAGCAGCGTGGTGACATTGCTGTCCACCAGCAGCGTCACATCGCCGCCACGGCCGCCGTTGCCGCCGTCCGGGCCGCCGAGCGGCTTGAACTTCTCCCGGTGTACGGAGGCGCAGCCGTGGCCTCCGTTACCCGCGGCGACATGCAGCTCGACGCGGTCCACGAAGGTGGTCATGGGGTGTGCCTCCAGGGATGGAAAAACGTCACAGGGGAAAACACGAAGGGTGGACCGGACATTCCGGTCCACCCTTCATGATGCTGCGTCAGACTGTGGTCACTCGCCGGCGACGATGTTGACCACGCGGCGACCGCGGCGGGTGCCGAACTCGACGGCACCGGCGGTCAGCGCGAACAGCGTGTCGTCGCCGCCGCGGCCGACGTTGGCACCCGGGTGGAAGTGGGTGCCGCGCTGGCGGACGATGATCTCGCCGGCGTTGACGACCTGGCCGCCGAAGCGCTTCACGCCGAGGCGCTGGGCGTTCGAGTCGCGGCCGTTACGGGTAGAGCTAGCGCCCTTCTTGTGTGCCATGTCTCCCTGCCCCTTACTTCGCGGTGTCGATGCCGGTGATGCGGACCGCGGTGTGCTTCTGGCGGTGACCCATCCGCTTGCGGTAACCGGTCTTGTTCTTGTACTTCAGGATGGTGATCTTGTCGCCCTTGGTGTGGTCGACAACCTCGGCGTGGACCTTGACGCCGGCCAGGACCCAGGGGTCGCTGGTGACGGTCTCGCCGTCCACGACCAGGATGGTCGAGAGCTCGACCGAGTCACCGGGCTTGACACCAACGCGGTCGATCTCCAGCACGTCGCCGACGGCGACCTTGTGCTGGCGGCCGCCGGCGCGAACGATCGCGTACACGCGGAACCTGCTTTCCTCTACTCGGTCGGAACTCCCGATGCCAGCCTGCCTGGCGAGTACACAGGAGGCCTCCCCCAGGGGACCCGGGAGGTGGATTGCTCGGGAGCATGGCGCAGACACGCCGAGGGACAAGAATACGGACCTGCGGTCCCCTGGGCAAACCGGGCCCCCGCCACCGGAGTGACGGGGGCCCGGACGGTGCTGCGGACCGGTCGCTCGGCGACCGGTTACTCGGCGACCGGGGCGGAGGACTCACCCTCCGCCGGGGCGGCCGTCTTCTTGACCCCCACGGACCGCTTGGTGGCGGTCTTGCGGGTGGTGGTCTTCTTCGCCGCGGCCGTCTTCTTGGCCGTGGTGGTCTTCTTCGCGGCCGTCTTGCGGGCGGCACGCTTGCGCGGGGCCTCCGGCTCGGCCTCGGCCGCACCGGCCTCCACCGCCCCGTCGGGCGCCGCCGGCAGCGACTCGGCCACCGGCTCGGCGACCGGCTCGGCCGCCGGGGCCACGGCCTGCTCCGCCGCCGCCTCGCCGTCCTCCACCGCACGGGCCGGCAGCACCAGCACCGCGGCCTCCGCCTCCACCGGCGGACCGGCCGGAGCGGTGGCCTTGCGCACCGCGCGACGGCGGGTACGGCCACCGGGGGCCGGAGTGGCGGGCAGCTCGACCAGGCTCACCGCGGCCACCGCGGGCTCCGGCTCCACCTCCGGCGCCGGCTGCTCGACGGCGGCCACCGCGGGCTCCGCGGCTGCCGGCTCCACGGCTGCGGGCTCAGCGACCACGGGCTCCGGGGCCTCCACCGGCTCCTCCGGCTCGGCCTCGATCTCGTGCTCGTGCTCGTGCTCGATCTCGTGCTCATGGATGTGCGGCTCACCGGCCGCAACCCCGCCCTTGCCCCGGCGGCGGCGCTTGCTCGCGCCGCTCGCGGCGGCACCGCCGGACACCGACGGCTGGTCCATGTGGACGATCACGCCGCGGCCGTTGCAGTGCACACACTGCTCGGAGAAGGACTCCAGCAGTCCCTGACCGACCCGCTTGCGGGTCATCTGCACCAGACCCAGCGAGGTGACCTCGGCCACCTGGTGCTTGGTGCGGTCGCGCCCCAGACACTCCAGCAGGCGCCTCAGCACCAGGTCGCGGTTGGACTCCAGCACCATGTCGATGAAGTCGATCACGATGATGCCGCCGAGGTCGCGCAGCCGCAGCTGGCGGACGATCTCCTCGGCCGCCTCCAGGTTGTTCCTGGTGACGGTCTCCTCGAGGTTGCCGCCCTGACCGGTGAACTTGCCGGTGTTGACGTCGACCACGACCATCGCCTCGGTGCGGTCGATGACCAGCGAACCGCCGCTCGGCAGCCACACCTTGCGGTCCAGCGCCTTCATCAGCTGCTCGTCGATCCGGTACGTGGCGAAGACGTCCACGTCAGAGGTCCACCGCTGGAGGCGGTCGCCGAGGTCGGGCGCGACATGGTTGACGTACTCGTGGACGGTGCCCCACGCCTCGTCGCCCTGGACGATGACCTTCTTGAAGTCCTCGTTGAAGATGTCGCGGACCACCCGGACGGTCATGTCCGGCTCGCCGTAGAGCAGCGTCGGCGCATTGCCGCCGGAGACCTTCTTCTGGAGCTCCTCCCACTGCGACTGCAGCCGCAGGACGTCCCGGGTCAGCTCCTCCTCGCTGGCGCCCTCGGCCGCGGTGCGCACGATCACGCCCGCGTCGTCGGGGACGATCTTCTTCAGGATCTGCTTCAGCCGGGTGCGCTCGGTGTCCGGCAGCTTGCGGCTGATCCCGGTCATGGAGCCCTCGGGCACGTACACCAGGTAACGGCCGGGCAGCGACACCTGGCTGGTCAGCCGGGCGCCCTTGTGGCCGATGGGGTCCTTGGTGACCTGCACCAGCACCGACTGGCCGGACTTGAGCACCGACTCGATCCGGCGCGGACCGCCGTGGCCCAGCGCCTCGAAGTTGACCTCGCCCGCGTAGAGCACCGCGTTGCGGCCCTTGCCGATGTCGACGAAGGCGGCCTCCATCGACGGCAGCACGTTCTGGACCTTGCCCAGGTAGACGTTGCCGACGTACGAGGTGGCCTGCTCCTTGTTGACGTAGTGCTCGACCAGCACGCCGTCCTCAAGAACGCCGATCTGGGTGCGCTGGCCGCTCTGGCGGACCACCATCACCCGCTCCACCGACTCCCGGCGGGCCAGGAACTCGGCCTCGGTGATGATCGGCACCCGGCGGCGGCCCATCTCACGGCCCTCACGGCGGCGCTGCTTCTTGGCCTCCAGACGGGTGGAGCCCTTGATGGACTGCACCTCGTCGGGGTCGAAGGCGGGCTCGTGCGCGGCCTTCTTGCGCGGCTCGCGCACCTTGACCACGGTGCGCTCCGGGTCGTCGGTGCCCGCGGTGTCCAGCTCCGGGCCGGTGTCACCGCTGCGGCGGCGGCGACGGCGGCGACGGCGAGACGACGCCAGACCGGCGGCCAGCTCGTCGTCCTCCTCGTCGGCCTCGCCGGCCGGCTCCTCGGACTCGTCCTCGTGGTCCTCGTGGTCCTCGTCGGCGCGGTCGTCGGCGTCCCCGCGACGACGCCGGCGGCCACCGCGGCGGCGGCGGCGCGACGGACGGCCGTCGTCCTCGCCGTGCTCGGCCTCGCGGGACTCCTCCTCGGCGGCGGACTCGTCCTCGGCCGGCTCGGCCAGCGGCTCCGCCACGGCCTCCTCGGCGACGGCGGGCCCGGCCGGGACGGCGGCCCGGCGACGGCGGCGGCGACGGCCGACCTGGTCGGCCTCGACGGCCGCCGTCTCGTCCTCGTCGTGGTCGTCACGGTCGTGGTCGTCACGGTCACGCGACGGTGCGGCCACCGGCGCGGCGGGCTCCTGGAAGACCGGGGCCTGGAAGACCGCGGTCACCGGGCGCACCACCCGGCGGCGGGTCCGGTGCGGGGGCTCCGGCTCGACCACGGCCTCCTCGACCGGCTCCTCAGCCTCGGCCTCGGCCTCGGGCTCGGCAGGCGCCTCAGCGGCAGGCTGCTCGGCGGCCGGGACCGCCTCCACCACCGGCTCCTCAGCCACGGGCTCGGGAGCGACCTCGGCCTTCTTCCGCGTACGCCGCACCCGCTTGGGCTTCTCCGGCTCCACCGGAGCCTCGACGGCAGGTGCCTCGGCAGCGGCCTGCTCGGCCACCGCCGCCGGCTCCTCAGCCACGGGCTCGGGAGCGACCTCGGCCTTCTTCCGCGTACGCCGCACCCGCTTGGGCTTCTCCGGCTCCACCGGAGCCTCGGCAGCGGGCGCCTCAGCGGCAGGCTGCTCGGCGACAGGCTGCTCGGCGGCCGGAGCCGCCTCGGCGCCCTGCGGCGGGCCGGCCGGGCGCGACACGGCGCGACGGCGGCGGCGCGGCGGCGCGGCCGCCGCACCCTCCTCGTGCGCGTTCTCGTTCACGGTGCCGTCGGCAGGGCCGTCCGGCGCCGCATTCTGCGGCTCGTTGTTCTCGAGCATGCGGGCGTATCTCCCGTCAGTCCCCCGGGCTCCGCGACCGGGCACGGCAGGGCACCGGTGCCGGGAGGTGGGTTGCCTGCCGGCTCACGGTGCCGCCATGCGGGCGCGGGGCCGCACGGGGGCTCGTTGTCTCACTCGGCGCCCGCCGGGGCGGGCGGCCGAAAGTCTTCTGGTCTGACCAGTCTTCTCAAAGTGCACGGTCCCCAACCCCGGGTGGCTCCCTGGGGCCGGGACCTCTCCTCGCGTCCCGTCGGCCTGGGCCGTGCCGGGAGGAGGGTCTCCGCATCCGTCGCACGGGTGCGGAGGGGGCCCCTCCCGCCCCGGTTGGCGGGGCCGGAGGGCTGGTCCCTCGTTCTGACGACGCTCGCGCACTCGGCTGAGCGGCGGGGCCGGCGCTAGGCCTTCGCGGCGGCTCGCGGCCCGGCGGTCGCAAGTGGGACGGCCGTGGCTGCGGCGCGGTCGGGCGCCAGCGGGTCGGTCACCGTGCCGGACTCCCCGTGGAGCGGCCCCTGCGCCAGCCTGGTCACCTCTGCGGGGACCGGCGGCGCGAGGTCGGCCGTCGCACGAAGACCGGACAGGACGTCGTCAGGTCGTACGGCGGGTGTGGCGTGCCGCACTACCAGGCGCAGTATCGCACAGGCCCGGCCTGCCCGAACATCGGCACCGCCGTCCGGCACCCCGCCGGGCTCGTCGGTGGACACCTCCAGGGAGGCCACCGCAGCGCGCGCGTCGAAGGTGCGGACGCCGTTCTTGGTGAGCCGCTCCACCTCCACCGCCTCCGCGGCGAGGAACGCCTCGACGGCCTCCGCGGCCGTCCCGGGCGCGACGCCCTCCAGCCGGATCTGCCACACCGACGCCTGCAACTGGTCGGCGAAGTTCGAGGTGTGCACCTCAACCGCGTCGACCACGTCCAGCCCCGCCGGGAGCGACTCGTCCAGCTGGGCCCTCAGCTGCTCCGGATCCCTGGCCTCGGTGAGTGCGATCTCCAGATACTCGGCCTCGCTGGCGACGCCGGTGGGGGCGGCGTTGGCGTACGAGACCTTGGGGTGCGGGGTGAAGCCCGCAGAGTAGGCCATGGGGACCGACGAGCGCCGCAGCGCCCGTTCGAAGGCCCGCTGGAAGTCACGGTGGCTGGTGAACCGGAGGCGGCCGCGCTTGGTGTAGCGCAGCCGGATGCGCTGCACCGCAGGAGCGGGCGGCGGGCCTTCGGGCATACGGCGTGCCAGTGTCGTTCAGTCCCTCATGAGTGGCCGCGGCCGGCCGCTGGGACCGAGCCCTTACACACCCAAGGGTACGCGTCCGGGCGTCGGCCGAGTGTCCCGGGCGGAGCCGGCCATCGCAGGGGCCGGCCGGTCGCCTCGGCCGCCGCCGCGAAGTCGCGGTCGCACACGGCTCCATGTGCAGATGTGCCACAGGCCCGGTCCGGGGTCCCCGGACCGGGCCTGGCGTGGGCGGATGCTACGTGTTGACGACCGTGAGGGGCAGCAGCTTCTTGCCGGTGGGGCCGATCTGGATCTGGGTGTCCATCTGAGGACACACTCCGCAGTCGAAGCACGGCGTCCAGCGGCAGTCGTCCACCTCGACCTCCTCCAGGGCGTCCTGCCAGTCCTCCCAGAGCCAGTCCTTGTCCAGGCCGGAGTCCAGGTGGTCCCAGGGCAGGACCTCCTCGTAGGTCCGCTCACGGGTGGTGTACCAGTCGACGTCCACGCCGAAGCCGGCGAGGGCCTTGTCGGCGCAGTCCATCCAGCGGTCGTACGAGAAGTGCTCCCGCCAGCCGTCGAAGCGGCCGCCGTCCTCGTACACGGCCCGGATGACCTTGCCGATGCGGCGGTCGCCGCGGGAGAGCAGGCCCTCGATGATGCCGGGCTTGCCGTCGTGGTAGCGGAAACCGATGTTCTTGCCGTACTTGCGGTCGCCGCGGATGGCGTCGCGCAGCTTGGCCAGCCGGGCGTCGGTCTCCTCGGAGCCCAGCTGCGGCGCCCACTGGAACGGGGTGTGCGGCTTGGGGACGAAGCCGCCGATGGAGACGGTGCAGCGGATGTCGTTCTGCCCGGTGACCTCGCGGCCCTTGGCGATGACGCGCTTGGCCATCTCGGCGATCTGCAGGACGTCCTCGTCGGTCTCGGTGGGCAGCCCGCACATGAAGTAGAGCTTCACCTGGCGCCAGCCGTTGCCGTAGGCGGCGGCGACGGTGCGGATGAGGTCCTCCTCCGACACCATCTTGTTGATCACCTTGCGGATGCGCTCACTGCCGCCCTCGGGGGCGAAGGTGAGGCCGGAGCGGCGGCCGTTGCGGGTGAGCTCGTTGGCCAGGTCGATGTTGAAGGCGTCGACCCGGGTCGAGGGCAGCGACAGGCCGACCTTGTCCTCCTCGTACCGGTCGGCCAGTCCCTTGGCGATGTCCGCGATCTCGGTGTGGTCGGCGGAGGAGAGCGACAGCAGGCCGACCTCCTCGAACCCGGTCGCCTTGAGACCCCGCTCCACCATCTCGCCGATGCCGGTGATGCTTCGCTCCCGCACGGGGCGCGTGATCATGCCGGCCTGGCAGAAGCGGCAGCCGCGGGTGCAGCCGCGGAAGATCTCCACGGACATCCGCTCGTGCACCGTCTCGGCCAGCGGGACCAGCGGCTGCTTGGGGTAGGGCCACTCGTCGAGGTCCATCACGGTGTGCTTGGAGACCCGCCACGGCACACCCGGGGTGTTGGGCACCACGCGGCCGATGCGGCCGTCCGGCAGGTACTCCACGTCGTAGAAGCGCGGCACGTACACGCCGCCGGTACGGGCCAGCCGCAGCAGCAGCTCGTCCCGTCCGCCGGGGCGGCCCTCGGCCTTCCACGCCCGGACGATCTCCGTGATGTCCAGCACGGCCTGCTCGCCGTCGCCGACCACCGCGCAGTCCAGGAAGTCCGCGATCGGCTCGGGGTTGAAGGCGGCATGGCCGCCCGCCACCACGATCGGGTCGTCGACGGTGCGGTCCTTGGCCTCCAGCGGGATGCCGGCGAGGTCCAGGGCGGTGAGCATGTTGGTGTAGCCGAGCTCGGTGGAGAAGCTCAGCCCGAAGACGTCGAACGCCTTCACCGGCCGGTGGGCGTCCACCGTGAACTGCGGCACCCCGTGCTCGCGCATCAGCGCCTCGAGGTCCGGCCAGACGCTGTAGGTGCGCTCGGCCAGCACGCCCTCGCGCTCGTTGAGGACCTCGTAGAGGATCATGACGCCCTGGTTGGGCAGACCCACCTCGTAGGCGTCCGGGTACATCAGAGCCCAGCGCACGTCACAGGAATCCCAGTCCTTGACGGTCGAGTTGAGCTCGCCGCCGACGTACTGGATCGGCTTCTGGACGTGCGGGAGGAGGGCCTCCAGGCGCGGGAAGACCGACTCGACAGTCATGCAGGCACAGGTCTTTCGTGATGCGGGCAGGGTGACCCCCAAGGGTAACGCGGTCCGCGGACCCGCCGCGCCGCCCCGGCCCCCCGCCCGCCGCGCCGCTGCTCAGCCGGAGAGCCTGCGGCGGAGCTTCGGCCGCGCGGCGCGGTGCCACAC
>NZ_LIQR01000261.1 GCF_001418575.1 Peterkaempfera griseoplana
GCAACGGACTGCCCGCCCACGCCCTGGTCGGCTATCTGCACGCCAGCTTCGCCAACGGCTCGGGCTACACCCGGATGTCCGACGTACCGGACAGCTGGGACGTCATCGACCTGGCCTTCGGTGAGCCCACCTCGCCCACGTCCGGCGACATCCGCTTCAACCGCTGCTCCGTCTCCGAGTGCCCGACCGTCGAGTCCGACACCGACTTCAAGGCGGCCATCCAGGCCAAGCGCGCCCAGGGGAAGAAGGTGCTGCTCTCCATCGGCGGCGCCAACGGGCAGGTCCAGCTGACCACCACCGCGGCCCGCGACACCTTCGTCAGCTCGGTCTCGGCGATCATCGACCGATGGGGCCTGGACGGTGTCGACATCGACTTCGAGGGCCACTCGCTCGCCCTGGACACCGGCGACACCGACTTCAAGAACCCGACCACCCCGGTGATCGTCAATCTGATCTCCGCGCTGAAGAGCCTCAAGGCGCGCTACGGCTCCGGCTTCGTGCTGACCATGGCCCCGGAGACCTTCTTCGTGCAGCTGGGCTACCAGTACTACGGTTCCGGCCCGTGGGGCGGCCAGGACCCGCGGGCGGGCGCGTACCTGCCGGTGATCTACGCGCTCCGCGGGGACCTGACCCTGCTGCACGTCCAGGACTACAACTCCGGCTCCATCATGGGCCTGGACAACCAGTACCACTCGATGGGCGGCGCGGACTTCCACATCGCCATGACCGACATGCTGCTCTCCGGCTTCCCGGTGGCGGGCAACACCGCCAACCGCTTCCCCGCCCTGGCACCCTCCCAGGTCGCGATCGGCATGCCCGCCAACCAGAACGCCGGCAACGGCTATGTGGCCCCGGCCGAGGTGGACAAGGCCCTGGACTGCCTCACCAAGGGCAGCAACTGCGGCTCCTACACCCTGCACGGCGGCACCCACCCGGACCTGCGCGGCCTGATGACCTGGTCGGTCAACTGGGACCGCTTCTCCGGCTGGGAGTTCTCCCGGAACTTCGACAGCTACTTCGGCTGACGCCGTCCGCCCTGCTGCCCGGCCCTCAGCCCAGTTCGGTGGGCAGACCGGCCAGCAGGGCGGAGCTGTCCGGGGTGAGGGAGGCAGCCGAGTCGGACGGAGCGGCCGACCCCGACGCGGAGTCCGAGGGCGACGCGGAAGCCGGGTCGGAGGCCGACCCGGTCGGCGAGGCGGAGGCAGAGCCGGACGGGGAGGGGCCCGACGACGACGAGGGGTCTGACGACGAGGGGCTGGGCGACCCGGACGCCGGTGCGGAGCCGCTGGGGCTGCCCGACGGCGTCCCGGACGATCCGCCGGCCGGGCTGCCCGGCGCCGAGGACGGCTGGTGCGTGGGGTCGGCCGGCTTGGCGGGCGGTGCGGGCTTGTACGGCTTGGGCTTGCCGCCGTCATGGATGTCGACGCCCAGGATCGGGGTGGTGGTGTCGGTACCGCCGGGGACCTCGGGCAGCTTCCACTTGCCGCCGTCCCCCGGTGCCGAGGGGTCCGGACGCACGGCGCCCAGGATCGGCATCCCGCCCATCGGCGACACCTTGACGAAGGCACCGGGGCGGGGGGCCTGGATGATCAGGCCGGCGCCTATGTACATCGCCACATGGGTCGCACCGCTGAAGTAGACCACCAGGTCGCCGGGGCGCAGCTGGTTGAGCGGGATGTGCTGGAGCTGCGCCCACTGCTGCTGGCTGGTGCGCGGTATCGGCAGGCCCGCGTGCAGCCAGGCCTGCGAGGTGAGGCCCGAGCAGTCGAAGACATCCGGTCCGGAGCCGCCCCACACATAGGGCTTGCCCAGCTGCTGGAAGGCGTACAGCAGCGCCTTGCGGCCGGCCTTGGACGGGGCGCGCTCGCCCTTGCCGAGCACCCCGGTGGCCAGGAAGGCCAGCTGGGCCTGGTCGGCCTCCTGCTTCTCCAGCTTCTCCAGCTCGGCCCGCTGGGCACCGGTGAGCGAGGCGACGGCCTGCTCCACCGCGTCCAGCTGCTTCTTCACGCCGTCCCGCGCGGTCTGCTGCTTCCTGGTCAGCAGCTGCACCGTCTTCAGGTTCTCCTCGGCCTGGGTCTTCAGGGCGTCCAGCGCGCTCTGGTCGGCCTTCAGCGCGTCCAGCAGCTGCGCCTGGGCGTCCCCGGCGCGCTGCAGTGCCTGGCCGCGGTCCAGCGCCTCGTAGGGGCTGTCGGCGAGCAGCAGCTGGGCGTAGCCGGAGAGCGAGCCGTTGCGGTACTGGGCGCTGGCGAGCTCGGCGGCGAGTTCGGTGCCCGCGTCGACCTGCGTCTGCTTCTCGTCGACCCGGCGCTGCAGTTCGGCGACCAGGGCGGTGTGCTGGCGCAGCTGGTCGGAGGCGTCGTTGTACCGCTCGGTGGCCTCCTCGGCCTTCTGGTACAGGTCGTGCAGCTGGTCCAGCAGCGGACCCAGGGTGGCCTTGGCCTTCGCCAGCGGGTCGGCCGGGGTTGCGGCGCCGACCGCGGCCGGATCGGGTGCGGCCCAGGCTGCCTGAACGGTGGCCGGCAGTGCCAGCGCGGCGACGGCCAGCACGGCACCGCACCTGAGTGCGGCCCGGACCCACGGCCTCGCCGGTGCCACTCCCCTGCCGCCGGTCTGCTGCTGCGCCACCGCCATGAACCCTGCCTCCCTGTGCGATCGGCAGATCCCCGTCCCCCGGCGGATCCGCGCCCGAACCCGGTCGATCCTGCCATGGAGAGGTGGCCCGGCGGCAGGGGGCCCAGCCGACTGGAGGTGAATTCTCATCGGACACGGACGACGTCCGGCCCCGGCCCCGGGGTGTACGGGGGCCGGGGCCGGACGGCCGGCGGCGGTCCTGAAGCCGGGTCAGGCCTGAGAGGCGACCGACTCCAGATAGGCACCGGCCTTCTCGGGCTCGAAGAACCACTCCTCGAAGTCGGCCGGGTTGTCGAAGCCGTTGGCGAAGCGGTCGGCCACCGGCTGCAGCTGGCCGGCAGCGCCGATCAGGTTGAGGACGTGCTCCGGCGGCGGCGCCAGCATGGCGTTGGTCCACTTGGTGACATGCCGGGCGGAGTCCCAGTAGCGGTCGAAGGCGCCCTGCATGAAGTCCCGGTCGAAGGGCTTGTCGCCGTGTTCCAGGATGGCGTCCAGATAGGCGGCGGCGCACTTGGAGGCGTTGTTGGAACCCTGGCCGGTGATGGGGTCGTTGGCGACCACCACATCGGCCACCCCCAGGGCGAGCCCGCCCCCGGGCAGCACCGCGACCGGGTTGCGCACCACCGGGGCGTAGCGGCCGGCCAGCACACCGCCCCCGTCGGTCAGCTCCACACCGCCGGCGGCGCGCTCGTACTCCCAGGGCGTGAAGGTGCGCATCAGCTCCAGGGTGGTCCGCAGGTGCTCCTCCGGGTCCTTGACACCGGTGAAGACATCCAGCGGGCCGCCGGGGACGCCCTCCCAGAAGAGGATGTCGCAGGGGCCGGAGGTGGTCAGGCTGGGCATCACGAAGAGCTCGCCGACCCCCGGCACCAGATTGCAGCGCACCGCCTCGAAGTCGTACTCGGGGCGCGGGCCGAGACCGTGCACATAGGAGACGGCCAGGGCGCGCTGCGGCACGTCGTACGGGGAGCGGGAGGCATCGCGGCCGAACATCGACACCAGTTCGCCCTTGCCCGCGGCGACCAGCACCAGGTCGAAGCTGCGGGAGAAGTAGTCCAGGTCGGAGACGGTGACGCCGTGCACCACCACCTGGCCGCCGCGCCGGGCGAAGGCCTCCAGCCAGCCGGCCATCTTCAGCCGCTGGTCCACGGACTGGGCGTAGCCGTCCAGATGCCCGACCCAGTCGATGACCCTGCCGCCGTCCGGCCCGGCCACCGAGACGCCGAGGCCCTCGATGCGGGGGGCCTGGTCCTCCCAGAGGTTCAGGCCGAGGTCCCGCTCGTGCTGCAGCGCGGTACTGAACATGCACTGGGTGGACATCACCCGGCCGTTGCGGATCTCGTCGGCCGTCCGGTTGGTCATCACCGTGACGTCATAGCCGTGCGACTGCAGGCCCAGGGCCAGCTGCAGGCCGGACTGTCCGGCTCCGACGATCAGTATCTTGCTCATGGGGGTCGTTCGGCTCCTCGACTTGCCAGCGGTGGACAGTTGACGTGCCCTCAAACCCCCCGTCGAGCACAGTTGATCATCCTTGCACCGTCAGTGCGTGCACCACCAGGGTGGTCAGCACCTCCGCGACGGAGCCCCGCACCCGGGCGTCACAGAGCACCACGGGGATCTCCGGCGGGACGGCCAGGGAGTCGCGGACGTCGTCCGCGGAGTAGCCGGGGGCGCCGTCGAACTGGTTGACCGCCACGATGAACGGCAGTCCGCACCCCTCGAAGTAGTCCAGCGCGGGGAAGCTGTCCGCGAGCCGCCGGGTGTCCGCCAGCACGATCGCGCCGATCGCACCGCGCACCAGGTCGTCCCACATGAACCAGAACCGCTGCTGGCCCGGGGTGCCGAAGAGGTAGAGGATCAGGTCCTCGTCGAGGGTGATGCGGCCGAAGTCCATGGCCACCGTGGTGGTGGTCTTGCCCGGGGTCGCCGAGGCGTCGTCGATGCCCTCGCCGGCCTGGGTCATCACCGCCTCGGTGGTCAGCGGGACGATCTCGGAGACCGAGGCCACGAAGGTGGTCTTGCCCACCCCGAAACCACCCGCGACCACGATCTTGGTGGAGGTGGCGTTGCCGGTCGGACTCAGCGGGATGCCCGGCACGCCCCGCGGGTCCGCCGCGGCGGCCGAGGCCGGTACGGTCGGGCGGCCGCCGGCCGGCCCCGCCGTCACGGTCTCAGAGCTTGCGAAGTCCACCCAGCACCCTTTCCAGCAGCGCCCGGTTCGCGGTCGAACCTGCGGCCGTACCGTCACCTGTGTCCTGCACGTCCCCGTAGCCGTCGCCGCCGGGCGCCCCGTGCACCCTGATCCGGCCCTGGTCCGCGAGGTCGCTCACCAGCACCCGGACCACGCCCAGCGGGATCCGCAGCAGCGCCGCGATCTCCGCGATGGAACGCATGTGGCCGCGGCAGAGCTCGCAGATGGCGTCCAGCTCCGGCAGGCCGCCGCCCTCCGCGGTGGCGGGGCGGTTGAGCGCGGAGACCAGGGTCTCCACCAGCAGCACATGCCCGAAGCGGGTCCGGCCACCGGTGATCGCGTACGGGCGGACCCGGGAGGCCCGCCCGGCGCCGGGGCGCCGCACGGGCCCTGTGCTGTGCTCGCTGCCGCGCACAGACCCACCTTTCACGGAGGTCATCGGGCGGCCATCGCCCGGTGGAGTTCGCTGCGGACCTCGGGGGTGAGCGCGTGCCCGGCCCGCTCCACGAGCAGCGCCATCTGGTACGCGACCACGCTGAGGTCGCAGTCGAGCGAGGCGTGCACTCCGAGGCACGAGCCGTCGCTGATCGCCATCAGGAAGAGGTGCCCGCCGTCCATGGTCACGATGGTCTGCCTGACCGCGCCGTTGTCCAGCACCCGCGAGGCACCGGCGCCCAGGCTGACCAGCCCCGACACCACCGCCGCCAGATCCTGCGCCCGGCTCGCCCCTTCGGACGCCGCGAGCAGCAGGCCGTCGGAGGAGACCACCACCACGTCCTGCAGTCCGCGTACTCCCGACGCGAAGTCGGAGAGCAGCCACCTCACCTTGTGCGCCTCCTGGCTGACCCCGGATCCGCCGGAGCCGCCGCGGGCCATCACCGGCGCACCGGCCGCGCCGCCAATCGTCATCTGCTTGCCTCCTCGCTCGAGGAACCGCCGATCCCCCGACTGCTCTCCCCCGCGTCCCCCGTCCCTGTCGCCCGTACCCGCGTCGGCCGGACCGCCGGGGACTGCTCCTCGGCTGTGTCCTTCGTCGCTGTTTCCCGGGACGCCGCTTCCCGCGCCGCCGTCTCCCGCGACGCCGCGTTGTGCTCCGGGGCTTCCTGCCGCTCCACGGCCTCCTGCTCCACGGCTTCGGGCACCACGGCCTCCTGGGCCGACTCCCGGGCCGCCTGCCGCAGTCCGCTCTGGAACCCGCCGAGCCTGCGGCGGAGTTCGGCCGCGGAGGTGGAACCGGTGCTCTCCCCCGAACCGGCCGGGCGTGCGCTCTCCCTGCGCAGCCCCGAGCCCGGCGCCTCCCCGGTGCCGGGCAGTCCACCGCCGCGGGGCACCCGGCGGGGCAGCCCCAGCCTGGTCACCGGACCGTCCTCGGGCAGATCGCCGTCCGTCCGCCGCGCCGCACCGCCCGGGTCCGCCGGAGCAGAGGGAGCGGCCGGCTCGGCAAGGGTGCCGCCGCCGTCACGCGGCCGGGTCTCCCCGGCGGGCTCCGCGCCGCGGCTGTGACGGCCGTCGTCCCGGCCCTGCTCGGGGCGGTCGTCCCCGGCGGCCGCGGGGGCCGGGATGGCCGCTCCCCGCCGCGGCAACGGCGGGTTCCTGACCGGCGCCGCCGGTTCGGGCGGGGCCGCGGCCGGCTCCACGGCCGCCGCCTCCCGCTCCGCCGTACGCTGCTCGTCCAGCTCCGCGGCCGTGAGGTCGGCCTCCAGCATGGCTTCGCGGGGCACCACCACGATGGCGGTGACACCGCCGCCGGTGACGGTCTCCCGCAGCTGCACCCGTACGCCGTGGCGGCGGGCCAGCCGGGAGACCACGAAGAGTCCCATGCTGCGGGCGGAGGCGGTCTGCTCCCGCCAGGGGGCCTTGCCGGAGAGCGGCGCGGAGTCGCCCGGATCGGGGTTGTCCAACTGCTCGTTGATCTCCCGCAGCCGCTCGGCGGGGATGCCGATGCCGTGGTCCACCACGGAGATCATCAGTTCGCCGTTGTCCAGCAGCCAGCCGCCGACCTCCACCACGTCCTGCGGCGGGGAGAAGGCGGTGGCGTTCTCCAGCAGCTCGGCGACCAGGTGGCTGGTGTCGTCGGCGGCGCCGCCGACCAGCCGCACCCGGGGCAGGAACTGGATGCGTACCCGCTCGTAGCGCTCGATCTCGGAGACTGCGGCGCGCAGCACGTCCAGCAGGGCGACGTTGCGGTTGCCCCGGCGGCCGTTCTCCAGCCCGGCCAGCAGCAGCATGTTCTCGCTGTTACGCCGCATCCGGGTGGCCAGATGGTCCAGCCGGTAGAGGTTGTCCAGCTGCTCCGGGTCGCCCTCGCGGCCCTCCAGGGTCTCGATCAGCACCAGCTGCCGCTCGACCAGGGTGAGGGTGCGCATCGCCAGATTGACGAAGGTGGCGTCGACACTGCCCTGCAGCTCGTCCCGCTCCGCGGTGAGCTCGTCGCGCTCGGCGGCGAGCGCGGTGCGTTCCGCGGAGAGCGCCTGCAGCTGGGCCGAGAGTGCCTGGAGCTGCGCCATCCGGCCGTCCCGCTCGGCCAGCAGCTGGTCGCGGTCGGCGATCAGGGCGTCCCGCTCCCCCGAGAGGCGGTCGCGCTCGGCGGCCGTGCGGTCGCGCTCGCGCAGCAGCGGCCGGACCATGGTCCGGCGCAGGGCGGCGACCAGGCCCCAGGCGGCGGCGACCGCGGCGGCGGCGGTGGCGGTGCCCAGCACGGCGGTGGTGCCGCCGCTCGCCGCCCCGCAGCCTGTGGTCAGCAGGGTCGCGGGCACGCCGACGGCGGCCCAGGCCGCGGTGCGCGGCAGGCCGCGGCCGTCCGCCGGCTCGTCCCCGTTGCGTTCGGCTCTGCGCCCTGTGGTCGGCTGTACGGCGTGCTGCCGCGGCTCCACTCGCCTCGTCCGCACCGGATCTCGCAATCTTGTTCGGTGACTTCGGGTGTCTTGCGGCCTCAGCCATCACAACCGGCACAGGAGCCGTCTACCGCCCGATACCGGCACAGACACCCGAATGAGTGAATCGCACAACCGCTTACCCGAACAAGATCAAACCACGCTTGGCCGTGTGCAGATCATGTGGACGGTTCCGGACATGCCGACGATTGCATCGTTTCATGGCCATGTCAATCAATCCCGGTGGGGTCGGCACCGCGAAGTCGTGGTCAGTTAACCTTCCGTTCACTCTGGCTCCCTACGGTCACCTCGACGACAACACCTAAGACGATTGTTTGGGTATGGAACACATCACGTTCCTGGTGGCCGTCGTGATCATCACGGCTCTCGCCTTCGACTTCACCAACGGCTTTCACGACACGGCCAACGCCATGGCGACCTCCATCGCCACCGGGGCGCTCCGCCCCAAGGTGGCCGTGGCCATCTCCGCCGTACTCAATCTGGCGGGCGCCTTCCTCTCGGTGGAGGTCGCCAAGACGATCTCCGGCGGCATCATCGACGAGAGCGCGGGCGTCCACCCCGAGATCATCTTCGCGGCGCTGGCCGGCGCCATCCTCTGGAACCTGCTGACCTGGCTGCTGGGCCTGCCCTCCAGCTCGTCGCACGCCCTCTACGGCGGACTGATCGGCGCCACCCTGGTCGGCGTCGGGGTGCACGGTGTGCACTTCGACACCGTCGTCACCAAGATCCTCATCCCCGCGCTGGCCTCGCCCGTCGTGGCGGGGCTCGCCTCCTGGGGCGCCACCCGGCTCTCGTACCGGATCACCCGCGGCGGCACGGCCGCGACCACCGGACGGGGCTTCCGGATGGGCCAGGTCGCCTCCTCCTCGCTGGTCTCACTGGCGCACGGCACCAACGACGCCCAGAAGACCATGGGTGTCATCACCCTGACCCTGATCTCCGCGGGCGCCCTCGGCGCCGGCGCCAACCCGCCG
>NZ_LIQR01000262.1 GCF_001418575.1 Peterkaempfera griseoplana
CGACGACCGGCCGCACGGCGGCGCCTACACCAAGGAGGAACTGCGGCACCTGGTGGCGTACGCCGCCGAGCGGGGCGTCACCGTGGTCCCCGAGATCGAGATGCCCGGCCACGCCCGCGCCGCCCTCGCCGCCTACCCCCACCTGGGCAACCGGCCGGAGCGCCGCCTGGGAGTGTGGACCCAGTGGGGGGTCTGCCCCGAGGTCCTCGGCGTCCACGAGAAGGTCCTGGACTTCTGCCGTACCGTGCTCGACGAGGTGATGGAGGTCTTCCCCTCCCCCTACGTCCACCTCGGCGGGGACGAGTGCCCCACCGAGGAGTGGGAGAGCAGCCCGGCAGCCCTCGCCCGTACCGCCGAACTCGGCCTGCCCGTCCCCAAGGCCCTGCACGGCTGGTTCCTGCGCCAGGTCGGCGGGCACCTGCTCGCCGCAGGCCGAAGGCCGGTGGTGTGGGCCGAGGACAGCGCCTCCAGCCTGCCGACCGAGTTCACCGTGATGCCCTGGCGCGACGGGGACCACGGCCGGGCCGCCGCCCGTCGGGGCCATGACGTGGTGATGACCCCGCACCGCGCCACCTACCTCGACTATCCGCAGTCGCACCGGCCCGAGGAGCCGCAGGGCCAGGCCGGCGCCGTGGTGGACCTGCGCACCGTCCATGACCACCAGCCGGGCCCGGCCCACTGGACGGAGGCCGAGCGCGCCCGCGTGCTGGGGACCCAGGCCCAGCTGTGGAGCGAGTACATCACCACCCCCGACCAGTTCGACTACCTGGCGTATCCGCGGCTGTGCGCGCTGGCGGACCGCGCCTGGAACCCCGGCAGCGACTGGACCCGCGACTTCCTGCCGACGCTGCGCCACCACGCCGCCCGCCTGGCGGCGCTGGGGATCGACCGCACCGGCCTGCTGTGAGCCCGCACTCCCACAGCAGGAGTCCCGCACCGCCTCACAGGCCCGTACCTCGCAGGGTCGCACCCCTCACAGGAAAGGGATCACCGTGTCAGGAACCCCCCGCACCTCGCGCGGTCTGCTCACCGCGCTCGCTGTCTGCACCGCCGCAGGCCTCACCGGCGCCGCGCTGACCGCAACGCCCGCCTCCGCCGCCGGCGACAACCTGAGCGTGCAGTACCGCACCAGCGCCACCGGCGCCACCGCCGACCAGTCCGAGCCCTGGCTGGAGATCACCAACGCCGGGTCCACCACCGTGCCGCTCTCGGACCTGAAGCTGCGCTACTACTTCAAGTCCGACGGGCCGTCCGTCTCCTACCGCTTCGCCTGCTCCTGGGCGGTCAAGGGCTGCGCCAACATCACCGGCACCGTCGGCACCCTCGCCAGCCCCACCGCCACCGCGGACCGCTATCTGGAGATCGGCTTCACCTCCGGCGCCGGCTCGCTGGCCCCGGGCCAGAACACCGGAGACATGCAACTGCGCTTCTACCGCTCGGACTGGCAGACCCTCACCCAGTCCGACGACTACTCCTTCGGCGCCGCGCAGACCTCCTACGCCAACTGGGACAAGGTCACCCTGCAGCGCGCCGGAACCCTGCTCTGGGGCACCGCGCCGGCCGGCAACGACCCCACCACACCGCCCACCGAACCGCCGACCACACCGCCCACCGACCCCAACGCACCCGCGCTCTTCGACGACTTCGGCTACACCAGCAGCAGCGACCCTGCGGTGAGCCGGCACGGCTGGACCGTGAAGTCCGGTCAGGGCGGCCCCGGCGTGGCCGGCGCCACCTGGTCGCCGAGCGATGTGACCTTCAGCGGCTCGATCATGAACCTGAGGCTCACCACCGACGGCACCGCGGCGGGCACCCGTGAGACCGAACTCCAGACCACCGCCCGGAAGTTCAAGTTCGGTACCTACGCGGCCCGGGTCAGGTTCGACGACACCCCGACCGGCGGCCCCGACGGCGACCACGTCAACCAGACGTTCTTCAACTTCACCCCGCTCAACGCGCCCATGGACCCCGACTACAGCGAGCAGGACTTCGAGTACCTGCCCAACGGCGGATGGGGCGAGCCGAGCAACATCATGTACGCCACCTCCTGGGAGACCTACAACCCCGACCCCTGGAACGCCGTCAACACCCACACCGAGAGCCGGGCCTCGTACGACGGCTGGCACGACCTCCAGATCACCATCGACAGCACGGCGATCACCTACTCCATCGACGGCCAGGTCTTCGCCACCCACGGAGAGCCCTACCTGCCGGAGACCGGCCAGTTCATCGACTTCAACCACTGGCTGATCGACTTCGGCGGCCAGAGCAGCAGCACCCCCCGCTCCTACGACGAGCAGGTCGACTACGTCTACTTCGTGAAGGACCAGGTGCTCACCCCCGCCCAGGTGGCGGCCAGGGTCGCCGGGTACCGCACGGCCGGAACCGCCTTCACCGACACCGTGCCCGGCAGCTGACACCCGCGGCGGGCGGCCCCCGGCCGCTGCGCTCCGGGCCGTACGCCATCGCACCGCCCCCGTCCCGCCCCGGGCAGACCGCCCCGGGCGGGACCGGGCATTCCCTACGGCTTGGGGGTCAGATCCGGCCCCGGCGCACCCGGGGGGTTCCGGTCACCGACATGACCAGGGAGTAGACCGAGGTCGTGGCGGTGATGAAGAGGCGGTTGTTCTTGGGCCCGCCGAAGGCGAGGTTGGAGACGGGCTCGGGGACGAGCAGGCGTCCGATCAGCGTGCCGTCCGGGTCGTAGCAGTGGACCCCCTCGTCGAAGGCCGCCGCCCACAGCCGCCCGCCGTCGTCCAAGCGGATGTTGTCGAAGCTGCTCCTCGGCGACTCCGCGAAGACCTTGCCGTCCGAGAGTGTGCCGTCCTCGCGCACGTCGAAGACGCGGATGTGCGCCGCCCTGCTGTCCGACACGAACAGCTGCCGCTCGTCCAGCGAGAAGACAAGCCCGTTGGGGCCGGTGAAGCCGTCCGCGACCAGCCGCACCTCACCGTCGGCCGGATCGATGCGGTACACGTTGCAGGCGCCGATCTCGCCCTCGGCACGGTGGCCCTCGTAGTCACTGGTGATGCCGAAGTCCGGGTCGGAGAACCAGACGGAGCCGTCGGAGTGCACCACGGCGTCGTTCGGGGAGTTGAGCCGCATGCCCCGGTAGCGGTCGGCCAGGACGGTCACCGAGCCGTCGTGCTCCGTGCGGGTGACCCGGCGGTTGCCCTGCTCGCAGCTGATCAGACGGCCTTCCCGGTCCAGTGTGTTGCCGTTGCTGTGGCCCGCGGGGGAGCGGAAGACGCCGACCGTGCCGGTGGACTCGTCCCATCGCAGCATCCGGTCGTTGGGGATGTCGCTCCAGATCAGCTGCCGCCAGGCCGGCAGATAGAGCGGGCCCTCCGCCCACCGGCAGTTCCCGTGGAGCTTCTCCAGCCGGGTGTCGCCGTTGGCGCACTTACCGGTCCGGAAGCGGTCATCCAGGATGTGGTACAGGCCGTACTTGATGTCGCCAGACACAGTCCACCTCATGATGTCCAGAGCCGAGTTTCATTCTGTACAACATGAGTATCACCGAAGGAGATATGGTTTCACCATGGCTTCGGAGAATCTGGACGAGACCGACCGCGCGCTGCTGGCGCTGTTGCAGCAGGACGCCGGGCAGGCGTACGCGGCCCTGGGCAGGGCGATCGGGCTCTCCGCCGGGGCGACCCACGAGCGGGTCCGCAAACTGCGGGAGCGCGGGGTCATCCGGCGTACCACCGTCGATGTCGACCCGAGCGCGCTGGGGCTCGGGGTGCTCGCCTTCGTGATGGTCGAGTCCTCGGCGTGGATGGGGGACTCGGCCGAGGCCTTCGCCGCCATACCGGAGATCGAGGAGGCCCACGTCATCGCGGGCAGCGCCTCTGTCCTGGTGAAGGTGCGCACCGCTGGTACGGTCCAACTGCAGGACGTACTGCGGCGGTTGTACGCCATCGAGGGCGTGAGCGGCACCCAGGCCACGGTCACCCTGGAGACCTTCTTCGAGCGTCCACCTGCGGCGTAGGACCGCTGCCGGCCGGGCGGCGTCCCGGTGTCGGCGTCCGTGCGCGCACAACGCGCGGTTCCGGACCGGACCGGTCCGGTGCGGGCGAGGCCATGCCCGTGCGAAGGACTGCGGCGGCGATGTCACCGACGGGCTCCCGGCGGGCGCCGGTCGGGCGGGTCAGGGCGGCGCGGCTGCGGCGTGACTCCTCCGCCAGGCGGCGACGACCGCGGCCGCCGACTCCTCGACCGTGCGGCCGTCCGTGTCGACGCACAGGTGTCCGGGCGCGGCCCGGTCCAGGGCCGCAGCCGCGGCGACCGCCCCTTCGGCGGTGCGCAGCAGCTCCGCGACGGCCCGGCCCTTCAGCGGGTCGCCGGGAGCCGCCCAACTGCCGCCCCGGCCGCGGGAGATGATCCGCTCGACGAGGGCGGTGCGGCCCGCCCGCAGACGGCACAGCGTGACGGCGGCGGGCGGCAGCGCTGCGGTGTACAGCGCGGCGGTCGCCTCGTCCGGCACCTGACCGGTGACGACGAGTGCCGCTGCGCCGGCGTCGCGGTAGGCGCGCCACAGGGCGGCCAGGTTGTCCGCCTTCAGCCGGTGGAGGGCGGGATCGCCGGGTGGCGCCGGGCGCAGGAAGGCCAGTTGGTCGAGGTCCAGGTACGCGCTGCGGACGGAGTCGTTGACGCGCTGGTGGACCTGCCAGCCGATGGTCGACTTGCCGACCCCGGTGGGGCCGTACAGCCAGAGCACCCGGGGGCCCGCGGCGGGTGCTCCCGGCTCGGCAGATGTCGACGGCGTGGCCGCGCCGCCCGGGCCCGGCCGGCCGGGGAGCGGTCGCGCCGCCCGGGCCTCGGCGAGCGGCCGGGCCTCAACTCCCGGCCGCGCGCGTCCCGGGATCTCCCCGGGTCCTTCGCAATCTCCCGCCGGAGTCCGCGCCGGCCCGCCGTCCCGGGCCCGTCGCCCCCGGACCGGCCCGCCGCCCCGGGCCCGTCGCCCCCGGACCGGCCAGCCGCCGAGGCGCTCGGCCATCCGCCGGAGCACCTCGGCCACCGGCAGCCCGGTGGTGTCGATGCACAGGTCGCCGATGCCGGTGGCGTCCAGGCCCTCCGCCTCGTCGAGCGTGTCCTGCACCAGGTGCGCCGGCATGCCGCGCCCGGTGAACCTCCGCGCCAGCTCCTCCGGGTCCGCGCGCAGCCGGCACACCGTCAGCTCGGTACCGGGCAGTTCACCGGCGTACACGCCCCGCACCGGGTCCACGATCCCCGACACCACCGCGCACACCGCCCCCCGCCGACGGAAGTTCGCCAGCACAGCGGCAAGGTTCCGTGTCTTCAGCCGGTGCAGGTCCGGGTCCTCGGGCGGTCCGGGGAGGAAGATGCCCAGCTGGTCGATGTCGGCATAGCCTGCGGTGACCCCCGATGCGGTGAGCCCGCGGAAGAACTCCCAGCCCGCCGTCGTCTTGCCGACGCCTGCCGGCCCGCAGAGCCAGAGGACGGGGAGCGGATCGGATGCATGCGGCATGGCGGGATTGTCGCGGGTGCCCGGCGGGCGCGTCGACTCCGTTGACGCCGCGGCGCATCCGCTGGACCGCCCGCCTGGGCCCGGGAGGTGTCGGCACCGTCGGGTGGGGACCCCTGGACACCGCCCGCGCCCTACCGGGCGCCGCCCGCGCGCCCCAGCCGGGTCCGTACGGCTGCGGCGGCGCAGGCGATCACGGCGACGGCGCCGAGGACCGTGGGCCAGCCCAGGTGCTCGTGCAGCAGCAGTGCGGCCCAGCAGATGGTCAGCACCGGCTGCACCAGCTGGATCTGGCTGACCTGGGCCATCGGACCCGTGGCCAGTCCGCAGTACCAGGCGAAGAAGCCGAGGAACATGCTCACCACGCCGAGGTAGGCGAACGCCGCCCACTCCACCGGTGTCCCGGAGGGCGCGTGCCGGGCCACCGAGAGGCCCGCCCCGGCGGCCATCAGCGGTGCGGAGAGCACCAGGGCCCAGGAGATGGTCTGCCAGGCCCCGAGTTCACGGGCGAGGAGCCCTCCTTCGGCGTAGCCGGTACCGGCCGCGCCGACGGCGCCGAGCAGCAGCAGATCGGACCAGTGGAGGCCGCCGAACCGGTCGCCCTGGAGGGAGGCGAAGGCGACGGCGGCGAGGGCGCCGGCGCCCGCCGTGACCCAGAAGGTCCTTGGGGGCCGTTCGCGACCGCGGAGCACCGCGATCACCGCGGTCGTCGCCGGCAGGAGCGCGATGACGACGGCTCCGTGTCCGGCCGAGGCCGTGGTGAGGGCGAACGAGGTCAGCAGCGGGAACCCGACGACCACACCGGCGGCGACGACGCCCAGCCGCGCCCACTGGAGGCCGCGCGGCAGTCGCTGCCTGGTGGCCGTCAGCGGCGCCGCCGCCAGCAGCGCGGCGATGACCGCCCGTCCGCAGCCGACGAAGAGCGGGGACATCGCCCCGTGCTCGACGGTGATCCGGGTGAAGGGAACGGTGAAGGAGAAGGCCGCGACCCCGAGCAGACCCCAGCCGTGTCCGGCGTGTCCGGCATGCCTGGCAGGCTCGGCTCGTCCGGGGGATATCGCCGAGGTGCCGGGGAGAGTAGCGCTACTGTTGTCTGTCATGTATGACGATAGCAGCTCACGGATCGTCGCAGGGCTCCGCGAGTGGATCGCCAAGGCCCCGCCGGATGCGAGGCTTCCCTCCACCCGGTCGCTGGTCGCCGAGTACGCGGCGAGCCCGGTCACGGTGCAGAGGGCGCTGCGGACCCTGGCGGCCCAGGGCATGGTGGAGAGCCGGCCGGGTGTGGGGACGTTCGTGCGCGCGGCCCGCGCGGCGCACCCGGGCGACTACGGGTGGCAGACCGCGGCCCTGGGCTCGCCGGGCAGCCGCGTCCCGAGGCTCTCCACGGCGCTGCGGACCGTCCCCAACGATGTGATCGCGCTGCACTCGGGCTACCCGGACCGGGAGTTGCTGCCCGAGCGCCTGGTGCGGGCCGCCTTCACCCGGGCGGCCCGCAGCGACGCCGCCGTGAACCGCCCGCCGGCGGCCGGACTGCCGGAGCTGCAGGCGTGGTTCGCCGGCGAACTGGGCGCGGCGACACCGCTCGGTGTGATGCCCCCGGCCCCGAGCGACGTCATCGTCTTCCCCGGCAGCCAGAGCGGCCTCAGCACCGCCTTCCGGACGCTGGTCGGTGCGGGCCGACCCCTGCTGGTGGAGTCGCCGACCTACTGGGGCGCGATCCTGGCGGCAGCCCAGGCGGGGGTGCACCTGGTACCCGTCCCCAGCGGCGTCCACGGACCGGACCCGGACGAGTTGGCGCGGGCGTTCGCACAGACGGGGGCGCGGGCGTTCTACGCCCAGCCCAGCTTCGCCAACCCCAACGGCGCCCAGTGGCCACCCGAGGTGGCCGACCGGGTGCTCGGCCTCGTCCGGCGGCACGGAGCGTTCCTGATCGAGGACGACTGGGCCCACGACCTCGGTATCGAGGCGGTTCCGGTGCCGCTCGCCGCACGCGACGACGGCGGCCATGTGGTGTATCTGCGGTCGCTGACCAAGAGCGTGTCGCCGGCGGTCCGGGTCGCCGGCGTCGTCGCCCGCGGACCGGCCCGGGAACGGATACTCGCCGGTGCGCAGGCCGAGTCGATGTACGTCAGCGGCCTGCTGCAGGCGGTCGCGCTGGACGTGGTCACCCAGCCCGCCTGGCGCACCCACCTGCGGGGCCTGGGCCGCAGGCTCGGCGCCCGCCGCGACCTCCTGGTCGGCGCACTCCGGGCCCATGTCCCCGAGGCGCGCCTGGAGGCGGTGCCCCAGGGCGGGCTCAACCTCTGGGTGCGGCTGCCGGACACCACCGACCTGGCGAGGCTCGTCCGCGACTGCGAGACCGCCGGAGTCGTCATCGCTCCCGGGGACGAGTGGTTCCCGGCGGAACCCGCCGGGAACCATCTGCGACTGAACTACTCCGGTCCGAACCCCGGGGCCTTCGCTGACGGTGCGCGCGTCATCGGGGAGGCGCTGGCCGGGCAGCAGGCGTAGCGGCGGATCCTCTGCGGGTGCCGGCCGACCCTCGCCGGGCGGCGCCCGCGGCGGCCTCCCGTTAGGCTGACGGCCTGTCAGGCATGTGTTGCTCCGCGCCTGCGGGAGTGCCCCGGAGCTGTCGGAACGTCAGCAGCGCCGAGAACATACCGGATCCGGCCCTGGCCTGTGGGGGCGGGCACGGCCGCTGTACGGCGCCGGTGCTCCGCTGCCGTACCCGGCCCGCGCCGGCGTCGCCCTCCGGACCGGCCCCCGGCCGAGTTGCGGCAGGCCGGGGGCTACGTACGGTGGAACCCAGCGGCCGCCGCCGGGGCATGGTCCCGGCCGCCCGTCCTTCCGGCTGCGACGTTCCCCTGCGACGTTCCCCACTGGCCTCGGCCGATGCCGAGGTGGACAGGGAGACCGGCATGAACCCCATGAAGACCGCGACCCTCGCCGCCGTACTCGCCACCGCGACCGCCGCCGGAATCGCGCCGGCAGCCCCGGCCCAGGCGAGCGGCGGGCACCACAGGGCCCCTGCGGGCTGCGCCTCGGACGCCCTCTGCGCCTATGCGGGCGCCGGGTACACCGGGGCGGTGTCCACGTTCGCCTTCCACCACAGTGCGAGCCGTGCGGAGCCCGCGCTGGCCAGGGCCAAGTCCCTGTACAACAACGTCCCCCGGGGCGTGGACGAGCAGGGCCGGGCGGGCGGCTGGTGCTGGAAGATCTACAACGGGCCCGACTTCACCGGCCGCTCCATGGTGATCAGGCCGAACACGGGCGTGGCCGACGTCTCCGCGGCGTTCGGTGAGATCAAGTCCGACCACACGGAGTGGTGCAGCGGGTAGCGCTACCC
>NZ_LIQR01000263.1 GCF_001418575.1 Peterkaempfera griseoplana
TAGCCGCCGCCGTACCCGCCGTGGTCACCGCCGCCGTAGCCGCCGCCGCCCGGTCCACCCGGTCCGCCCGGCCCAGCAGGCCCAGCAGGCCCAGCAGGCCCAGCAGGTCCGGCAGGCCCAGCAGGCCCGGCAGGCCCGGGTGCTCCAGTCGGGCCGGGTGCCCCAGGGGCTCCAGGTGCTCCGGGTGCTCCACTCGGGCCGGGTGCTCCAGGCGCGCCCGGTGCGCCCGGTGCTCCGGGTGCTCCAGTCGGGCCAGGCGCCCCAGGTGCCCCAGGTGCCCCAGGTGATCCCGGTGCACCAGGTGCTCCAGTCGGGCCAGGCGCCCCAGGTGCCCCAGGTGCCCCAGGTGATCCCGGTGCACCAGGTGCCCCGGGTGATCCAGGTGCTCCACTCGGGCCGGGTGCTCCAGGCGCTCCCGGTGCGCCCGGTGCTCCGGGTGCTCCAGTCGGGCCAGGCGCCCCGGGCGCCCCAGGTGATCCCGGTGCACCAGGTGCTCCAGTCGGGCCAGGCGCCCCAGGTGCCCCAGGTGCCCCAGGTGCGCCCGGTGATCCCGGTGCACCAGGTGCCCCGGGTGATCCAGGTGCCCCAGTCGGGCCAGGCGCCCCAGGTGCCCCAGGTGCGCCCGGTGCGCCCGGTGCACCAGGTGCGCCCGGTGATCCCGGTGCACCAGGTGCCCCAGGTGCTCCAGGTGATCCAGGTGCCCCAGTCGGGCCAGGTTCCCCGGTCGGCCCGGGGGACCCCGTTGGCCCTGGAGGCCCGGTCGGCCCGGGAGACCCCGTCGGTCCTGGAGGCCCGGTCGGCCCGGGAGGTCCTGGAGGCCCGACAGTGCAGGCGGCCCTGGTAATGACGTTGTTATCGAGAGTAACCGCGCCGTTGCGTGCCAGTGCCCGGCCTTCGATCACGGCGCCGGTCTGCACCGTGATGGAGGTCAGAGCCAGGATGTTCCCCTTGAAGAAGGAATTGGTCCCGATGGTGGCGGAACTGCCCACCTGCCAGAACACATTGCACGCCTGAGCTCCATTGATGAGGTTGACATGGCTTGCCGAGCCCGTGATGAGTGTCGAGGCGATCTGGAAGATGAAGACGGCACTGGGATCGCCCTGCGCGTCCAGCGTCACCGATCCCGTCAGGCCGAGGGGCCCTGACGACTTGTAGACGCCCTCTGTCAGCGTCTGCCCGACGAGATCGCCCGCGACCAGGGCCGTCGGTGCCCGCCCGGCCGCGTCGTTGTAGGCGATGACCAGGTCGGACTGAGCCTGCAGGGCCGGGGCATCGGCGACGTGCTGGACTCCGTTGACGGTTCCGGGGGGAAAGCCCGTCACCGAACTGCCAGGGCTCAGTCCCAGGTCTCCGTTGATGACGCTGGGGCCGGTGTTCGTGACCGTTGAGCCTCCCAGGACCGCATAACTCTGGGTGGTCCCGAGCCCCACGGGAGCTTCTGCGGCGTGCGCGTTTCCGGGGAAGAAAGCGGCTGCTGCGAGCACCGTCACCCCGAGGGGCAAACAAAGCACCCCTTTGAGCCGAGTGCGCCGAGTGCGCCGACTGAGCCGAGTGCGCCGGCGCCCCTTGTCTGGGGCGAGCGGGACGGCATCCACTGCCATGGAAGGTGAGCCTTTCCTTGTGGTGGTCATTGCGCCTGCAGCCCCGGAGGCCGCGAGCCGAGTCCTGACGGACTGCGAGCAGCCATGCCAGAACCACACCACCGGCCGCTGGGGCAGGAGACCGTGGAGCATCTTCTAGACGTGGGCGATGACTCAGGGTCATAGATGGTCACGCCACGATAGGATTAATATGAATACTAAGACATGAATACCGCATATCGGACATCCGGAAGAGTGGTGTCCGCGGCGCCCGGGTGGTCCCGCCGAAACCCCGACGCAGGGCCGTTGAGCTGCCGTTTCGCTGCAGGACTGCGTTGAACCGCCGAGGATGATCGAGCGTCATGCGGCTGTCATGGATCCACCAGCCGGCGCACAGGTTGTCGGAGCTGACGAGCACGCGATTCATGGGCAACGCAGCGAGGGCCGCCGAACCACCGGTGCTGGGGCACCCGCTCGCGGCGTTCCAGCGTCAGGTCAGCGAACATAGGTTCTAACCGGCCGACCGCGCTAGGTTTCTGCCGGCAGATCACGTGACGATCGCCTGATTGGCTCGTTGTGCCTGCGGTGGGGCGGGCTGATCTGACGAATGACGAGTGGACTCGTTCAGAGCCGCTGCCGAGGACGGGGCTGCGGGGTGGGCGGTGGAGCGATCACCGCCGGGTAACCAACGGCGTCCTCTTCCGACAGCGGACTGGTGCCCCGGCTCGCGGATCGAGGGCGGGCACTCTGCCCCGGCCGGCGCCTATGCGGCGGACGGCACCCTGAAGTGCATCACCTGGGCACCGTACAAAAGCCGCAGCGTTGTAGCAGCGGTATCTGGACCAAGCCCGGGTGGTCATCACCTCCGGCTGGCTGTCCGCGAAAGGCCTCAACCCCCTCAGCGTTGGACCTCCAGGACGCGCTACTGACCGGCCGGCCCAACCCCCTCCCGATGCCGCTCGCCCCGTCCCGATGCCTACCTCTCCTCTTGCTCCCGCTCCGGCAGGGGATCCTGACGCTCCCGCGACGTATCAGGCTCTGAAGTAGTGGGCTTCCCGCAACGGCGTGGTCTGACCGCGCCGCCCACCTCATCCGTCAGCCCCCGGGCAACCGTCCCGGGGGCTTCGTCATGCCCGGGAGGGCACATGGCTCGCATGCCTGGGGCGACCTACCGCTCCGTCGTCAACGTCCACCGTGATGGCGTCTTGGAGCGTCGCGGCCTGGTCCTGCACGTGCAGGACGACACGGGAAGCCCGTACGGCTGGTTCAACACCCCCAGCTCGCGGGCAAGCAGCGACTTCTGGGTGCGCCTCGACGGCCGCATCGAGCAATACTGCGAGACCGGTGTCGACTACGCCTGGGCCCAGGGCGCCGGCAATCCGTACTACGCCTCGGTCGAGACCGAGGGCCACCCGGATACCCCGCTCACCCCGGAGCAGGTCGAGGCTGTAGCCCACATCTACGCATGGGGCCACTCACAGTTCGGCTGGCCGCTGGCCGTGGTGAACTCCGCCACCGCGCACGGCTTCACCTACCACGGCGTCGGCGCCGCAGCCTGGGGCAACCACACCGGCTGCCCCGGCGACGTCCGCAAGGCACAGCGCACCGCGATCCTCGCCCGTGCCTCAGCGATCCTCGGCCTGTCCACCAAGGTCAGCGTCAGCCTGGCCCACGTCGTCGATGCCGCCCGCCGGGACCCGGCGGCCGCGCAGGGCCACACCACCCACCGCGCGGAGGCCCTGGTCGTCGAGCAGGCCCTGGGCGCCGAGGGCGTCCTCTCCCCTCAGTGGATCGACGGAAGCTTCGGCAGCCGCACCGTCACCGCGTACGCAGCGCTCCAGCGCCGCTACGGCTACACCGGCGACGACGCCGACGGCATCCCCGGCCACTCCAGCCTGTCCCGCCTGGGCGCCGCCCACGGGTTCACCGTCACCGCATAGGGAGCACCGCCATGGCTATCAATCTGCCTATCCCCGGGGCCGTCACGAAGGCCGCGGAAACCTACGCCCTGGACCTCACCGAGCGAGTACTGGCGACCTTCGTGGTCTCAGCCGCGGGTGTCGCCGTCGCCGCGGGCCCCGCCGATATGTTCCACGCCAGTTTCTGGGAGACCGTCGGGGCAGCCGGCATCGCGGCCACCGGCAGCCTCGTCAAGGGCATCCTTGCCCGCGCGATCGGCTCGAAGCGCAGCGCATCGATCGCGCCGGGCGTCTGATGCGCGCCGCAGCGGCCCGGCTGCGCGCCCGGCTGGGCTGGCGCGGCGCCTCCCTCCTGGTCTGCGGCGTGCCGTGGGTCGTGTACGGCGTGGGACTACTCACCACGCCCCGCGTCGGGGTCTCCCGGGCAGCGGGGGCCATCACCTCCGTGGTCAGCCTCTGCACCTGGGGTTGGATCTGGATGCTGTGCGGCCTGCTGGCCATCGCGGCGGCGCTATTGCGGCCGGGACGGGACGTGTGGGGATTCGCGGCAGCAGCCGGGCCGCCGCTCATCTGGGCGCTCGCCTACATCACAGCGGGCGCGACAGGCGACTACCGACAGGCATGGGCGTCCGTGCCGCTGCTGCTCGTGCCAGTGGGCCTGCTGGTGATCGTGGCAGTCATGACTAAGGGAGAGACACGTGGAGGGTGACCAGACGGTCCTGGGCGTCATCATCGCGGTGGTGGGCGTGGCCGGGTCGGTACTGGTCGCTGCGATCTCTCGGCCCCATCCCGACCCCCCGGGGCCGCGCCCGTCCGGAGAACCTGTGCAGGCGCGTGACCTCACGACGATCGCGGGGATCGCCGAGGTGGTCGCCTCCCAGTCCCACAAGATTCAGAGCTTGGAGGCCCGGCAGTTGGAGCATGAGGAGCACGCCCGGCTGCAGGACCGGACGATCCAGGCCCTGCGCCGGTGGGCTGCCGTGTTGGAGACGGCGCTCCGGTCCACCGGGGCGTCGGTGCCAGAGCCGAACCCAGAGGATGCCCCCCTCATCCGTGGATCCTGAGAGGAAGCCGCCCCTGCCCGATCCGGGCAGGGGCGGCTTCGTCATGACCGGGGAGGGTCAGGCCTCGGCTGCGGGCTCCTCCTTGGTAGCTGCCTTGAGTGCCATCCGAGTCTGGTGATGGCAGCCCTCGGCCTTGGCCTGCTGCATCGTCGGGTGATCGTAGATCCGCTGTGCCGCATCCGCGTACGCCCGCCGCAGCCCGTCCATCTCGTCCCGGCGCGCGTCGGTCCGCCCTCGGCCTGAACGCACGCCTCGATCGCAGCGTCGGCAGCGTCCGCCGCCCGCTGGAGATCAATCAGGTCAGACGGCAGTTCGAGGGGTTTCGGCATGGGCCGATTGTAGGCAGAGCCGAGATCACCCGGCTCGAACCGTGGCTCGCAGCGCGGCGACGACGTCGACCTGCCGCCCCTGGTCTCGCGCCTCCCGCATCACCGGGTGCGCGTACAGGGCCAGCACTCGCTCACGCCACGCCTCCTCAGCAGCGTCAAGCGCACGCTGGAGCTGGAGGAGATCCTCGGGGAAGGGGTGCGACGGCACCTGATCAAGTCTACGGGGCCGTCGGCACCCGGTAGAACACCTTGCCCTCGTGCCGCTTCACCCCCAGCGCCTCGTAGAAGCCCAGCGCGGGCGGGTTGTCGAGGTCCGCGGTCCACTCGATCCGCGAGCACCCCGCCTCCCGGGCAATCGCCTGCAGCTCCCCCATGAACGCCTTCCCCACGCCCTGGCGCTGCCCGTCCTCGCGAACGAAGAGCTCCTTCAGGTACAGCGAGTGGGAGGCTCCGGCCGCGGGCCACAGGTAGGTGTACGAGGCCATGCCCAGTACCTCGCCACCGTCACGAGCCAGGAGCACGGTGGCGACCGGCTGCGCGCCGAAGAGCAGCAGACGGATCTGGTCAATGTCGCCGGGCTGGCCGTCCCCGCCGTAGTAGGCCTCGATCTCCCCGATCAGCGTCGAGATGATCCCCGCGTCGTCCTCGGTCGCCCGATGGATCTGCAGTGCCACCAGCTGCCCGCCCCTTCATGATCCGGCGGGCAACTCCAGGACCTCCCGCAGCACCCGCACTTCCAGCACACTTCGTGCCTCGGGCACCCTAGCCGCCAGCTCCTGAGCCCGGTAGATGATCAGTGCGCTGCGATGCTCCTCCGGTAGGGCGTCCAGCGTGGCCACCGCATGCGCGGCCGCCTGCGCTGGGTCGCCGTCCTGTGCAAGGCACACCGCCCGGTCAAGCTGGATCAGGGCCCGATCCATGCGGTCGGACTCGGGGTAGATCTCCAGGGCCCGCCTTTGGTGCTCCCACGCCCGCTCAGTCTCGCCGAGGTGTGTCCAGGCGTTTCCGGAGTGGAAGGCCAGCTGACTCTCGGAGTACCCGAAGGCCGACGCCACGTGCTGCTCGGCGGGCAGGCGTTGCAGAGCGGCGGCCGCTCGCTGGAGGGCGTCCGCTGCCTGCTCCCGGCGGCCAAGCAGGGCCAGCGCCCGGGCCTCCAGCGGCGCCGCCAGGGCGACACCTACGCATGGAAGGCCGCCAGCGAGATGCTGCGCCCGGGCGGCCAGTTCTACCGCGCCTTCCAGGTCTGACCCGTAGTACAGCTGGTAGGACTCCTGCGCGTACATCCAAGAGAGTGCGGCTCGGTCCTCGGCTGCTGCAGCCGCTGCCCGCCCTGTGCGCCACCAGTCCCGCGATGCCGGGTCACCCAGCTTGAGCAGGGTGAGGGCCATCAGGCCGGACATCTGCGCCGCGGCCAGGACGAGGCGGCGGCGAACCTGCACGGGGTGTCGGTGGGCGAGCAACCGCTGAAGGTCACCGAAGTCGCTCACGAGCTCGGGCAGCAGATCTGCCTCCGGCCGCCAGCGGGTGGCGCGGCCGTGCCGGACGATGGTGTACTCCCATTCCTCGAGGGAGGCTGCGCTCATGGGGCCGGCGGCGAGCGCGTCGACGAGTCCTCGCTGCAGCGCGGCGGCCTGCTCGCGGACAGGGGTGCCGGGCGGGGCCTCGGCCAGGCGGACGAGTTGTCCGCCGGCGTGGAGGGCGGCGTCGAGTGCGGCGGCAACGGCGGAAGTGGGCTGGCGGCGGCCGGTCTCCAGGTCGCCGACGGTGCTCTTGCCCACGCTGGCGAGGCGGGCGACGTCGCGTACGGACAGGGTGCCCCGTAGGCGGCGTAATGCGTGGGCGAAGGACTCTTCGGGCATCGGGATTCCCCCGGGTGTCCGCGGTGTCCGCAGCGGTGCGGACAGGAGCGGACAGCGACCTTGTGGTGCTGACCATCCGTCACGGCAACGCTACTCGTACCAGCCCAGTCCGGGAGTGGATCCGCAGTCAGGAGACCCGACCGTGTGTGTGCTTACCCCGCTGTGCGCCCCCTGGGTGCCGAGCGGCCCCGAACTTGCCTCGCTGCAAGTGGCGCCGCAGTTGACTACCGCGCAGCTGCATGGCCGTGCGTGCTTCGTCTGCGGAGAGGCCGGAGGGCCACTGACATGGGTGGGGCACGTCCACACGGAGTCCGCCGACGGCGGGCGCCTCGGTTGGCCGGTCACAGGCTGCGTTCAGCACCGGGGCGAGCTGTGACCTCCGCGGCGGGCACGACCTGGCGCAAGTGCGGGCACTGCACCGCCTGCCGCCCGGGCCGGGCCAGCGCCGTCGAGGCCTCGGACGGGGGCTGCTACCAGGCGTACATGCGTGCACTGCGGTCGGTCGCGCCGGCTCAGGTCGGCGACGAGCGATGGCTCTCCCCGCACTGCGCGGAGCTCAACATGCACGACGAATGTCCCGGGACTGTCCAGGCCCCGGGCGGCCGGCTCGACTGTGTGTGCCGGATGGCTGGCTGTGTGTGTCGGGAGCGCCGATGAACGTCGTCGACCTCTTCGAGCCCTGTGGCCGGTGCGAGGGATGCGCTGCGTCCACCGATGCAGGCCGGGAGCTCAAGGTGGTGCTGCCGCTGGACGCTGCGGATCCGGGCAGCTGCGAGTTGCGGTTCTTGCACGTGCTCGCGATTGCCGCAACGGAGGACACTGATGGTCCGTGGCTTCCGCCGTCGGTGCCGTCCAGCTGGTGGCAGGCCTGGTTCCGCCGCGAGAACAACGAGGAGCCGCGAGATGGCTGGCTCACCCGAGAGATACAGACCACCGGTCCGCAGGCAGCACCAGCTCCACGGTCTCAACCGGCTGGCCCTGCTCGTCTACCCGGGTCGCCCGTACGACCTGCGTCACCCCTATGGCGAGCCCCAGATGCTCGGCCTCCTCGGCGCTGAGCATGCGAGCTCGCGCCACGGCGTCCATCGTGCGCACGGCTGCGTTCCGGGAGCCGGGTCTGCGGTATACGGCGCAGAGATGGGAGGGCCGGCCGTCTTCATCCAGTAGCTCGACGCGCTCCCATGCCACCCGGGTGCCCGGCTCGACGTCAAGGCGGGCGGCAAGGGACTGGTCCGCTGGGGCCGTGCCGCGTTGGATGTCGCCTCGGCCGTGGGGCCAGGGTGCGTCGACGTCGGTGAGCTGTTGCACTTTTGCAGGATCGGCGACGGTGACGCTGGTCCGCTGGGTGGAGACCACGAGTCCGTCCGTACGGAGCAGCGCGATGGCGTCGGCGATGACGCCGTAGCCGACCTGGTATTGCCGTTGGAGGGTTCGCCAGGAGGGGAGTCGGGCTCCGGGTGGGAACTCTCCGGCGGCGATGCGGTGGCGGAGGTCGGCGGCGACGCGCTGGTAGGCGTGCGCGTCGGGCTGCATGTGGATCCCTGGTGGCGTGGTGCGTGTCGGTGGTTGGCCAGGCTAGGGATTCACGGGGACCTTGATAGCTATCAGAGCTTCACGAGTGAACGTTAAGTAGATATGGTGAAGCGGTGAATCAGATCGGCCCCGAACCGTTCACGATCGCATAGCGTCATATGCCCAGGGCTGGCAGCCAGCACAGTGACAGACCCGGTTCCTGCGGCCTGCACTGCCAGCCCTCACAGACCCACCCCCCGGACAGGCTTGCAGTCCCCCTGTGCCTCGTCCGGGGGGTGGCGCAACGCGCCACCCCTCCCCCGACGGGCCAGCGCGAGGCATCCCGGCCCGGCGACAGCCCCGCCCGCCGGGCATGGTTCGCATACGTGAGATCACAGCTTCCCAATCACAGAGCGTGACGCTTCGGCCCCCTGGAATCGACCCAGGTCACGGCCTAAATGCCTGCGAGTGGCGTTTACAGATGTCGTTACCCCGTGACCGAGGGGCTTCGTCCTGTCCGCGTTTCCAGCCAGCTTGCGGGGCCGCAACAGGGCGGCGCGGCACCCTTCCGGATCAGCGGAGCCCCGGTACCATGCGGGAGGGAGCGGCCCACCGGAACAGGTACCGCCCGGGGGGCGGGTGGTGACTTTCCGTCAATCCCGCAGCCCTGGACGGTCCGCGAGGACTGCCGCATTCCGTGTCGGCCCCGGCGGGTTCATCATGGTGGCCGGTGCGGCGGTCGGCCCGCAGTGCGGCGGGTGGCTCGAGGGGGCGGGGCTCATGGGCGCGGAAGCAGCGGCAGGGGCTCGGGACGCACAGCGGGGGGCATGACGGGGGGACGGTCGAGGAC